>CAZLZC010000001.1:0-25314 GCA_964563825.1 uncultured Actinomyces sp.
GCGACTTCAATGTCGCGCACGCCGAGGTGGACATCAAGAACTGGAAGGGCAACCGAGACAAGGCCGGCTTCCTCCCCGAGGAGCGTGCCTACCTCGACAGATGGTTCGGCGCGCCAGGAAGCAAGCCGGGCCCTTGGTCAGACCTGGGGCGCACACTCGGCGGCCCCGGTCCAGGGCCCTACACATGGTGGTCGTGGCGTGGCCGAGGCTTCGACACCGACGGCGGGTGGCGCATCGACTATCAGATCGCCACGCCGGGCCTCGCTGCTCGTTCCCGTGAGGCTGTCGTGGGGAAAGCGCCCACGTATGCGGAGCGCTGGAGCGATCACGCACCGCTCACAGTCGTCTTCGGCTGACCACCCCGTATCCTCTATCGGGTGAGCCAAGTCTGGATCAACATCGCGTTGGTCCTCTTCTTCATCCTCCTGGGCAGCTTCTTCGCCGCCGCTGAGATCGCGCTCGTGTCCTTGCGCGAGAGCCAGGTGGAGCGCCTGTCTCAGCGTGGGCGCCGCGGCCGCACGCTGGCTTCACTCGTGAGCAATCCGAATCGCTTCCTCGCGGCTGTCCAGGTCGGTGTCACACTGGCGGGCTTCATCTCGGCCGGCTTCGGCGCCGCTCAGATCGCACCCGCCCTCGCGCCGGTCCTGGAGTCCTGGGGACTCTCCGAAGGATGGGCATCCGCCCTTGCCTTCATCGGCGTCACCGTCGTGATCGCATACATCTCACTCGTCATCGGCGAACTCGTCCCCAAGCGCATCGCGCTACAGCGGGCTGAGTCCACGGCCCTGGTCCTCGCAGGGCCCGTCGAATTGCTCGCGCGGATCACCCGGCCCTTCATCTGGCTCCTGTCGATCTCGACCAATGCACTCGTGCGCCTGCTGGGCGGCAATCCTCATTCGGGCAAGGAGCAGATCTCGGGCGAAGAGTTGCGCGACATCGTCGCCGCGACCGAGGAGCTCACGGCAGAGGAGCGCGCCCTTATCGACGACGTCTTCGATGCCGGAGACCGCGAGCTCCGGGAGGTCATGCTGCCGCGCACGGAGGTTGCATTCCTGGATGCGTCTACCCCCGTCAAGGAAGCCATTCTCGAGGTCTCCGATGCGCCTCACTCGCGATATCCCGTCATCCGTGGGTCGGCGGATGATGTCGTGGGCGTGGTCCACATCCGTGACCTACTCACCCCCGATGCTGATCGCCCCACCCGCCGCGTGGGCGATCTCGCGCGCGACACGGCGTTCTTCCCCGGCACCAAGCACGTCATCCCCGCGCTCACCGAGATGAGGAGACTGCGCCAGCACCTGGCGATCGTGGTCGATGAGTACGGCGGCACTGCGGGAATCGTCACCCTCGAGGACCTGGTGGAGGAGCTTGTCGGCGACATTCGCGACGAGTACGACACGGAGGCATCCGGTCCTCGCGCAGACGTGGACGGGCTTCTCAACCTGGAGGATTTCGTCGACGAGACGGGAGTGGAGTTGCCCGATGGTCCCTACGAGACGGTGGCTGGATTCGTCGTCTCGCAGCTGGGTGAACTGCCCACCCTCGGTGCCGCCGTCGAAGTAGACGGCCACCGCCTCACCGTCACCGAGCTCGACGGCCGCCGCGTGGCCCGCATCAGCGTCACGCCGACGTCGGACGGACCCGCCGGCCGACCCGCCACCGGCGGCGACGATGAGGCGCTGCCAGAATGACGCCATGCCGGAGATCCCCGTCCACGTCCCACCGCGCGTGCTCTCCGGTATCCAGCCGACCGCGGACTCCTTCCAGATCGGCAACTACCTGGGGGCCCTGCGCCACTGGGTGAGCCTCCAGGAGACCCACGATGCCTTCTACTGCGTCGTGGACCAGCACGCCATCACCGTGGAGCATGACCCGCAGGTGCTCCGCCACCGCACGCTCCTCTCCTTCGCGCAGCTCCTCGCTGTGGGGCTTGATCCGACGCGCTCGACGGTGTTCATCCAAAGTCACGTCCCTGAGCACGCGCAGCTCGCCTGGATCCTCGAGTGCCTCACGGGCTTCGGTGAGGCCTCGCGCATGACCCAGTTCAAAGACAAGTCACAGCGGGAAGGTGCGGAGAGGGCCACGGTCGGCCTATTCACCTACCCGGTGCTGCAGGCCGCGGACATCCTCATCTACCAAGCCTCCGGGGTGCCCGTGGGCGAGGATCAGCGCCAGCACCTCGAGCTCACCCGTGACCTGGCTCAGCGATTCAATGCGACGTACGGTCCCACCCTGGTCGTGCCCGAGCCTCTCATCGTCAAGGACACCGCCAAGGTCCTCGATCTCGCCGACCCCACGGCGAAGATGAGCAAGTCCGCGCCCACCGGGTGCGTCTTCCTTCTAGATGACCCCAAGGTGACGCGCAAGAAGATCATGTCGGCTGTCACCGACTCCGATCGAGACATCCTCTACGACCCCGAGGGCAAGCCGGGTATCTCCAACCTGCTCACTCTGCTCGGCGCCTTTGACGGACGCGGGGTCCACGACGTGGCCTCGTCCTACGAAGGGCGTGGCTACGGCGACCTCAAGAAGGATGTGGCCGAGGTTGTCGTCGACTTCTGCACCGCCTTCCGCGCCCAGGTGGATGAGCTCATGTCCGATCCCGCGGAGCTGAGCCGACTCGTCCGCCTCGGCGCGGATCGTGCCCGCGCCGCCGCCACCCCGACTCTCGCGGCTGTTTACGATCGCGTGGGCTTCGTGCCGTTGCCTACGCCATGATCACGGTCGGCGTCGTGATCGACGTTCCGGAGCCGCATGCGGACCGGATCCGCGACGCTCGGCGCTCGTGGGGCGACCCTGAAGCGGAGTCCGTGCCCCCTCACGTGACCATCGTGGCCCCGGTGTCGGTGGACCCAGGAGAGATCCCGGTCCTCGAGGAGCATCTCGAGCGCGCCGTGGTGGGGTGTGCGCCGTTCCGCATGCGCCTGCGCGGCACGGGCACCTTCCGGCCGGTTAGCCCCGTGGTTTTCCTCGCGGTGGCCGAGGGAATCCCGGGATGCGAGGATCTCGAACGCCGCGTCCGCTGCGGGCCCTGGGCGGTGGACCTCCGGTTCCCTTACCACCCCCACGTGACCGTCGCCTTCGACCTGGACGAGAAGGCGCTGGATGAGGCATTCGCCGCGTTATCCGACTTCGAGGCCGTCTTTACCGTCGAGACGATCCGGCTCTACGAACTCGGTGATGCGGGGTGGCGGGCGCGCACGGCGTACCCGCTCGTGGGCTGAGCCACGCCGTCAGTGGCGCGCGTAGTCGCGCTCGACCTCGTCCTGCTCCTCGGTGCGCGCTCGTCTGCCGCCGCCGCGCGGAGCCGGTCCGCGAAGACTGCGCAGGCCGAGCACGATGAGGATCACACCCACCACCATCGCTCCGACGAGGGTCCACACCCAGCCCCAGTTCGGCGAGGCCGTCGCCCTAGCAGCAGTAGCGGTTGTCTCCTCCGCACCTGCTGCGGCGCTGGCATCGGCTGCAGACTCCTCGACTGCGGGTGGCGAGACCTCGGCGGAGCCGCTGCCTGCCGAGGTGGCTTCGACTGGATCTACGAGGTAGCCGACGGGCGTGACTGCGTCGATGTTGGCGAAGCCCCAGTCCAGGAGTGCCGAAGCGGAAGGATAGATCTCGCCGTCGATGTTGAGCATGGTCACCACGAGGCTCGTGCCACCGCGTTCCGCGGCGCCGATGTAGGTGCGGCCCGCCTCGGTCGTCCAGCCGGTCTTGACGCCGATAGCGCCTTCGTACCCCTGGATGAACAGCGGGTTCTGCGTCGCGATGGGCATGGTCGGCCGCGGATCGCCGGGTTTGTCGGGCATGTAGCCGGGGAAGTCCTCGATCACGCGAGTGTTGACGTATTCGAAGAAGTCGGGTCGGGAGAGGCCCTCGCGAGCGAAGAGTGCCAGGTCGTACGCCGAACTCACCTGGCCTTCGGCGGGAAGCCCGCTGGGATTCATCGCAACCGTGTCGTAGGCCTGGAGGCGCTGGGCTTCCTCGTTCATCTGGGCGACGGTGAGCTCGAAGCCACCATTGGCCTGAGCGAGGGCCGACGCACAGTCGTTGCCACTTTGCATCATGAGGCAGAGGAAGAGCTCGCGGACGGTGTACGTCGCCTCCTCCACCAGGCCTACTCGGCTTCCCTCGACGGCGACGTCGTCGTACGTCGTGGTGTAGACGAGTTCGGGATCCAGGCGAGAAGCGAGCGTGACCACCGTGAGCGCCTTCAGGACCGAGGCGGGGGGGCGCTGTGCGTGGGGTGCCTTGGCCGCGAGGATCGCACCGCTCTCCAGATCGGCAAGCACCCAGGCGCTGACGGGGACCTCGGGCACGGGATCGGCCGTGGGGCCCGGATCGACGATCACGTCGCTGCCGGTGAGGAGCGGTCCCCCGATGGGCTCGGCGTAGGCGTAGGGGGCCGCGAGCAGCAGGGGTGCCGCGGCAAGGGCGGCAGCAACGGCGGCGAGTGAGCGGCGCATGGTCCGCCCAGACTAACTTCGGTGGGTGCCGGGATGCCTCACCAACGCGGCGTGGCGTGCGTCAGACGCGGCGGAAGATGAGAGCGCGCTTGACCTGCTGAATGGCCTTGGTCACCTCAATGCCGCGAGGGCAGGCATCCGTGCAATTGAAGGTGGTGCGGCAGCGCCAGACACCTTCCTTCTCGTTGAGGATCTCCAGGCGAGTCTCCGCAGCGGCGTCGCGCGAATCGAAGATGAATCGGTGGGCGGCGACGATGGCAGCCGGACCGAAGTACTCCCCGTCGGTCCAAAAGACCGGGCAGGAGGTCGTGCAAGCGGCGCAGAGGATGCACTTCGTGGTGTCGTCGAAGACCGCTCGGTCCTCCGCGGACTGCAGGCGCTCCTTCGTCGGCTCGTGGCCCTCGGGGATGAGGAAGGGCTTCACCGCGCGGTAGGCGGCGAAGAAGGGCTCCATGTCGACGACGAGATCCTTCTCGAGGGGCAGTCCCTTGATCGCCTCCACGGTGATCTCACCCGAGCCGAGGTCCTTGATGAGGGTCTTGCAGGCGAGCCGGTTGCGTCCGTTGATGCGCATCGCGTCGGATCCGCAGATGCCGTGACCGCATGAGCGGCGGAAGGTGAGGGTGCCGTCCTGCTCGCCCTTGATCTTCATCAGCGCATCGAGCACGCGATCGGTGGGGTACGCCGAAACGACGTATTCCTCCCAGTGCGGCTCCTCGTCGATCTCGGGGATGAAGCGCCGGATCTTGAAGGTGACGTCGCGCGGCTCGATGCGCTCGGGCGTTTCGGCAGTCGCGGTGGTCTCAAGGGTGGCAGTCATCAGTACTTGCGCTCCATCGGCTGGTAGCGGGTAATGGTGACGGGCTTGTAGTCGACGCGAACCGCCGACTCGTCGCCCGCCCCCGGGATGCGGTAGGCCATGGTGTGGCGCATGTAGTTGACGTCATCGCGGTTGGGGTAGTCCTCGCGCGCGTGTCCGCCACGCGACTCCTTGCGCTCCAATGCGCCGACGACGGTCACCTCGGCCAGGTCGAGGAGGAAGCCCAGCTCGATGGCCTCGAGCAGGTCGGTGTTGTAGCGCGCACCCTTGTCCTGAACGGCGATGTGGCGGTACCGCCGACGCAGCTCCTGGATATCCGTGAGGGCCTGCTTGAGTGTCGCCTCGGTGCGGTAAACCTGCGCATTGAGGTCCATCGTCTGCTGTAGGTCGCGGCGGATAGCGGCCACGCGCTCGCCACCCGAGCCCGAGCGCAGACCCTCGACGAGAGAGATGGTGTACGCCGCCGGGTCCTCGGGCAGTGGCACGAAGTCGTGTGAGTTGGCGAACTCGGCCGCAACGATGCCGGCGCGTCGCCCGAAGACGTTGATGTCGAGGAGGGAGTTGGTGCCGAGGCGGTTGGCGCCGTGGACGGAGACGCAAGCCACCTCGCCTGCGGCGTAGAGACCGGGCACGACCGTGTCGTTGTCGGCGAGCACCTCGGTCTCGACGTTGGTGGGCATGCCGCCCATGGCGTAGTGGGCCGTGGGGAAGACCGGCACGAGCTCGGTGACGGGATCGACGCCGAGGTAGGTGCGGGCGAACTCGGTGATGTCGGGCAGCTTGGCCTCGATCTGCTCCTTCGGCAGATGGGTGAGGTCGAGGTAGACGTAGTCCTTGTCTGGGCCGGCACCGCGGCCCTCGCGGACCTCGGCCACCATGGCGCGCGCCACCATGTCGCGAGGAGCGAGGTCCTTGATCGTGGGGGCCACGCGCTCCATGAAGCGTTCGCCGTCGGCATTGCGCAGGATGCCGCCCTCGCCGCGCGCGCCCTCGGTGAGGAGCACGCCCAGTCCGGCTAGGCCCGTCGGGTGGAACTGGTAGAACTCCATGTCCTCCAGCGGGAGGCCGCGTCGGTAGGCGATGGCCATGCCGTCACCGGTGAGGGTGTGGGCATTGGAAGTCGTCTTCCAGACCTTGCCGTAGCCGCCGGTGGCGAAGATGACCGCCTTGGCGTGGAAGACATGGATAGCGCCGGTGGCCAACTCGTAGGCCACGACCCCGGCTGCCTCCTTGCGACCGTCGCGCTCGACCAGAATGAGGTCCAGGACGTAGAACTCGTTGTAGAACTCCACGCCCTCCTTGACGCAGTTTTGGTAGAGCGTCTGGAGGATCATGTGTCCCGTGCGGTCGGCGGCGTAGCAGGAGCGGCGTACGGCGGCCTCGCCGTGGTTGCGCGTGTGGCCGCCGAAGCGGCGCTGGTCGATGCGGCCCTCGGGCGTGCGATTGAAGGGCAGGCCCATCTTCTCGAGGTCGATGACAGCGTCGATGGCCTCGCGGCACATGATCTCCGCGGCGTCCTGGTCGACGAGGTAGTCACCGCCCTTGATGGTGTCGAAGGTGTGCCACTCCCAGTTGTCCTCCTCGACGTTGGCGAGGGCGGCGCACATGCCACCCTGCGCCGCGCCGGTGTGGCTGCGCGTCGGGTAGAGCTTGGTGAGGACGGCCGTGTGGGCGCGCTTGGTGGACTCCAAAGCGGCGCGCATGCCGGCGCCGCCGGCACCCACGATCACGACGTCGAACCTGTGGGTCTGCATGGTGCTCCTAGCCGATGGTCGGGTCAAAGGTGAAGATGACGAGCGTCCCGAGAAGGATGATGAAGGCCGAGGAGACGTAGAGCAGCATCTTGAGCCAGAAGCGGGTCTGGTCGCGCTCCGCGTAGTCATTGATGATCGTGCGCAGGCCGTTGGTGCCGTGGAGCATCGCGAGCCAGAGCATCGCGAGGTCCCAGATCTGCCAGAAGGGGCTGGCCCAGCGGCCAGCGACGAAGGCGAAATTGATGCGCTGCACGCCTCCATCGAGGATGTTCATGATGAAGAGGTGCCCCAGCACGAGGAAGACGAGCACGATGCCGGAGATGCGCATGAAGAGCCAGGCATAGAGCTCGAAGTTGCTGCGCTGGCGGTTGCGCGAATTCTGAGACAGGGCGAAGGAGCGGTCAGCCACACTCATGGTGTCGCTCCAAAGAGAGCCTCAACCGTGTGGCGCATCATGTAGTAGGTGCCGGGGATCATGACCACGACCCAGACGCCGACGACGCCCCAGAGCATTTGCTTCTGGAAGCGGGGCCCGCGTGACCAGAAGTCCACCGCAATGACCCGAAGCCCATTGAGTGCGTGGTAGAGCACGGCGCCGACAAGCCCGACCTCCAGGAGATTGACGATGGGGGTCTTGTAGGTCGCGATGACGATGTCGTAGGCCTCGGGCGAGACGCGCACAAGGGCGGTGTCGAGGACGTGGACGTAGAGGAAGAAGAAGACGGAGATGCCGGTGATGCGCTGAGCCACCCAGGACCACATGCCCTGACCGCCCCGGTAGAGGGTGCCCACGGGCGCGGTGGCCATGGTGCCTCCTCTCACGATGCTGCCCGACTTCTCAACTGCGATCCATCGTAGTGCGGATAGGGGGTGTCGGCAGGGTGGGGTGAGCCAGGTCACGTTGGTCGGGGCGACCTCTAGTCTGGCGGCATGACCACCGAGTCGGGACTCCCCTTCGCACCGGTCTACGGGCCTGCCGACCTGGCCGGGTGGGACCCGGCGGAGCGCCTGGGAGAGCCGGGCGCCTATCCCTACACGCGCGGGGTCTACCCGTCCATGTACACCGGGCGGCCCTGGACCATGCGCCAGTACGCCGGCTTCGGCACCGCCGCAGAGTCCAATGAGCGCTACCGCCACCTGCTCGCCGCGGGCACGACGGGACTCTCCGTCGCCTTCGACCTGCCCACGCAGATGGGGTACGACTCTGACGCCCCCATCGCGCACGGTGAGGTGGGCAAGGTCGGTGTCGCCATCGACACGATCGACGACATGCGCGTGCTCTTCGACCAGATCCCGCTGGATCAGGTTTCGACGTCCATGACCATCAACTCGCCAGCGGCGATCCTGCTGCTGCTCTACCAATTGGTGGCGGAGGAGCAGGGAGTTCCGGGAAGTGCCCTCAACGGCACGATCCAGAACGACGTGCTGAAGGAGTACATCGCGCGCGGGACCTACATCTACCCGCCGGCGCAGTCGCTCCGACTGACGACCGACATCTTCTCCTACTGCCGCGAGGAGATCCCGCGCTGGAACACCATCTCGATCTCGGGCTATCACATGGCCGAGGCGGGGGCCACCCCCGTGCAGGAGATCGCCTTCACCCTTGCCGACGGCATCGAATACGTGCGTGCGGCGCTCGCCTCAGGCCAGCACATCGATGAGTTCGCACCCCGCCTTGCCTTCTTCTTCGTCGCCCGCACCACTCTGCTGGAGGAAATCGCGAAGTTCCGTGCCGCTCGTCGCATCTGGGCACGGATCATGCGGGAGGACTTCGGAGCTCAGGACCCGAAATCACTCATGCTTCGCTTCCATACTCAAACGGCGGGCGTGCAGCTCACGGCCCAGCAGCCCGAGGTCAACCTCGTGCGCGTCGCGATCCAGGCTCTCGGCGCTGTCCTCGGTGGCACCCAGTCCCTGCACACCAACTCCTTTGATGAGGCCATCGCTCTGCCGACCGAGAAAGCCGCGCGCCTGGCCCTGCGCACCCAGCAGGTCCTCGCCTACGAGTCCGATGTCACCCAGACGGTGGATCCCTTTGCCGGCTCCTACGCGATCGAGTCGCTCACGGACGAGATCGAGGAGGCGGTGCACGCACTCATGGCCCGCGTGGAGGAACTCGGCGGGGCTGTGGCGGCGATCGAGGAGGGATTCCAGAAGTCTGAGATCGAGAAGTCGGCCTACGCCGTCGCGCAGGAGATCGACGCCGGAGATCAGGTGGTCGTCGGCGTGAATCGCTTCACCATCGATGAAGAGGAGCCCTACGAGCCCCTGCGAGTCGATCCGACCATTGAGTCGGAGCAGCGGGCACGCCTGGCGCGTGTCAGGGCCGAGCGGGATCAGGTCGCGGTGGATGACGCTCTGCGGCGCGTGCGCGAGGCGGCCGCGGGCACCGACAACCTCCTCTATCCCATGCGCGATGCCCTCCGTGCTCGCGCAACCGTGGGTGAGGTGAGCGACGCTCTGCGCGACGTATGGGGCGTCTATACGCCGACGGATGCCTTCTGATCGTGGGCGAGGAGATCCAGGCCATCCAGTGGCATGACGACGCGGTCGTGCTGCTCGATCAGACACGCCTGCCCGGGGAAGAGGTCACCCTCGCGTACACGGATGTCGACTCACTGGTCGACGCCGTTCACCGACTCGTCGTGCGAGGTGCTCCGGCGCTGGGCGCAGTGGGCGGCTACGGCGTCGCCATGGCCATGCTCCAGGGACAGCGCGAAGCCTGGTCGACGGACCGGCTGGACGCCGAGGTGGATCGCGTGCGCAATGCCCGTCCCACCGCCGTCAACCTGGCGTGGGGTGTCGATCGCGTACGTCCTTTCATGTCGCAAGGCGTCGATGCGGTCCTGGCCGAGGCGCACCGCATCGTCTCGGAAGACACCGCCGCCAACCGCCAGCTCTCGCGCCACGGCGCGGACTGGGTCCTCGCGCACTGCGACAGGCGCCCGCTCCGAGTCGTCACTCACTGCAACACCGGTGCGCTCGCCACCACGGGCTGGGGCACGGCATTCGGCATCATCCGCGATCTTGCTGAGCGTGGCGAGATCGAGCTCGTCTATGTCGACGAGACGCGCCCGCTCCTGCAGGGCGCTCGGCTCACCGCCTGGGAGTGCGACCAGCACGGCATCCCCTACGTCGTCCAGGCGGATGGAGCAGCAGCTTCGACGATCCTTCGCGGGTTCGCCGATTTTGCTGTCATCGGGGCGGATCGCATCGCCCGCAATGGCGACACGGCCAACAAGATCGGATCCGTCGGCGTTGCACTCGCATGTGCCGCAGCGGGAATCCCCTTCGTGGTCGCTGCGCCCTCGTCCACGGTCGACCTGGCGACCCCGTCCGGGGACGACATCGAGATCGAGTTGCGCTCCGGCGACGAAGTCACCCGCTGGTCCGGGATGCCCACGACTCCGGCCGGTGCCCGAGGCTTCAATCCGGCTTTCGATGTGACTCCGGCGGCGTACATCTCCGCTGTCGTCACCGAACGTGGTGTCGTGGAGCCGGGTCCGGGAGTGACGGTAGAGGCGATCGCGGGAGGCGCATGATGAGCACACCGCTCGAGCAACTCGTCTCTCGCTCGCGCGAGATCGGTGAGGACCCCTCGCTCGTCGTCTACGGCGGTGGCAACACCTCGACCAAGGGTGTGCTCGTGGACCACCTTGGGCGCGAGCAGCGCGTGATGTGGGTCAAGGGATCCGGCGCTGACATGCGCGGTTCCACGGCTTCTGACTATCCGGCCCTGCGCCTCGATGACCTTCGTCCGCTGCTGGCGCGAGACGACATGTCCGATGAGGAGATGACCGACCTTGTGGCGCGAGCCCTCCTCGACCCGGGTGCGCGCCGTCCCTCGATCGAGACCCTGCTGCATGCGTTTCTCCCATACACGCACATCGACCACGTCCACGCCGACGCGATCTGCGCGCTCACCAATCACGCCGAGGGTCCCCGCATTGTCGCGGAGGCGCTCGGCGAGGGATTCGCCTACGTCGACTGGATGCGGCCCGGGTTCACGCTCAGCAAGGTCGTGGCGGAGCTCGGCGATCGTGACGGCGTGGTGCTCGCGCATCACGGTCTGATCACCTGGGGCGAGTCCACCGAGGTGTGCGCGGAGCACACCCGGGCGACGGTGGCTCGGGCGGCGGCCTACCTGGATGCACTGCCGATGCGCGTCGAGGCCCCGGCCCGCGTCCCCGACATGCCCGACGACGAGATCGAGCGCCTGCTGCTGCACCTGCGCGGGGCCATGTCGCGGACCGGTCGGCGCGTCCTGCGTATCGATGATCGTCTGCGCGCGGTCGCCGATCGTCCGGACATCGCTGACGTGGTCGCCGGGGGAGTCAGCAGCGCGGACCACATGCTGCGCATCAAGCCGCGATCCGTGATCGTGGCCTCGGCGGCCTCCGCCGCTGAAGACGTCGACGGCTACGCCGCCGAGTACTCGGCCTACGTCGAGCGCAATTCCGAGGCGATGCCCGAAGGCTTCGGCATGCACGACCCCATGCCACGCGTCGCACTCGTGCCCGGCCTCGGCGCGATCACTACGGGTGCGACCCTGCGAGATGCCGAGGTCGCCGCGGACATTGCGATGCGCACGCACGAGGTGGCCGCGACCGTGGCGGATCGCATCGGCGCCCCCGAGCCGTTGAGTGATCGCGAGACATTCCGATTCGATTACTGGCCCATGGAGCTCTACAAGCTGACCCTGCGTCCACCTGCCCCGGACCTCGCCGGCTACATCGCGATCGTCACGGGAGCGGCGTCGGGTATCGGTCGCGGAATTGCGGTGGAGCTTGCCGCGCGAGGCGCATCCCTCGTGCTCGCCGATCTCGATGGTGAGGGACTCGAAGAGGCAGCGGAGCGCCTGCGCGAGCGAGGTGGAGCCGCTCCGGTGCTGGTTGCGGGTGACCAGTCGGATGAGGGAGTCGTGGAAGAGACGGTGCGTCGCGCCGTGCGCGACTTCGGCGGGCTCGACGGCGCGGTCATCAACGCTGGCATCGGCGTCACGGGCACGCTAGAGGAACTCACCCTCGCGCAGTGGGACTCAGCGCAACGCATCAACCTCACGAGCGGCTTCCTCCTCACGCGCGCAGCCATGCGAGTGCTGCGGGAGCAGGGCAGCGGGGGATCCCTTGTCTACGTGGCCAGCAAGAACGCGTTCGGTCCGGGCGCGGGCTTCGGCGCCTACTCCGTGTCCAAGGCTGGCATGGTGCAGCTCATGCGCATCGCTGCTCTCGAGGGCGGAGGCGCGGGGATCAGGGCCAATGCCATCAATCCCGACGCGGTGTTCGACAATTCGCGACTCTGGGATGACGGACTACGTGAGGAGCGGGCCGCAGCTCACGGCATCGCACCGGGGGAGCTTGAGGACTTCTACGCCTCTCGCAACATCCTCAAGCGTCGGGTGACGACCGCCGACGTCGCTGCGACGGCGGCATTCCTGCTGTCTGATGCCTCTTCGCGCACGACGGGTGCCGTGATTCCGGTCGACGGCGGCGTCGCCGGCGCTTTCCCGCGCTAACTTGCCGCCCCGGCGCACCGAACCGCGCCGAGCCTGTTCCATGAGGCTTTGCCTACTTATCAATACTTCCTGGGCGTAGGAAGTATTGATAAGTAGGCCGAGGTTTTTCGAGGGCGGGGTTGAGGCTTGTCCACAGTGGATAGCGCTGCTGTTGTCTCGCCTTCCGAGGGTCGTCAGTCTCGATGCATGTCCCGCCCAGAAGTCCTCGCCACGGTGAGCGCCCTCGCCACTGAGTTCGGTAACGCCACCTTCACCCCAAAGGACGCAGAGCGAGTGGGCGTAGCCCAGCACCGACTGTGGACCGCTGTCGGCTCCGGGGTCGTCTACCGTCTGGCGCGTGGCCGCTATCAGGTCGTCGGCGAGCACGTTGGCCTACCGCCAGATGGGATCGCCATCCCATCTGTCGAGGCAGCCAGGGTGAGGGATCGGATCGCCGAATTCGCTGAGGACGGTGTGCCAGCCATACTCGGCAATGCTTCGGCGAGCCAGGCCTGGCAACTGCCCCTGTATCAAGTTGAGCCTCCCCCTCATCCTGTACTCCTGGTGCCGCGTCAATCAGGCCTAAAGGCTGGCGTGCGGCGCGGGATCCGCATTTCCCTGCGCGACGCGGACCCTCAGCAAGTGGTGCTGGGCCCCGGCAACATCCCCATGACGAATCCGCTTCTCACGGCTCTCCACATCGCCGCGGGACCTCGTCTTGCGCTTCCTGGCCGGCTGGTTGTGCTTCATGGGGGATTGCGTCGGCACTGGGAGTTGCTCGAGGTCGATGGCGCCCGCATGACGAGCAGGACCCTTGCTGCCGCTATGAGCGACGTCCGTGTGCGTACGGCTCTCTTAGAGGAGATCTCGGTGGTCGCCGTATCCTTAAAAAAAAAAGGACCCGGAGGATCCCAAGGTCTGGGCGCCGCGGCAGCCAGTGCGTGGGCGCGACTGGAGTTGGCGATGCGCATCGCTGACCCCAGGGTCGAGACAGCATTGGAATCGTTGTCTTGGGCGCAGTTTCACGAGTGGGGCCTGGACATGCCGGTGCCACAGGTCTGCCTTACAGGGGCCAGCGGAGTCCTCTGGCGCGTCGACTTCCTCTTTGAAGGTCGCGTCATCGGCGAGTGCGATGGCGCGGTGAAGTTTCACGCGGGCCACACGGCCTGGCAGGAGAAGCGGCGCCAGTCAGACCTGGAGGCCGAGGGCTACATCTTCGTAAGGTGGACTTGGGAGGAGCTCCTGCGCCATCCAGACGCGGTCCTGGCGCGCATCGCTCTCGCGCTGCGCCGTTCCCGCTGAACCATGGGAAGCCTGGCCAAGAAGACAAAACTTCCGGGGCCGCGGAAGCCTTGACTTCTTGGCGGAGCTTTGGGGAAGCGACTAGGCCAGGTGTATCTCTGTCATCTCGGCGACCTCGGGGTACGTCGAGTCCTCCACCGCGTGGGGTTCGCCGGCACGGCGGACTCGCACGACCTGCCAGCCGGCATCGCTCGCGGCAACCAGCTCAGCGACGACATCAGAGCAGAAGAGCAACGACCCCGGATCTGCGCCGATCGCCTCGGCGATAGCGCGATAGGCGGACGCCTCGCGCTTGGGACCGGCGTTGGCGGTGTCGTAGTAGCCGCTCATCCAGCCGGTGAGGTCGCCCGCGGGGGAGTGCGCGTACCAATTGCGCTGGGCGAGCACCGACCCTGAGGAATAGACGGAGATCGGGAGGCCTGCGTCATGCCAGTTGCTCAGGGCGGTGATGGCGTCGGGGAAGAAGTGCGAGGTCAGGTCTCCATTGGCGAATCCCTGCTCCCAGATCAACCCCTGGAGGGTCTTGAGCGGAGTCACCTTGCGGTCGGCGTCGGTCCAATCCGTGAGAGCCGTGACGACCTGGTCGTGTGCAGGGTCTGCCACGCCGATCTCGGCGCCCACTGACGCGATGACGGCAGCCGTCTCCGACTCACTGGCGTGCGCCTCGATCCAGGGGGCGAACCGCTCGCGCGCGTAGGGGAAGAGGACGTCGTAGACGAAGGCCGAGGCGCTGGTCGTACCCTCAATGTCCACGATCACGTGACGTACGCCGGTGAAGTCGACCACGATCCAGGAGGCTACATGTCGAAGGCCGATGACCTGGCGCGCGCATCCCGCCGTCTCTACGCCCTCGGCTGGATGCGCGGCACCTCCGGCAACGTGTCGGTGGTCGATGGATCCGACATCCTCGTGACCGCATCGGGCATCGACAAGTCAGCAGTGGAGATGGCCGACGCTGTCCTCATCGATGTGCGAGGCGAGGCACTCCCTGGACAGAGCCGACGACCCAGTGCCGAGGCACCCGTGCACGCGGCCGTGATCGCTGACGCCGGGGCCGAAGCGGTCGTGCACGTGCACTCCCTCGCCGCAGTCGAGGCGGCGGCCCGCTGGCCCGAAGGGGTGCCGCTCGTAGACGTCGAGCAGCTCAAGGGCATCGGTCGAGGGGCGCACGGCGATCACGTGGTGGTCCCTGTCGTCGCCAACTCCCAGGACATGGCGGACCTCTCCTCCCGGATCCTGGCGGCGCGGGACCCGCGCGTGCCGGGCGTCATCGTGGCCGAGCACGGCCTCTACGCCTGGGGTGCCTCGCTCGGCGAGGCCATCGATCGCACGGAGAGCTTCGACTGGCTCTTCGACCACGCCCTGCGCCTGGATCGGCTCGGACGGCCCGGGGGCTAGTGCGTTTCGTCCCGGGTCGCGGCAGAATGCCCGCATGACGATGCTGACCGTGTGGGCCGACGATCGGCCCGAGACGCCGATCCTGCAGACCTCCGACCACGCCGCGATCGCCGAAGCGCTCACCTCGATCGGCGTTGTTTACGAGCACGTGCCCGTGGGCGGGCAGCTCTCTGACACCGCCACGCAGGAAGAGGTCCTCGAGGTCCACCGCCCGCTCGTGGATCGTCTCGTCGCGGAGCACGGCTACCGACTTGTCGACGTCGCACAGCTGCACCCGGTCGACTCCGACGAGTGGCGCGCCACGGCTGAGGCGGCCCGAGCGAAGTTCCTCAACGAGCACACACACGATGAGGAGGAGATCCGCTACTTCGTGGCGGGCTCCGGAGTCTTCTACCTCCATGTCGACGGTCGCGTCCACGCGATGCTGTGCACGCAGGGCGATCTGCTCAGTGTGCCCGCCCTCACCACCCACTGGTTCGACATGGGCACCAGTCCCGACTTCACCGCCATCCGCTTCTTCCACGACGACGACGGCTGGGTGGGCACCTTCACGGGAAGCGATATCTCCACCCACTTCCCCACCTTCGCCGAGCTGACAGCCGCGGCAGCGCTGGTCGACGCCTCCGCATGACCGATATCGACTGGCCGGCCCTGCGCGCTGCAGCTGAGCAGGCGCGCGACCATGCCTACGCGCCGTACAGTCGCCACCCGGTGGGCGCCGCAGCCCTCACCACATCGGGCCGCATCGTCTCCGGATGCAATGTCGAGAATGCGTCGCTCGGCGTCACTCTCTGCGCCGAGTGCGGCCTCGTCAGTGAGTTGGTCCGCACGAGCCCGCCGGGTGATCGCGAGCGACTCGTCGCCTTCGCGTGTGTGGGTCCTCACCCCGGCCCGCTTCTGCCGTGTGGACGATGCCGGCAGTTGCTGCATGAACACGGCGGTGCCGCCATCCTCATCGATCACGCCGACGGTCCCGTGCCCCTCGGTGCCCTCATCCCCGAGGCATTCGGGCCCGAGGCGATTCCGTGAGTCCGCGTCCGGGCAGCGAGGGAGCCCTCGGCGTCATCGCCGGCACCGGCTTCTACGCACTCGATGCGCTCGAGGGAGCGCGCCAGGCGATCGTCGAGACGGCGTACGGCGCCGCCCGGCTCACCATCGGGACGATGCACGGTCGCGCAACGTGCTTTGTCTCCCGGCACGGCGTGGACCACTCCGTGCCGCCGCACATGGTCAACTACCGGGCGATCATGCAGGCCCTGATCGATTCGGGAGTCACTGAGATCCTCGCCATCAACGTCGTGGGTGGCATTGGTCACCCTGCCGGTGACCTCGTCGTCGTCGATGACTTCATCGACTTCACCAAGCTGCGACCGGTCACGTTCTTCGATGGATCGACTCCTGAGGGCGTCGTGCACGTGGACATGGGAGATCCCTACGACCCGCACTTGAGGTCGACGTGGCTTCGAGCCGCCAGCGATCTGGGCGTCGGTGTCACGCCGACGGGTGTCTACGGCGCCTTCGAGGGCCCACGCTTTGAGACCAAGGCTGAGATCCGCATGGCCCGTGCCGCAGGCGTGACGGTTGTCGGCATGACCGGCGTCCCCGAGGTCGTCCTCGCCGCTGAGCGAGCCATCCCCTACGCGAGCCTGTGCCTGGTCGCCAACCCTGCGGCGGGGCTGAGCCCGGAGCCGATCACCATCGAGGAGGTCACCGCGGTCGTCGCCGAGGGCGCGGAGACGGTGGCTGCGATTCTCGGGCGAGCGGCCGCGATTCTCGCGGGGGCGCAGTGAGCGTCGATCTCGTCATCCGCGGGGCGCGCTATGCGCTCATGTGCGATGACTCCGGCAGCGTCATGGAGCACGCCGATATCGCCATCGACGATGGGCGCATCGTGAGCGTGGGCGAGGTCGGCGTAGACGCGCACACGGTGATCGATGCCCGCGGCCTGCTCGTCATGCCAGGACTCGTCAATCTGCACACGCACCTGGCCATGACACTTCTGCGCGGCATTGCCGAAGGGGTCGATCTCCAGGGATTCCTCGAGCGTGTGTGGGCCGAGGAAGCACGCATCATGGACTCCTCCGGTGTCTACGCCGGCACGCGGCTGGGCGCCCTCGAGGCAGTCCTCGGCGGCACCACGACGGCGCTCGATATGTACTTCCACCCCGCCGAGGCTCATCGTGCGGCGGTCGACGTCGGCCTGCGGCACGTGACGGGCCCGGTCTTCTTCTCCTTCCCTGGCCCGGACCACCTCGAGTGGGACGAGCGCATGCTGCTGGCGCGTGACTGGCCGCAGACCCTGCAATCACTTGGCGGCCCGCATGTGCCTCCAGCGCTCATGCCCCACGCGGCGTTCACCGTGGGCGTGGAGCACCTCGCGCAGATTGCTGACCTGGCCCGCGAGCAGGGTGCACTGGTCACCACGCATGCTTCTGAGAACGATCGGGAGAACGACGACACGATCAAGGCCACCGGCCTGCGCCCGGTGCCCGCCCTTGATGCAGCGGGTGTCCTGTCGCTCGGTCCGGTCCTGGGTCACGGAGTGAGGCTCGACGCCCACGATCGGGATCGCGTCGCCGCGACGGGCACGGCTGTCGCTCACTGCCCCGGCTCCAACCTCAAGCTCGCGAGCGGTGCTGCCGACATCGTGGGCTACCGGGAGCAGGGCATCCGCGTGGGAATCGGCACCGACGGTTGCTCGTCGAGCAATGACCTCGACATGTTCGCCGCCATGCGCCTCGCCGCCAATCTCGCGCGCCTCGTGCGAGATGACCCGGCCGCTTTGTCGGCGCGCGACGTCGTGAGCGCCGCGACGCTCGAGGGGGCTCGAGCCCTAGGTCTCGGAGACCGGATCGGCACGATCGAGGTGGGCAAGGAGGCCGACCTCATCGCCCTCGACCTGAGGTCCCCCCACCTCGTGCCCGTCCACGATCCCTACACCTCGGTCGTCTTCAGCGCGGGGCGCTCCGACGTGCGCCATGTCCTCGTGGCCGGCGCGCCCGTGGTCATTGATGGACAGTCCACGCGCGTCGATTCCGATGACGTGATGGCAGCGGCACTCCGCGTCGTGGAAGCGACATGAGCGATCTCGACACCCTGAGCGCCCAGGAGGTGATCACGGCGCTTGACCTTGAGTACCTCGAAGGAGAGGGCGTGTGGATCTCCCTCCTCTGGCGCACCGATCACGGCAATGCCATCTATGGGCTCCTCACCCCGGATGACTTCAGTGCGTTGCACATGCTTGATGAGGACGAGATGTGGGTGCATGTCGCAGGCTCGCCGGTGGACATGCTCGTGCTGCATCCCGACGGGAGTCACTCAGCGCATGTCCTCGGCACGGACCTCGACCTCGGGCACGAACCTGCCGTCCGCGTTCCTGCCCGGACCTGGCAGGGATCGCGCCCCCGGGGCGATTGGAGCCTCGTGGTGTGTTCGCTTGCGCCGCCCTTCAGCGGGTTCACCCTCGCCGGCGAAGACACCGACCTGTCCGCGTGGCCCGCGGCCGCCGGTATCGCGCGCGGGCTGATCCGCTCGGGAGACGTGGCGTGACGCGCGGGGTGGCACTAGTGACCGGGGCGCGCGGCGGCCTCGGTCAGGCGCTGATCCGCCGGCTGCGTCAGGCAGAGTACGACGTCATCGCGCACAGTCGCGGAGCTGTGCTGGACACGGATACGGCTGTTCGCTGGCTCGAGGGTGATCTCTCGGATCCGGTGATCGCACAGCGGATTGCAGACCAGGCTGGCCGCGTCGACCTGCTCGTCAACAATGCTGCGGACCAGTCCCTTGGCGCGCTCGACGTTCTCACGGCCGAGGACTGGGCCGCGATGATCGGTGCGACGCTGATGTCGGCGGTCAACCTCGCACACGCCGCGCACTCGACCATGGGATCCGGCGCTTCGATCATCAACATTTCGTCGGTCGAGGCGACATCGCCGTTCCCCCGCCACGCTCACTACGCCGCTGCGAAAGCCGCGCTGGAGTCATTCACCCGGTCTGCTGCCATGGAGTGGGGGGCTGCGGGTGTCAGGGTCAACGCTGTTGCCCCGGGACTGATCGACCGCCCCGGACTCGAACTCGACTGGCCCGAAGGTGTGGCGTGGTGGCGGCAGACCTCCCCCCCGGGTCGGCCCGTGGCACCGGATGAGGTCGCGGGCGCCGTCCTCTTCCTTGCTGGCGCTTCGGGTGTCTCCGGTGTCGTGCTCCCTGTCGATGGTGGCTGGAGCGCGAGCGTCGGGCTCGGCTGACGTTCACCGCAAAGTCGCCACTCGCGTCACATGCGTTTCTCCTGCTCCGTGGAGGGTCACGGGTGGATTACGTCAGGACCGCCGCCCCTGGAGTTCTCCCGGCCGCCGACTAGGGTTCATGCATCGCTCGAAACCCATCGTGAGCGGCGTAGTCCTGCTACGTGCGGATGGGACAACCACGACGAAAGGGCATGTGCATGCATCGCAAGTGGGGTTTGGCAGCTGCGGCTGCCGCCGCTGCGCTCGTGCTGGCCGCCTGTGGCGGCGGCGGAAGTAGCAGCAGCAGTGAGTCGTCAAGCAGTGCGGCTGGCGGAGGCGGCGAGGGCGACTGCCCCGGTGCTGATGCGTTCTGCATCGGTCTCGTCACCGACACCGGCAAGGTCGACGACAAGTCGTTCAACCAGTCCGCATGGGAGGGCGCTCTCGAGGCCGCCAAGGCGTCCGGCGGCTACGCCAAGTACGTCGAGACCGTGGATCCCAAGGACTACGAGACCAACATCCAGCAGTTCGTCACGGCCGGCTACGACGTCATCGTCACCGTGGGCTTCATCATGGGCGAGGCGTCTGTCGCGGCTGCCAAGGCCAACACGGGTACCAAGTTCATCGGCGTGGACCAGTTCCAGGCTGAGGCGCTGCCCAACCTCACCGGTCTGGTCTTCCCTGAGGACAAGGCGGGCTACGCCGCGGGCTACCTCGCAGGCCTCATGACCAAGACCAACAAGATCGGCGCCGTTCTCGGCACCGACACGGTCCCGCCGGTCAAGCTCTTCGGCGAGGGATACAAGGCCGGCGCCATCGCGGCCAACCCCTCCGCGGAGGTCACGTTGGTCTACCACGAGCCGGCGAATGCCTTCACCGATCCCGAGTGGGGCGCGGCTGAGGCCAAGAAGCAGCTCGAGCAGGGCCACGACATCATCTTCGGCGCGGGTGGATTGACCGGCAACGGTGCCCTCATCGAGATCGCGAAGGCCCCCGGTGCCGGCGAGACGATCTTCTGCATCGGCGTCGACACCGACCAGTTCTTCACGGTGCCCGAGGCGGCCAAGTGCCTCCTCACCTCCGCGGAGAAGAAGCTGACCCTCGGCACCAGGGACCTCGTCCTGATGGCCAAGGACGGCAAGGCCCCGGGTGGCAACTACGTCGGCCTCACCGGCCTCGCGCCGTACCACGACACCGAAGCTGTTGTGCCTGAGGACGTGAAGGCCAAGGTGGCTGAGGTCATCGCCGGCCTCGACGCTGGCACGATCGCGACGAATGTCACGCTCGGCTGATCATCTGGGCTAATTGATCGCCCCGGAGTGGGGGGTGGCGCATTGCGCCACCCCCCACTCCCTTTTTGTGCCAGGATCGTTGAGCCATGTCCACGATTGATCCCGCTCAGACGGACCTTGGGTTCACGGACCCGGACCCGCGCCGATCCGGTCCGCTCGATCGCGTGCCCGCGATCGTCATTCCTGTCGTATCGGTGCTCCTCGCCTTTGCGTTCGGCGGCATCCTCATCTGGCTCCAGGGGGTCAATCCCCTGGAGGCCTACCGGGTGCTCTTCAGCGATGCCCTCGGCTCGGTCGCCGGCATCGAGCGCACGATGGAGAAGTCCACCCCACTCATCCTCACGGGCCTTGCCGTCGTGGTGGGTCTGCGGGCTGGTCTCTTCAACATCGGCGCCCAGGGGCAGTTGCTCATGGGCGCTATCGGTGCCGCCTGGGCGGGCTACAACTTCCAACTCCCGCCATTGGTCCACCTGCCCTTCGCCCTGATCTTCGGCATCCTGTGCGGTGCGGCGTGGGCATCCATCGCGGGGGCACTGCGGGCCTACCGCAACGTGTCCGAGGTCATCACGACGATCATGCTCAACAGCATCGCCATCGCGCTCGTCGACTACCTCGCGAGCAGGCCGCTCAAGGAGCCGGATCAGCCTCTGTCGCGCACACCCGTCATCGCGGAATCCGCGATGCTTCCCTACATCGGGCCTATCCCGTCGGGGTTCATCCTCGCGCTGCTCGTTGCGGTGTTCTTTGGCTGGTTCCTCATCCGGACCACCCAGGGTTTCCGTTTCAACACCGTCGGCATGAATCCCGGAGCCGCCCGTTACGCCGGCATCCCCGTCAAGGGCACAATCCTGCTCGCCATGGCTGTGAGTGGTGGCCTGGCGGGTCTCGGCGGCGCCGTCGAGACCATGGGCATCACCGGGCGCTTCGAACCGGCCTTCAATATCGGCCTGGGCTTCGATGGCATCACCATCGCCCTCCTCGCTCGCGCCAATCCGCTTGCGACGATTCCTGCTGCTCTGCTGGTGGGCACCCTGCGTGCCGGCTCGTCGTCACTTCAATTCCAGACGGGTATCGAGCCCGAGGTCGTGAGCGTCATCCTCGCCCTCACGCTGCTCTTCGTCTCCGCCCCCGTCGTGGGCAAGTTGCTCTTCCGGAATCGCAACATCAAGCAGACCACCGTGACGAAGGGGTGGGGCACGTGAGCGCCAAGTGGGCCTATGCCCTCGCCATTGTCATCTCGGTTGGCATCGTGATCTTCTACGTGATGGACCCGACCGTGACGACGTCGGTGGTGTCCTTCTCGCTTCGCTACGCCGTGCCGCTCATCCTCGCGGCGATGGTCGGCATCATGTGCGAGCGTTCGGGTGTCATCAACATCGGCATCGAAGGCCAGATGCTCATGAGCGCCTTCGCGGGCTTCTTTGGAGCAGCGCTCACGGGCAGTCTCATTCTGGGCACGATGATCGGCGTGGGGACCGGGATGATCATGGGCGCGATGCTCGCGACCGGCGCGGTGACGTGGAAGATGGATCAGATCATCGCCGGCACCATCATCAACATCCTGGCCGCCGGGCTCACCAGCTTCTTCTACGCGCAGGGATTCACGCTGCCGGGCATCACGCCGACGGTGCGCATCCCGATCCTGGCTGACATCCCGCTTATCGGTCCCGTCTTCTTCGACAACGGGATCTTCACCTATGCGGCGATCGTGAGCGCACTCCTGCTGTGGGTGCTCCTCTTCAAGACGGTGTGGGGTCTGCGCACACGCTCGGTCGGCGAAAAGCCCAGTGCATCCGACACCTCCGGAATCGGGGTGCAGACCACGCGCTTCTGGAATGTCACGATCGCTGGAGGTCTGGCCGGCCTTGCAGGCGCCTACCTCGCCCTCGAGGCTGCCGGGACGTTTGAGCGCGGCCTCACGGCAGGCCGCGGCTTCACCGCTCTTGCGATCATGATCTTCGGCGCATGGAACCCCATTGGTGCGCTGGCGGCCGCCATCTTCTTCGGGCTGACCCAGGGAGTCGCCAGCCAACTCCAGACGGCTGCGATCGTCGACATCCCCCCGCAATTCGTCAACATGCTGCCCTACATCCTCACGATCGTCCTGCTCGCGATCGTGTCCGGGCGTATCAAGCCACCCGCAGCCGTCGGCCGACCGTATGAGAAGGACTAGGCCATGACACCGACGCCGGAGGTCGCGCTCGAGGCCCGTGGGCTCACCAAGAGGTTCCCCGGGGTGGTCGCCAACGACGACGTATCCTTGCGCGTCCACCGTGGAGAGGTCCTCGCACTGCTTGGTGAGAACGGCGCAGGCAAGTCCACGCTGGTCAAGATGATCTACGGGCTTTACGAACCCGACGAGGGCGAGATCCTCATCAAGGGTGAAGCCGTCCGACTCAAGGGTCCGGGCGACGCGATCCGTCGCGGCATCGGCATGGTCCACCAGCACTTCCAACTCGTCCCGGTGTTCACTGTCGCCGAGAACGTCATCCTCGGTGACGAACCCCATCAGGGTCCCTTCGTCAATATGCGCAAGGCACGGGCGGAGGTGGCGCGCCTTGCCGAGGAGTTCGGCCTGCAACTCGATGTCGACGCCAAGGTCGAGGACCTACCCGTGGGCACGCAGCAGCGGGTCGAGATTCTCAAGGCCCTCTATCGCAAGGCCGACATCCTCATTCTCGATGAGCCCACCGCGGTGCTGACGCCGCAGGAGACCGACGACCTCCTCGAGGTCATTAAGGGCTTTGCGGGCTCCGGAGTGGCGGTCATCTTCATCACCCACAAGCTTCGCGAGGTCCTCGCCATTGCGGACACGATCGAGGTATTGCGCGGGGGCCGGGCCGTCGGGACCACGACTCCGAGTGAGACAGATGCCGCTGGCCTCGCACAACTGATGGTGGGACGCAGTGTGCTCCTTACCGTCGACAAGTCGGCCGCTGAGCCCACGGATGTCGTGCTGGATGTGGTGGGCCTCTCGGCCTCCGACGACATGGGGCTGCCCGCTGTGCGAGATGTCTCCCTGCAGGTGCGCGCCGGGGAGATCCTGGGCATCGCGGGAGTGGAGGGCAACGGTCAGCGGGAGCTTGTCCAGGCGCTCACGGGCCTGCGGGCCTGCCGCGCTCAGAGCGTCACCGTCATCGGTCAGGACTCGCTCGGCAAGTCGCCGCGCGCGATCCACGCGATGGGGGTGGGCCACGTCCCCGAGGATCGCGAGGCCGACGGCCTTGTGGGCGCCTACTCCGTCGCCGACAATCTCGTCCTCGACCGCTACAGCGAGCCTGAATTTGCGCGCTTCGGCGTGCGCAACCTCAAGGCGGTCGATGTACTCGCCGACCGGCTCGTGGGCGAGTTCGACATTCGCACACCTTCGGCCCAGACGACCGTCCAGTCCCTGTCGGGCGGCAACAAGCAGAAGGTCGTCATCGCCCGAGAACTCGCAGCCGAGCCCGCCCTGCTTATTGCGGCGCAGCCCACCCGTGGGGTCGACGTAGGCTCGATCGAGTTCATCCACTCCCAGATCGTGGCTGCGCGCGATCGGGGCGCGGGTGTCCTTCTCGTTTCGGCAGAACTCGATGAGGTGCTCGGGCTGTCGGATCGCATTGCTGTGATGTACAACGGCCGCATCGTCGAGACGATGAGTGCCGCAGATGCGGATCGTGGGCGGATTGGCCTCCTCATGGCAGGGCACGCGGCGAGCGAGACGTGAGCGGCACATTCGCCGCGGTCGACCTCATCCGCATCAAGCGCGACGGCGGCACCCTCACCGGGGACCAGATCGACTGGCTGATCGACGCCTACACGCGCGGGGATGTGCACGAGGAGCAGATGGCCGCCATGGCCATGGCGATCTACTTCCAGGGGCTCTCCGAGCCCGAGCTCGTCAGGTGGACCCAGGCCATGATCCGCTCGGGAGAGCGGATGGACTTCGGATCGCTGTCACGCCCCACGGTCGACAAGCACTCCACGGGTGGAGTGGGCGACAAGATCACGCTTCCCCTGGTGCCGATCGTCGCCGCGTGCGGCGCGGCCGTACCGCAGCTGTCAGGACGCGGGCTCGGTCACACCGGTGGCACTCTCGACAAGCTCGAGTCCATCCCCGGGTGGCGCGCCCACCTCACCAACGCCGAGATGCTGTCGATGCTCGACGACGTCGGGGGAGTGATCTGTGCTGCCGGTTCCGGTCTGGCGCCTGCCGACCGCAAGCTCTACGCCCTGCGTGACGTGACGTCGACGGTAGACATCATCCCGCTCATCGCTTCGTCGATCATGAGCAAGAAGATCGCTGAGGGCACATCGGCCCTCGTGCTCGATGTCAAGACCGGGTCCGGTGCCTTCATGTCCGACACGGCGCGCGCGGTCCAGCTCGCGCGCACCATGGTGGCGCTCGGGCGCGATGAGGGTGTGCGCACGCGTGCCCTCGTCACGGCGATGGACGTGCCTCTGGGAGTGGCCGTCGGCAATGCCCTCGAGGTGGCTGAGTCGGTGGAGGTGCTCGCCGGGGGTGGGCCCGACGACGTCGTCGAGCTCACGCTCCTGCTGGCACGACACATGCTCGAACTCGTGGGCAT
>CAZLZC010000001.1:25414-41977 GCA_964563825.1 uncultured Actinomyces sp.
GCCTCTGCGGGGATCGAGGTCCTGGTCAAGCCCGGAGACATGGTGGTGAGCGGCGCGCCGCTTCTGCGACTGCACGCTGAGGATGCCGAGCGCATGGAGGCCGCGCGGCCGCTGCTCGCGGACCCCGAGCCGGCAGTGGTGGTGTCGCCTGCAGGCACGGCGTACTCCCGCCTGCCGCTCGTGCTCGACATCATCGACTGAGCTCACTGGATCGCGCATTCCGCGTGATCGATTGCGCGTGTCCCAGCCGTCAATCCCCTCACGATTCGCTGTGGTGAGCTAACGCGCACTGAGGGTGCGCGATGTCATCTGGTTGGGGAGCTTCGACGTTCCTACCTTCGTCCTTGCATGCGGTTGCTGCCCATAGACAGCGATTGCCGAGCGAGGGGAGCGGAAGTGTCGACATCGGTGCAGGACGTCATCGAGGCTGATGTGCGCGATGCGGTACGGCGTGGCGGTCTGGATCCACTGCGGGACCGAGACGCGGTGGAGGAGTTGGTGCGCACGGCTGTGCGGCGACTGGTCGCGCAGGTGGACGACCCGGCCCAGTCGGACGTCGAACTCGCAGCTGTCTCGCGCCGCGTGCTTGACGACGTCGCCGGCTTCGGGCCCCTGCAGCGGTTCTTCGACGATCCGGAGGTCGAAGAAGTCTGGATCAATGCTCCGGGCAAGGTGTTCGTCGCCCGTGGAGGCAGGAGCGAGCTGACGACCGCGGTGCTCACCGATGCTCAGGTCCGCAGCCTCGTTGAGCGGATGCTTCAGTGGTCGGGGCGACGTATCGACATGAGCACCCCCTTCGTGGACGCGATGCTCCCTGACGGCAGCCGCCTCCACGTCGCCATTCCTGACATCACGCGTGAGCACTGGGCCGTCAATATCCGGCGCTTCGTCCATCGCCCCATGGATGTGCACCAGTTAGTGCCGGGAGGCACGCTCTCGCCGGAGTCCGCGGACTTCCTGGAAGCCTGCATGGTGAGCGGGCTCAACGTGGTCGTCGCGGGAGGCACGCAAGCGGGCAAGACCACGCTTCTCAATGCCCTTCTCGGCTGCATCCCCTCGAGTGAGCGGATTGTGAGTTGCGAAGAGGTCTTTGAGATCCACCTGCCGCACCATCCCGATTGGGTGCCCATGCAGACCCGTGATGCGAGCCTTGAGGGCACGGGCGAGATTCCCCTCCGCAGACTCGTCAAGGAAGCTCTGCGCATGAGGCCATCGCGCCTCATCGTCGGGGAGGTGCGCCAAGCGGAGGCGCTGGACCTGCTCATCGCCATGAACAGCGGGCTGCCCGCGGCTGCCACACTGCATGCGAATTCCGCGCGCGAAGCCGTCACCAAGCTGTGCACCCTGCCCCTGCTGGCGGGCAGCAACATCGCAGCCGACTTCGTCGTGCCCACTGTCGCCGGTTGTGTGGACATCGTGGTGCACACCGCGACGGGGCGCGACGGACGGCGTCGGGTCCGCGAGATCGCCGCTCTACCCGGGAGGGTGGAATCTGGCGTCGTCGAAATTGCCGATGTCTTCACTCTCCGGGGCGCGCATCTCGTGCGCGGAACGGGATTTCCTCCGCATGAGGAGCGATTCGAGGCCGCGGGCTATGACCTGGCGCAGCTCCTACGTCCCGCGAGGGCAGCGGCATGACCGGGGCGCTCATCGGCCTGGGGGTTGGTCTCGGCGCGCTGCTGGTCTTCCTTGGCATCCTCGTCCCACAGACTCAGCGCGACGCGCGCACATCGCGTCTGCGTCGCCTCGTCGATCGGGCCGGACTCGAGCGGGTGGGGCCCAGCAGCGTGATCGGCGCGTGTGTCGGGCTCGGCCTCGTCGCCGGACTACTCGTCGTGGCGATCTCGGGGGTGCTGGTGGTGGGAGTGCTCGCCGCGCTGGTGGCGGGCTGCCTCCCCTTGGTCATCCTGAGACGCCGGGCGCGATCCCGGAGCGTGGCGCTGCGCTCGGCGTGGCCCGACGCGGTGGACATGCTCGGCTCGGCGGTCCGCGCGGGTATGTCGCTGCCCGAGGCGGTCATCGATCTCGGCGTGCGCGGCCCTGAGGCCCTACGCCCGGCATTTAGGGCATTCGCCGCGGACTATCGAGCATCGGGATCCTTCGCCTTGGCTCTTGACCAGCTCAAGGACTCCCTCTGCGATCCCGTCGCGGATCGTGTGATCGTCTCCCTCGGCATCGCGCGCGAGGTCGGTGGAAGCGACCTCGGTCGCGTGCTCGCGACACTGAGTGACTTCCTGCGCCAGGATGCTCGAGCGCGCGGTGAGATCGAGGCCCGGCAGAGCTGGACGGTCAATGCCGCACGAGTGGCCGTCGCCGCACCTTGGATCACGCTTCTCCTACTGTGCACGCGCCCCGAAACGGTCGCCGCCTATTCGACCGCCGCGGGTGCAGTGATCCTGATCGGTTCCGCGGTCCTCTCCGTCGTGGCCTACCGGGTCATGACCGCGATTGGGCGGCTTCCCGACGAGCCGAGGGTCCTCGCATGAGTGCCGTCGGAGCCCTTGTCGGACTTGCCATGGGGGCGGCGATCGCCCTGATCGTCGCTGCCGTCCTCGCCCACCGCCCGCTGCGCCTCGCAGATCGCCTCCGTGCTCCGCGCGTGCCTGTCGCTGAGCGAGGCCCCCTCGACGCGCTGCGCCAGATCCTGGGCTCGCCGTTCCTTCGATTGGTGAGTCGCGATGGCGCCGATCTCTCCACGCGATTGCGTCGCGCGGGCCGCGAAGGTGACGCCGACGCCTACCGGCTTGAGCGACTCGTCTGGTGCGCCGCGGGCTCCGGTGTGGGTGCTGCGGCCGGGTTGCTCCTCAGCGTGCGCAATGGATCCGTGTCGGGAGGAGCGGTGACCGCGCTTCTCTTCGTGGGTGCGGTGGGCGGCTGGTTGGCGCACGATCGTTCTCTCACTAAAGCCACGAGGGCCCGGGCGACGCGAATGTCGGAGCAGTTGCCGACGGTGGCTGAGCTAGTTGCCTTCGCCGTTGCGGCGGGTGAGGGACCGCTCGCTGCACTCGATCGCGTTGCCGTGACCGTTCGCGGAGAGCTGGCCGGCGAGTTCGGCCTCGCTGTACGCCGTGTCCGGGGTGGGACCGCCTTCCCCGCGGCCCTGCGCGACATGTCCGACGCCGTACCCAGCCTCGAGGCGTCCCGCTTCGCCGATGGCATCGCGGTGGCTACCGAGCGGGGCACGCCCATGGCCGAGGTCCTGCGCGCCCAAGCGGCGGACGCGCGTGCCGCTGGTCGGAGACGTCTCTTGGAGAAGGCCGGGCGCAAGGAAGTGCTCATGCTCGTGCCCGTCGTCTTCTTCATCCTGCCCATCGTCGTCGTCATTGCTCTCTACCCGGGCCTGCATGGGCTCCAACTCACTGTCTCGTAATCCCGTCAACACATCCCGCAACAACAAGAGATCCCACAACAAGAAGGAGTAGGTCATGTCCCGCATTCGCACCACCCTCACCCGCCTCATCGCGAGGATCACCACCAGTGACAGGGGCGATGTGCCCGGCTGGGTCCTCGTAGCCGTCATGACCGCCGGGCTCGTCACGGCGTTGTGGCTCGTGGCTGACGACGCCCTCACGAGCGTCCTCGATCGCGCGATCAACAGCGTGTCGGGACCGTGAGGCTGCTCACCCGCCTTCGGGAGGACCGCGGGAGCGCCGTCGTGGAGTTCGCACTCGTCACCCCGCTGCTCCTGCTCGTCGCGCTCGCGGTCCTCCAGGTGATCCTCGCGCTGCACGTCCGCTCGACCCTGACCGCAGCGGCTGCGGAGGGTGCACGGGCCGGTGCGCTCGCGGGGGCTGGCTTGGCTGTAGCGGAGTCCCGCACGCGCGATGTGCTGGACGACGCGCTGGGCGGGGATGCCGCACAGGATGTCGTGGCGTCTCGCACCCGACTCGAGGGCGTGGAGGTCGTCCGTGTCCTCGTCACCGCGCGACTGCCGCTCCTCGGCACCCTCGGGCCGACGGCGCTCACGGTCGAGGGGCACGCGATTGCGGAGCGATCATGAGGCAGCGACTCCTCCGGCGACTGCGGGGCGACGACGGCGCCGCGGTGGTGGAGTTCGTTGTCCTGGTGGTGCTCGTCATCGTGCCCATCGCCTACGCCGTCATCGCGGTCATGAGCGTCCAGTCGGCTGCCTACGCCGTCACACAGGCAGCACGCGAGTCCGCGCGCGCCTTCACTCAGGCCGACGGCTTGACCGAGGCGCGAGCAGCCGCGCGCATGGCTACGCGCGTGGCTCTCGCCGATCAGGGTGTGGCGTGGCGAGGCGACGAGCTCCGGGTCGACTGCGATGGATCCTGCCTGGCTCCGGGCACCTCTATCCGGGTGCGCGTGAGCACCCGCGTGCGGCTGCCCTTCCTTCCCGACTCGCTGGCCGACTCGACCGTGGGCGCGGTGCCTGTCAGTGCTGTGCATCTGGCCGTGATCGATGACTATCGGGATGCCCCATGACGAAGCGGGTATCGGATGAAGGCAGCATCCTCGTGCTCAGCCTGGGCTTCATCGTCATCTGCATCCTGGCGTTAGCGGTCGTGGTCGACGCATCCACGGTGTTTCTGGCGCGCCGTGCCCTCCAGTCGCAAGCCGATGCTGCTGCGCTTGCGGGTGTCCAGGCGATCGATATCGATGCGTACTACTCGGGTGGCGCTGATCCGCGCATCCGGCTCGACCCTACGAGGATTCGCACTGCCGTCGAACGGCACGTCCGACGCGACCCCGGAGATGGGCGCCTCGTCGCGGTGTCGCTGCGCAACGACATCGTCCTCGTCGCCATGACCGACCGCGTACGACCGCCCTTCTCGGGCTGGCTCACCCCATCGGGTGCCTACGACCTCGAGGTCGAGGCTGGAGCCGTGCTCAGCTATCGTCCGAGCCGCTGACACCCGCACGACGAAGGAGTCCCATGGCCGAGATCATTGACGCTCCGGTGCGCATACCCGTGCCAGGCGGCAAGACCATCGATGAGTACGTCGGCCACGTCGCCTCGGGCGACGCTGCGGTATCGATCGCGCACATGCGCGCACCCGCCGGATGGGATGAGCCCTTCCAGGCACCTGACTTCGACGAGTTCACCGTCGTTCTCGAGGGGGCTCTCCACCTCGATACGCCCGAGGGGGAGATCCGCGTGGCGGCTGGGCAGGCCGTCATCACCCGCGCGGGCGAGCGCATCCGCTATCGCACGCCCGAGGGTGCGGCGTACATCGCTGTCTGCCTCCCCGCGTTCAGCCCTGAGACCGCCCACCGCGAGTAGCCCCAGTAGCCGAATCCGATCGTGCCCAGCCGGCACGCTGTTAGGGTCCCGCTAGGACGCTGTCTCATCAACGCTCGCCCTCGGAGGATCCATGGTTCTGGCCCGCGCTCTTCGCTCCACGGGAGTGGCTCTCGCTGCCGCATCGCTCCTGGCCTTCGGTGCCACGGCGCCCGCGCAGGCTGCGGCTCCGGCTGCTCCCGCGGGACTGCGCGCCGTCCCCGAGGAGAACCCCATTGACCCGGGGCAGCCGCTCATCCGTCTGCGATGGACACCACCGAAGGACACCGCAGACATCACCGGCTACCGCGTGTACGTCGACGGGACGCTACTGGAGACCGTCCGGGTAAAGGCCTGTCCCCCGGTGGGCTCGCGGCCTCCCGTGGAGTGGTGCGCCAACGTGACCAACCTTGTCATCGGCCAGACCTACACCTTCGGCGTCAGCTCCCTGTCGAAGGCTGGCGAGTCCAAGAAGGTGACGGCTCAGCGCATGGCGGTCGTGGCGCCGAGTGAGCCGCTCAACGTCCAGGTCGTCCCCGACCAGCAGTCGCTGTACGTCTCATGGGATCCGCCTTTGGACACCGGAGGCGGCACCATTCGCTCGTATCGGGTGATCACCAACTCGGCGCTGCCTGGTCCGCAGTCGCCGTGCAAGCTCATTACGGCGACGTCCTGCAAGATCGAGGGCCTGCTCAATGGCTACCACTACGACGTGACGGTCGAGGCACGCAACTCCGCGGGCACCCTGCTCCCGAGCCCGGAGTCCCTGCCTGCCATCGGCATCCCCAATGCGCGGCCGAGCGGTCCCCGCGACTTCCGGGTTGTCTCTGCCGGCTCGACGACGGCAACGATCGCGTGGGAGACCCCTGAGCACGTGGGCAACGAGCCGATCCTCGGCTACACGATCTCGCTGTTCAACAATGAGGGCTACTGGTACCCCAATCAGCGCCCGGAATATCCGCAGATCAGCGTGGGTGCAGACGTGCGCCGGTATCGCCTGACGGGCCTCAAGCCGGGCTTGCAGTACCAGTTCGCCGTGCAGGCCTACACCCGGCTTTCCCCGGGTGCCATGACGGTCAACACAGTTCACAATCCCCTGGGACTGCCCGGCAAGCCGCCACTGGTCGAGATCACCGGCACGGGCAACACCACCGTGAACCTCGCCTGGGAGGACGCTGATCCCAACGGTGGCGTCGAGCCGACCCACTACCGACTGATCGCCACACCCGTGAATGCCCCGGCGGGCGTCTTCGCCGAGGACATCACCTGCCCCGTCAAGGCGACTCAGGATGTCCCTGACTTCGAGTGCGCGGGGGAGTACCTGTGGATGCGCCTGGTCAACGGCGCGACGTACTCCTTCACCGTGGCAGCCAAGAACAAGTTCGGTTGGGGTCCGACGTCGAACTATCCGGCCTTCGCTACTCCGGAGGGTCCGCCGCCGCCGCCGCTGATCGATAAGGCAACGATCACGTCGGGGTCGAGCATCACGCTCGAGTGGCTCCCGTCGGTCACTGCGGGTGGCCCGGATGTCGGAGCGGTGACCTACACGGTCACTCTCGACGGCACCCCCGTGTGCCGAGATATCTCGACGACGTCATGCGCCCTCACCGGACTGACGTTCGGCGACGACTATGCGGTGAAGGTGATGGCCATCAACGAGGTCTTCGGGGGCGATGACTTCAGCTCATCGACGTTGATCGTCAACACCAATCCGATCCAGGCGGGTACGCCGTGACGATGCGGAACTGGACTGCCGCCCTTGCGGCGGCGGTCATCGGCGCGAGCCTCGTTGTCGCTGCTCCGCCCGCGACGGCCAAGCCACGACCCACCCCGACGCCCCAGGAGCAGGCAAAGGTCTTTGCGCGCATGCTCGTGCGGGCCGATGTGCCCAGGTCGCTCGTGGTCGATGCCGGCATCGAGTACACGATGAAGGATCACGAAGCCCAGTATCAGTCCCTGTGTGACAAGAACGGCAGGGATATCCAAGGCCGAGCGACCGATCTGCTCTACCAGGTCGAGTTGGGCGAGACCAATTCCATTAAGGATCCGGTCGCGATTGAGCAGAAGGTCTGGCCCTACGCATCGACTCAGCAGGCACTTCGCGAGTGGCTCTACATCGTGGAGCAGGCGAAGTTCTGCACGGGTCGCTCTGACTGGGCGGGGGAAACGGGCAATCGCAACGTGCAGTACCTATCCAATGGGCGCACACGTGAGACCGTCGACGGACGGACGGGGATCTGGATCTGGATCGATGCGCGCGGCAGCGTCCGCAATCCCGAGAGCGAGGATGGCGGCTACTACGTCCTCTACCTCGTGAAGGACGTCATCATGAGCCTCGAGTACGACTACCCGGACGCCAAGGGGCTACCCACTGCCGCCCGTCAGCAGGTGGACCTACTCGCTTGGCGCCTGGCCGAACGCTGGCTGGCGACCTACTGAGTTGAGGGGTGACGGCACGACGTAGGCTTCCGCGTCGTGGCCATCCCCGAGATCTCCGAGGCGCTTGCCTCCCTCGAGCAGACGCTCGGCGGCATCGAGCAGGTGCTCGACGTCCCGGCAATGCGCGCTCGAGCGGCCGATCTCGAGGTCGAGGCATCGGCCCCTGACCTCTGGGACGACCAGGCGAATGCCCAGCGCATCACGTCGCAACTCTCCCTCGTGCAGGGTGACGTGCGTCGCATCGAGGGGCTGCGCCGTCGGCTCGACGACCTCGTCGTGCTCGTCGAGCTCGCGGAGAGTGAAGACGACGCCGACTCGTGGACTGAAGCGGAGCGCGACCTAGAGGGCCTGCGCCGTGACATCTCCGAGATGGAGGTCCGCACGCTGCTGTCGGGCGAGTACGACGCTCGCGAGGCGCTCATCACGATTCGATCCGAGGCGGGTGGCGTCGATGCGGCCGACTGGGCCGAGATGCTGCTGCGGCTCTACACCCGCTACTGCGAGCGCCACGGCTGGCCATTCGAGGTGTACGACACGTCGTACGCCGAAGAAGCTGGCATCAAGTCGGCCACCTTCGCTGTCAAGGCGCCATATGCCTACGGCACGCTTTCGATCGAGCAGGGCACCCACCGCCTCGTGCGCATCTCGCCCTTTGACAACCAGGGGCGTCGACAGACGTCCTTCGCCGCCGTCGAGGTGACCCCGGTGATCGAGCAGACGGATCACGTCGAGATCCCTGAAGACGAGATCCGAGTGGATGTCTACCGCTCCAGCGGCCCAGGCGGACAGGGAGTCAACACCACAGACTCTGCGGTGCGCATCACGCACCTCCCCAGCGGCATCGTCGTGTCGTGCCAGAACGAGCGCTCCCAGCTGCAGAATCGCGCCACGGCCATGGCTGTGCTCCAGTCGAAGCTCCTGCAAAAGCAGCGGGAGGAGGAGAAGGCCAAGATGGATGCACTCAAGGGCGACTCCGCGGGCTCGTGGGGGACCCAGATGCGGTCTTATGTGCTGCACCCGTATCAGATGGTCAAGGACCTGCGCACCGAGCACGAGACCGGCAACACCTCCGCCGTGCTCGACGGTGAGATCGATGATTTCATCGAGTCAGGGATCCGGTGGCGTCGCCAGGGTGAGATGGCCTCCTGAGATAGCCTGGGCGCATGGCTTACTCGGTAGAACCGGAGTCCCGCTCCTGGACGACCACGAAGGTCGTCTCCGTCATCGTTGCGATTCTCACCGCGGGCTACATGCTCCCGTGGTGCATCGCCGCGGTCCGCGATGTGCCCCACTGGGCCGTCTTCTGGGTCAACCTCCTGCTGGGGTGGACCATCATCGGCTGGATCGTCGCACTGATCATGGCGCTGCGCGCCCAGCGCGTCACGATCGTCCCGAACTAGGAGTTCAGGGGCTTCCCCAGCGCCTACGCCGAGGGCTCGCCGTGGGCTCCCCGTGGATGCTGGCTCGGCCCGCCCCACGGCCTACACTCATCGGGTGATCCTGTTCGAGAACGTCACCAAGCTCTACCCCACCCAGGCCCGCCCGGCCCTGGAGGGCGTGTCCCTCGAGGTCGAGAAGGGGGAGTTCGTCTTCCTCGTGGGCGCCTCGGGCTCGGGCAAGTCGACGTTCCTCAGGCTCGTGCTCAAGGAGGAGACCCCCACCGAGGGTCGCGTCTGGGTGGCCGGCAAGGACCTCGGTCGCCTCTCCAACTGGAAGGTTCCCCAGCTGCGGCGCCGGATCGGCACGGTCTTCCAGGATTTCCGACTGCTCCCCAACAAGACCGTCTTCGACAACGTCGCCTTCGCTCTCGAGGTCATCGGCAAGTCGCGCAGCCAGGTGCAGCGCATCGTCCCCGAGGTGCTCGAGCTCGTCGGCCTCGAGGGCAAGGAGCACCGCATGCCCGATGAGCTGTCGGGTGGCGAGCAGCAGCGCGTCGCTGTCGCGCGCGCCTTCGTCAACAAGCCGGCCATCCTCATCGCGGACGAGCCCACCGGCAATCTCGACCCGGCGACCTCCGAGGGCATCATGAAGCTCCTCGAGCGCATCAACCGCACGGGCACCACGGTTGTCATGGCGACCCACGACGCGGCCATCGTCGACCAGATGCGCAAGCGCGTTATCGAGCTCGAGCAGGGCCACCTCGTGCGCGACCAGTCCCGCGGCGTCTACGGATACTCGAGGTAGGCATGCGCGCACGATTCGTCCTGAGCGAGGTCGGCAACGGCCTCCGGCGCAACCTCACGATGACCATCGCCGTCATCATCACGGTGGGCGTGTCCCTGGCCCTCTTCGGAGTTGCCCTCCTCGTGCGCTCCCAGGTCGACACCATGAAGGACTTCTGGTTCGACAAGGTCGAGGTCTCCATCTTCCTGTGCAATGACAACTCCGAGACCGCCTCATGCGCCGGCGGCCAGGTCACGGATGCGCAGAAGGAGCAGATCGAGGCAGATCTGCAGTCCCTCCAGCCTCTCGTCCAGGAGATCTACTTCGAGACCCAGCAGGAGGCGTACGACCGCTTCATCGTCCAGTACCGCAATTCACCGATCGTCGACAGCGTCACCGTCGACGCGCTGCCCGAGTCCTTCCGCGTGAAACTGTCCGACCCCACGAAGTACGACATCGTGGCGTCCGCCTTCGAAGGCCGACCGGGAGTCGAGCAGGTCAATGATCAGCGGCAGTTCCTCGAGCGGTTCTTCCAGCTGTTGGGTGGCCTGCAGGCCATCGCGCTCGTTATCGCCATAGCCATGCTCATCGTCACCGTGCTGCTCATCGTCAACACCATGCGCATCGCGGCGTTCAGCAGGCGACGCGAGACAGGCATCATGCGTCTCGTCGGCGCTTCCAACTTCTATATCCAGTTGCCCTTCCTTCTCGAAGCGGCCATCGCCGCCGCCATCGGCGCGACGCTGGCCACCGGCGGACTGATCCTGGTCAAGGCCTTCGTCGTCGACCGAGTGCTGGCACCCGCATTCCAATTCACCGCCTTCGTAGGCTGGGATGCGGTGGTCGCCATCGCGCCGATCCTCTACATCACGGGCATCGCCCTTGCCTGCCTCGCTGCCTTCCTCACGCTGCGCAAGTACCTCCGCGTCTAGCCATGGCCAAGGAGCAGGGCCGCAAGCTCATCGCCCAGAACCGCAAGGCGCGCCACGACTTCCATGTCGAGTCGACGGTCGAAGCGGGCATGGTCCTCACGGGCACCGAGGTCAAGTCGTTGCGCGCGGGCCGTGCCACGCTCACCGATGGCTACGCGACCATCGATAACGGCGAGGTCTGGCTGCGCGGTGTGCACATCCCGGAGTACGACCTGGGCACCTGGACCAATCACGAGCCCAGGCGGGCCCGCAAGCTGCTCTTGCATCGCGATGAGATCCGCAAGATCCAGACCAAGGTCCAGGCGAAGGGCTTCACGCTGATCCCTCTCGCCCTCTACTTCAAGGACGGCAACGCCAAGGTCGAGCTCGCTCTCGCGACCGGACGCAAGCAGGGAGATAAGCGCCAGGCCATTGCCGAGCGCGAGGCCAAGCGCGAGACTGAGCGCGCAGTGGGGCGCCGATCGAAGGGCATGGACTGATGAGCGCGGAGCCGGACAACGGTCTGGAGCGGATGCTCGACGACCTCTTCCCCTACCGGCGAACGGTGCCGACGCAGCGCGCGATCCCGGAGCAGGGCCTCGAGCGCGACGCCATCCTCACCGATATCGCCAGCATGGCCAAGGCCGAGGATGCAGTGGGGGATGCGGGGCGAGTCTCGGGCAGCCTCTACAGCGGGGATCACGGCCACTACCACTTCCTCGCGGAGGTCTTCGAGCAGTTCGCCCACGCCAACGTCTTGCAGCGTGACATGTATCCCTCGGCCACCAAGTTCGAGGGCGAGATCATCGCCATGGCGGCCAACCTCTTCCACGACCCGCAACCCATCGGCGTCGTGACCTCGGGTGGCAGCGACAGCCTGGTCCACGCGCTCTACGCCTATCGCGAGGAGGCGCGCGAGTCTCGCGGCGTACGCATGCCCAACATCGTGCTGCCCGTCAGCGTCCACGTCGCCCTACGCAAGGGTGCGCATTGGCTCGGCATCGAGGTGCGCGATGCACCGCTCACCGACGGCTTCGTCGTCGACGTCGATGCAATGTCTGGGCTCATCGACGCGGACACGATCGCGATCGCGGGGAGCGCGGGTGACTATGCCCACGGTCTCATCGACCCCATCGCGGACCTGGGCGAGCTCGCGCAGTCGCGTGGCATCGGCCTGCACGTCGATGGATGCCTAGGCGGGTTCTTGCTCCCGTGGGCCGAGCAACTCGGATACGACGTGCCGCTGTGGGACTTCCGCGTGCCTGGTGTGACGACGCTTTCGGCTGACACGCACAAGTACGGCTACGCACTCAAGGGCACGTCGGTCCTGCTCTATCGCGACACCGCCCTTCGTGCCCGCCAGTACTTCGCGGCGACGGAGTGGCCGGGCGGCCTCTACCTCTCGCCTGGCCTCGCGGGCTCACGCAGCGGCGGCCTCATCGCATCGACCTGGGCAGCGATGGTGACCATGGGGCGCGAGGGCTACCTCGAGCGTGCGCGCGCCATCCTGGCGACCAACGACACCATCAAGGCCGGCATCCGGGAGTCGATGCCCGAACTGCAGGTGATCGGTGATCCCCTCTTCATGACGTCGTTCATGTCCGCGCCTGACGCGGATCTCGACGTCTACCTCGTCAACGACGCTCTCAAGGAGCGTGGTTGGCGCATGAATTCACTCCAGTTGCCCCCGGCGTTGCACTTCTGCGTCACCGGTCCCAACACCCAACCCGGTGTGGCCGAGGACTTCCTCGCAGACCTGCGCGAAGCCGTCGACTACGCCGTCGCCCATCGTGGAGAGCCGGCCAAGAGTGGCGCGATGTACGGCTTCGGTGCGATGCCGGACGGCGACCAGACCCTGCGCATGGTCATGGGCGGCGTCCTCGACGCCATGCACTCCACGGCGCCCGAGGCCTGACATGAGCTGGGTCCTGGCCCTGGACCTGGGCAATGGTGGCCCCAAGATGGCCGCCGTCGAACCTGACGGATCGATTCTCACCGTGGCCCATCGACCTGTCGATGTGCAGATCGGCCTCGACGGCGAGGCCACCCAGGACGCCGTGCAGTGGTGGACCGCAGTCGGCGAGTGCGTCCGCGAGGTCACATCGATCGTGGGCGGCGATGCACGAGCCGTGGCGATCACGGGGCAGTGGGGATCGACCGTGCCGGTCGATGCGAGCGGCACGCCCGTGGGCCCGGTCCTGCTGTGGGCCGATACGCGCGCCCGCAAGCACATGCGCGATGTCATCGGTGGCCCCGTGAGCGTGCAGGGCTTCGCGCCGCAGAAGGTGATCCCGTGGGTGCGCGCGACCGGCGGCGCGCCGACTCCTTCCGGGGCTGACCCCACCGGGCACTCCCTGCTGCTGCAGCGCGAGATGCCCGAGATCTACGCGCGAGCACGCTGGCTGCTCGAGCCCGTTGACTACCTCGGCATGCGCTTCACTGGTCGCGCGGCTGCGACGCCTGCGTCGATGATCTTGTCGTGGCTCACGGACAACCGCATCGGTGCGCGACCGCGCTATCTGCCCGACCTCATGCGACGCGCGCGAAGGGATCCGGATCGGCTGCCGCCGCTGCTGCCCATGGGATCCATCCTCGGCCCGCTCCTGCCGGAGGTCGCCGAGACCCTGGGGCTGACTCCGGGGATCCCGGTGGCCTGCGGGCTTCCGGATCTTCACGCAGCCATCCTCGGCAGTGGTGCCATCGACCCCTATGCCACTCATATCGCCGTGTCGACCACGTCGTGGATCAGTGCGCGTGTGCCCTTCAAGCGGACGGACGTCTTCCACTCCATCGCCACCGTGCCCGGCTTCGACCCTCACATGCCCGTCATCGCGGACAACCAGGAGATCGGCGGTGCCGCGTTGCGCTGGCTGCGGGAGCAGGTCTTCGACGATGACTACGCCGTGCTCACCGCAGAGGCGGCGTCCGCACCTGCCGGAAGCGAGGGAGTGCTCTTCGCCCCCTGGCTCAACGGTGAGCGCAGCCCGGTCGAGGACAAGGAAGTGCGCGGCGCCTTCCTCGGGCTCTCGCTGCGCACCGATCGCGCGACGATGATCCGCGCTGCTCTCGAAGGTGTCGCCCTCAATTCGCGCTGGCTCTTCGACGTCTATGAGAAGTTCTGCAAGCGGCGGATTGACTCGGTGCGCATCCTGGGTGGAGGCGCCCAGTCGGAATTGTGGTGCGCGATCTACGCCGGCGTGCTCGATCGCCCCGTCGAGCAGGTGGCGCAGCCGCGGGATGCCCAGATGGCGGGAGCTGCTCAATGGGCGCGCGTCTGCCTGGGAGAGACCACCCTCGCGGAGGCAGCAGGACGGGTGCAGGTAGCCAGCGTCTTCGACCCGGGGGACTGCGATCGGGCCGCGTATCAAGAGGTGTACGCGGAGTACCGCGGCCTCTACAAGCGGCTCAAGGGCCTCGGCGCGCGGTGACGCGGGCTTGGGGCTACAATCGAGGCGTGAGCGGGATCGGCAGCGTGGCGCCACGGCTCGTGGTGGTCGCCCTCCTGGCCCTCGGTCTGGTCGGGATGCACCACCTCGTCGTTGTCGCCTGCCATCACGCGGCGGCGCATTCGGCTCACGCCTCTACCGCCACCCCTGGCGGGGTCCTGTCCATGGATACCCACGCGGCGCATGCTGATCACGGGAGTGGCCTCGGAGCACATGCTCCGACGTCCCCGCAGCCTCCGGCTGACGAGCCCAGCGGGCTTGCCGCAGTCGCCGCGACCTGCCTCGCGATCCTGCTCATGCTCGTCGGCCTTGTATTGCCGCAGATCCTGGCACGGGTGCGTCGCTGGCGGGTGACTCACCTCAGACTGCACGTGCCTCCCACGGCGACTCGGGCTTTCAGGCCACCGGATCTCACCCTTCTCTCCGTGTCGCGGACGTGATCGATCGGCCTCTTGCCGATCGATCACTTACCCACGCACGGAAGGACTCTAGGCATGATTCGACGTACCGGATTGACTCTCTTGGCCGCAGCAGCCCTCGGTGTGCTCCTCGCCGGCTGCGGTGGCTCGCACGATATGGGGATGGCCTCGCCATCGAGCACCACGGGCGCTTCGGCGGCCGACGCGATGTTTGCGCAGATGATGATTCCTCACCATCAGCAGGCGGTCGAAATGTCGACGCTTGCGGAGACTCGGGCCTCCAGCCCCAAGATCAAGGCCCTCGCAGCTGAAATCAAGGAGGCCCAGCAGCCTGAGATTGACCAGATGACCGCCTGGCTGGAGGAGTGGGGCATTCCGGTCATGCCGATGGACGAGGCGATGAGCGAGCACGGTGGACACGGCATGTCCGGCATGCTGACCGACGATCAGATGCAGCAGTTGGCTGACGCCAACGGTCCGGAATTCGACCGGCTCTTCGCGGAGTTCATGATCCTGCACCACGAAGGCGCCATCGACATGGCGGAGGATGTCGTGGACTCCAAGGATCCACGCGTGGCGGCCCTGGCTGCAGCCATCATCAAGACGCAAGCGGACGAGATAGCCCACATGCAGGGCTTCCTGAATGGCTCGAGCAGTGCGGTAGAGGGGGATCCGTCGGCGTCCACTTCCGGCGTTGCTCTCTCCGCTCCGCTGGATCACGTGCATGCGGCTGTCCCTGTGGACGGGGGCCTGCTCGTGGGCACCCACACCGGGGTGGTTCGGGTGGATGTCGTCTCCGGTGCGGTGACTCCCGTTGGCACATCGCGCGATGACTTCATGGGTCTGGCCGGATCGTCGGAGTTGCTGGTGGCCAGCGGGCACCCTGGCGAGGGCTCGACCCTGCCCGATCCCGTGGGGCTGCTGCGCAGTACCGACGCGGCTGAGACGTGGAGCACTGTGTCGCTCACCGGTGAGATCGACTTCCACGCACTCGCGGTCGATGGTGACCGCATTGCCGGTTCGGCGACCACGGGTGACGTGCTGTACTCCGAAGACGCAGGGGCCACCTGGACTGCGATCGCTCAGATGGAGGCCACGTCGCTCGCGTGGTTCGACGGCCGACTCTGGATCGCTGATGGGGTGGCACTGTCCAGTTGGGCCCCCGGTGAGGCCGCCCCGGCCGATGCAGGAGGAGGCGCGGCCGTCCTGATCGCCGCGGTCTCCGACAGCAGTCGACTCTGGGCCCTCCTCGCAGACGGCGCCCTGGTCACGTCCACCGATGGAGTCTCCTGGGAGGAGGCCGGGGGTGTGTCCTCCGCGGGTGCGCTCGCGGCATCCCCTGAGGCTGCCTACGTCGTCACTCCCGAGCAGCTCTCCGTCTTTCCCGCGCCGTAGGTAGCGGATCCGCCCCGGCACCGTGTGGGAGGGCCTTGGATGAGGGAGTGACGGGGTCGCCCTCCCAGCCGAGGCGGGCAGCTTCGGGAGATCGAGTGAGGTTTTCTCAACCAATCCCCCGAAGAGGCGGGAACGGCGTCTCTCACGGCGGCGTACCATGGGGATACAACTGAACAGCGGGGGTGACAGGTTTCGACGATCAGAGTTCTAGATCAGGGGAAGCGTGCCGAGGACATCGGCTTATCTCGTTAACGATGCCGGTAACCAAATAACTGCCAAAAAGACGCAGTCCGAGTTCGCACTCGCCGCCTGAGGCGAGTAGCGACTCCGTCAGCCCGGGAAGTCTCCGACCCGGATCCTGACGTCATCTAGGAGACTCACCAATCTCCCCGGTCACGGGGGAGTGCGGAAAGCCAAACAGTGACTGGGCCGCTACCGCGCGGTGCCGTACAAAGCGCGGAGGCCGAGTAGCGACAGCACGGCTACGCACGTAGAAGACCTGACTGGATCTGAGCGGACCCGGGTTCGATTCCCGGCACCTCCACATA
>CAZLZC010000002.1:0-16389 GCA_964563825.1 uncultured Actinomyces sp.
GAAGACCTGACTGGATCTGAGCGGACCCGGGTTCGATTCCCGGCACCTCCACATACCACCACAGGAAAGGAGCTCCAGGCATACGCCTCGGGCTCCTTTCCTGTGAGATCCGGGCTGCTCCAGGGCGTCTGCATGTCCACGTCCGCTTCTTGAGCCGACTGCCAGCAAGCGGCCTTCAGGGATGTATAGCATGACGGGCAACCGAGCGTGGGGGTCGCAGCAGGCGACGGGGGGTCCGCGCCTTGAAGGGGACAGACCATGGGGCGGATCCGAATCGTCATTGTTGCCGGCGGCCTAGCCGCCGCGGTTGCCCTGGTGCCCTCGACCCCCGGGTCAGCAGCGCCTCCCTTGGAGCCGAGGTCGGCCGCCGCGACCAGCGCCTTGGCGGTCATCAAGACCGTCACCGTGGGGGATGGCCCGGTAGGTGTGGCCATCAATGACGTCGACGACACCGTTTACGTCACCAACACGGACAGCGAGAACGTGTCGGTGATCAGCGGCGTGACCGGCACGGTGGCAGATTCGATCAGTCTTGTGGACTACGGGGCTCCCAGCAACGTGACCGTCAATGACCTCGACGACACCGTCTACGTCACCACGCAGGGGCCTGATGATGGATTCGGCTTCGCCCAGACCGTGGTGGTGATCAACGGCCGCGTCGGTACGGTAGATGACACGATCTCCGACGGTCTCTCCTACGGACCCGTGGATGTTGCCGTCAACGACCTCGACGACACCGTGTACGTCACCGAGTTCTTTGCTAACACCAATCTGGTGATCGACGGCCGCACCAACGCGTGGGATTTTGATACGACCTTCAGTGGTGCTTTCCAGGCTGTTGCCGTCAACCAGGTGGATGACACCGTCTACCTGATCGAGAACGCCCTTGGCACCATGAGCGTGATGAACGGCCGCGACACCAACGACATGACGTCGATCACTGTGGCGGGGGAGTACGACCCCTTGTATGTCGCTGTCAACCAGGCTGATGACACCGTCTACGTCGCCAACGACTCCGGCACCGTGTCAGTGATCAACGGACGCACCAACACGTGGGATGGGACGATCACCGCGGCGGGGCAGTACGACCCCCGGGGCCTCGCTGTGGACCAGGTGGACGACACCGTCTACGTCGCCAACAACTCCGGCACCGTCTCGGTGATCAACGGACGCACCAACACGTGGGATGACACGATCACCGTGGGTGCGGGGCTCCGGGGAGTCGCGGTCGACGGCTCCGGGACTCATGCGGGATTGGTCTACGTCACCAACAGCCGCACCGACTCCGTGTCCGTTATCGGGCGCGTAACCCCATCGCTCGGATCGACAGCTGGGCGGGCTGGAAGCACGGTGACGGTGGCCCTGGACGTCACGCAGGTGGCCTACGATGTAGATGACGCCACCATTACGTCGGTGTCCTTCGGCGGCAGGCGCGCCACCGGCCTGGCTGCCGACGTCGGTGACGCCTGGAACCTCACGGTGCCCGCCGGGACGGGGACCGTGCCGGTGACGGTCACTTTCAAGGGCGGTCTCAAGGCGTCGGCCGGCAGTTTCACGTACAGCCCACCGGAGCCGTCGATCACGATCACCGGCACCCGCGACGGCCAGCGCATCACGGTCACCGGCACCGCCACCGGCTTGACCGGCAAGACGCTGCGGCCATGGATCCGCTTCTCCGGTCAAAGCGCATATTCGGAGGGCACGGCGGTCATCACGCCCACTGCCAACGGCACCTTCACGTGGTCGCGCAAGACCAGCAAGAGGGCGTCCGTCTACATCGCTCACGGTGAGACGAATTCCAACACGGTCATCATCCCCGCCCGGTAGCGCCGGAATAGCTCCCGCCGTCTACAGCGCCCGAAAACGACGCAAACGGACCGCTTCACGTCGATTTCGGGCGCAGGACAGGATGGTCCGGATCTGGACCAGGCCCGCGATGGGCTGACGCTGCGTCTCGTCGCTGCTAGTGTTCAGTTCTGCGGGAATGCCTTCCTGCATCGAAGCCAGGAAAGGGTCGGATGTGACCTCCCGTCGTTCGCTCGCAGTCCCCTCGCTCGTGTGTGCCTCGGCCGCGGCTTTGGCCCTGGGGCTGATGCCGGCAGGCGCCACCGCAGCACCGGCCCGCGCGGTAGATGCGACGTTCACCCCCACGCTGACCTACGTGGCCTGTCCAGCGGACGTGAAGCCCACGAGCACGAAGTGCGCGGAGCTGACGGTGCCGCTGGACTGGCAGACCCCCGATGACGGCCGCACCACCACGATCGCGCTGCGCGTGATCCCTTCCGCGCGCAGTGGTGGGGGATTCACCTTCAATCCCGGTGGCCCGGGCGGCTCTGGCATCGACGGCGGCGAGGGCGTTTACTCGGCCCTGCCCCGGCAGGTGCGTGACCGCTTCGACTTCGTCATGTGGGATCCGCGCGGAATTGGGCTGAGCGGGCCGAAGGTGACCGGGTGCGGCGCCATGCCCGATCCGACCCTGCCGCTGACCGGGCCGGTGGATTGGGAGAAGGCGTGGTCAGAGTGGGCCGTTGCCAGGGGTGAGGCCCTCGCCGACTGCTTCGCCAAGAACCCGAACTCCGCGCCCTATCTGGGCACGTGGCAGGTCGTGCGCGACATGGAGGCGATGCGTATCGCGCTCGGCTATCCCAGGTGGAACTTCTGGGGGATGAGCTACGGCACCCGCATCGCTTACACCTACGCCAAGACCTTCCCCGACAGCCTGCGCACCGTCATCGTCGACGGCAGCCTGTGGCCCCAGGAGACGGTGTATCGCCTCTCCAGTCAGCAGCCGATGGCCTGGCAGACGGCCCTGCAGGTCTACTCCTCCGTCATGGGTCGGTCGCAGACGCGCAAGTTCGAGCAGATCCTTGAAGTGCTCGACGACACCTACATCGAGACGCCGGACGGGCCCTTCTCGCGCTGGAGTTTTTCCGGCGACGTCTTCGGTGCTCTCTCAGACCAGCGTGAGTACTCGAAAATCCGGGAGGGCATCAACCTGGTCTATGACGCGCTCGTTGCCCAGCCCTCGGCTCAGACGCGTAAGGCAGCCGTGCGGGCAGTGGCAGCACTTGAGGATGGGGAGCCTGACTACTCAGACTCTTACCTCTTCCCCTTCGTCAACTGCGCCGACCTGCACGATCGACCCACGCCCGAAATGGCCGGTAGGCTTGCCGCCAGTGCCGCCCGAGACTACGGCACTGCTTTCGCTGTCGCGACGGAAAACATCACGAGCTGCCAGGGGCTGCCCGCGGACTACTCCCCGCCGGTGCCGAGCGACTGGACCACGATCGCTCTGCCCACTCCGCCGGTCGTGGTGCTGTCCCTCGGTGACCGGGCCACGCCGTGGCTATGGGGCAAGATCATGGCCAATCAGTACGCCGGGTCGAGACTCATCAACTACAACAGCTCCCAGCATGTGACCTATCTGTTTGCTCCATCGACGTGCGTCAATGACCCGGTCACTCGCTACATCCTGCGCCGACAGCTGCCGCCAAACAACGTCTTCTGCTCTTTCGTGCCGTCCCCTTAGGCTCCCCCGTCGGTCTTTCCCCCCGGTCCGAAGGTATTCCGGCGCCTCCTCGATGAGGGCTGAGTGAGGATGCTCGGTACCGTGGACGAAAAGAACTTGCCACACTGAGCCGGCTTGCTGTAGGGGGTCCCTAGCGACCGGCTCGGCTCGGCGGTCCCCATCATGAGAGACGAGGCCCACGTTGAGCACGTCGCACTATCCGCACGTCAACGAGGCTGTGATCCAGCGCGCTCGCGAGATCCTGGATCGCGAGTTGACCACCTTCTCCCAGCGCACGCCGCGGTCGGCGCAGTGGCTCGCCGACGCCGATCGCATGATGCCCGGTGGAGTCCCGATGGCCTGGATGCGCTCGCTCTACCGTCACGCCCCGGTCGTCGCCGTCCGCGGATCGGGATCGCGCTTCGAGGACCTCGACGGCAACGTGTACGTCGACTTCAACGCCTGCGACCTCTCTATGCCGGCGGGGTTTGCACCCGAGCCCATCGTGCGGGCCATCCACGACCAAGCCCTCCTCGGCAACCACTTCCTGCTGCCGACGACCGACGCGGTTGAGGTGTGCCGGCTGCTCGCCGATCGTTTTGGCCTCCCCCAATGGCAATTCACCCTGTCGGCCACCGGTGCCAATACCGACGCGATCCGCATCGCCCGCGTGGCCACTGGGCGTTCCACCGTGCTGGTATTCGACGGCAAGTACCACGGCCACCTCGACCAGACGCTGTGGTCACGTAGCGACGACGGCAGTTTGGAGGGCGACCTCACCGGCCTTGATCCCTCCACGGCGCAGACCGCAGACGCCCTCCCCTACAACGACCCTGACGCGCTCCGTGCTCGCCTTGCTCGCGGCGATGTTGCCGCCGTCGTGGTTGAGTCGGCCCTGACCAACTGTGGGCTCGTACTCCCCACCCCCGAATTCGTCGCCTCCCTCAACGCCGATGTGCGCGCCGCCGGCGCTCTTCTCATCGTCGATGAGACTCACGTCCAGTTCGCTGTCCATGGTGGAGGGACGACCGCATTCGGCATCGAGCCCGACATGCTCACCGGTGGCAAGGGCATCGGTGGCGGCGTCCCCATCGGCGTGATCGGCATGACCGACGCCGTCGCCGAGGTGATGACTGCCCACCGGGACCACGACCCCGGCCTGGTCGAGACCGGCGATGCCCACGGCCTGGCCGTCGGCGGCACCCTCTACGGCAATGCGCTCTCTATGGCCGCCGCCCGCGTGGGCCTCAGCGAGATCTTCACCCGCGAGGCCAGCGCCAGGGTCGACACGCTCGGCGCGCGGCTGCAGACCGGATTGCAGCGCGAGGTCGACCGCGTCGGCCTGCCGTGGACCATCGACCGGCTCGGCGGTCGCATCCAATTCCGCCTCACGCCCCACGCCCCACGCAATGGAGCCGAGAGCTTCGCCTCGATCGTGCTGCCCCTGGCCGACGCCCGCAAGGTCTTCCTCCTCAACCGCGGCGTCTGGGACTCCATCGCCACCGCCGGCCCCTCGGTCTCCTACGCCATCGACGAAGCCGACGTCGACACCTACATCCAGGTCACGGGCGAATTCCTCGACGAGCTCACCTGCTGACCGGTCGCCCGTCGGCCGTGCGCCTGAGAGAAGGGGATTGGCTGTGGACACCCGTGCAAAGGATCTCGACGCCTACCTCGCCCAGGCGGCGATCGACGCTGATGTCTTTGCGCTCCGGCCTGACTACCGGGCACTCCTCATTGCCGTCGACGGACTCGAGCCCGGTCCGAGCGACGAGAGAAGTGAGGCCCTACTTCGCGCCGCGGAGGTGTCTGCCCGTGCAGCGCTCGAGGCGGCGCCGGTGGACGAACTGCCGCGTGTGGCGTCCTGGCGAGAGACCTATCGGTCCTTCGGTGCCAAGCCCCAGCGCACGCGCAACGGTCTCGAGGCCCTGCTCCGTCGAGTTGAGTCCGGACTTCCACGCGTAAACCGGCTCACAGATATCTACAACGCCGTTTCGGTTGCGCACCAACTGCCGCTGGGCGGGGAAGACCTGAGCAGGTATGCCGGACCGCCTCGGCTGATCCGAGCTGCTGGCACGGAATCCTTCGACACCACCGCAGAGGGAGCCGACGTGATTGAGCATCCGGAGCCGGGGGAGGTTGTCTGGTGTGACGACGCAGGCGTGACCTGTCGTCGGTGGAACTGGCGTCAGGCACGGCGTACGCAACTGCGAGATGACACCACGTCAGCACTCTTCATCATCGACGTGCTCGATCCGGTGGGCGACGCCGAGCTATCGGTCGCTGCCGCGGAACTCATCGAGCATCTGCAAGGCCTGGGGTCGGGCGTCCGCGTCGCCCAGCGACTACTTCGCGCTTAGAGCTCCACCTCTCCAGAGATGACCGTGACGCAGCGACCGCCCACCCAGATGTCGTCGCCCTCCCGTGTCACGTGCACCCGGCCCGCACGACCGAGTGCAGTGCCCTGCGCGGCGATGTAGGTCTCTGGCGCGCGACCCGACCCGATGAGCCACTGGGCGAGCGCGGCATTGAGCGAGCCCGTCACGGGATCCTCCGTGACGCCCGTGTTGCCGGGGAAGAATGCGCGCACCTCGTAGTCAACATCGCCCGATAGATGCGGGCCCACCACCCCGACGTCGATACCGGCGAGCAGGGCCGGGTCGGGGTCGAGGGCGAGGACCTGATCCGCTGACTCCAGGAGCACTGCCTGCCAGCCGGGGCCGTTGTCGCACCACTGGTGGTCGACGATGTCGGCCCGGGTCAGTCCCAGTCCGCGCGCGATGCGCTCGACATCTGCTTCATCCAGTGGCCCGCTGCGCTGCAGTGGGGGAGCGGCGAACGCGAGCACATCTCCCGCGCGACGGATGCGCACGAGCCCGGCGCCGCACTCCTGCACGATGACGTCGGAGCGCGGCTCGCCACCTGCCTCGAGCCAGGCGTGGCAGGTGCCAAGGGTGGGGTGCCCTGCGAAGGGGAGCTCCCGGCCCGGGCAGAAGATCCGGACGCGGTAGTCGGCTGCATCAGTCGAGGGAGGAAGCAGGAAGGTCGCCTCAGAGAGATTCGTCCAACTGGTGAAGGTATGCATCTGGTCCGTCGTGATTCCTTCGGCTTGGTGCACGACGGCGACGGGATTCCCAAAGAGGGGGGTAGCCGTGAAGACGTCGACCTGGCTGAAGGGGCGGGGATCCATGACCGGACCCTAGCGACCGCCCCTGCCGGGCTCTCCCGGCATGACGGAGGGCCTGGAGACAGGTGCCTCCAGGCCCTCAGGGGTCGCTCAGGGATCCCTAGCGCGCAGTGAAGAAGAGCGTCGCCTTCCGGGAGAAGAGCAGGCCCAGGATGATGAGCGAGAAGATCGCGCTGAAGAGGCCATTCCACCGCGCACCGCTCACGAAGATGAGCTGGAAGATGCCGAAGAGTAGGGCCACGACCGTCACGATGCCGACCAGCAACCGCGAGAAGTTGTTGCCGTCGAAAAGTCCCTTCGCCACGGCGAGGTAGATCAGGCCGAGGACGAGAATGACGATGATGCTCAACAGGCCGATGCTCGCGCGAAGATCGGCGTTGAAGATGCTGACGATGCCGGTGAAGACGTAGCTGATACCGGCGATGATGACGAGGATCCCGACGAGTGTGACTCCGAACGGACGACCCATAGTGACGTGCCTCCTTTGGCTGACTGCACTGGTAGCACGAGTGTGACGGAAGTGACGGTCCTAGCCCGTCCGACAGGCCGGAGTCAACGTCTAGGCATGTCTAGTGGACGTCGAATTCAGCGTTGATCTCATCCATCGTCATGGACCTGCGGTCGCGCATCCTGAGGAGTAGGGGAATGGCGATGGCAGAGGCGACGACGAGAAGGAAGGCCGAGGCGACCGGCGTATCAAACCAGTCGATGAGCAAGGCGGCGATGAGGGGCGCGGTGCCGCCGAAGATGGCCGATCCGAGGTTGTAGCCCACCGCCAGTGCCGAGTAGCGGGCCTTCGAAGGGAATTCCTCGCCGATGGCGGCGACCACGGGGCCTGTGTAAAGCATGAGCAGCACCAGGAGGACCAGACCGCCGAGGATGACGACGACCAGGCCTTCGTTGGTCATGAGCCACAGCATGGGCACGCTCAGCAGGGCGAATCCCACTGCAGCGGCGGTGAGAGTGAGTTTCCGTCCATAGCGATCAGACAGTGCTCCGAACGCTGGCGTTGCTACGGCGTACACGACCGTCATGCCCGTGGTCACCCATAGTGCGGTGTCGGACTGGATCTCGCTAAAGGAGTCCAGGATGGTCGGCACGAATCCGAGGACGACGTAGTAGAGGATCCCTCCATACCCGGCGAGGAGGGCCGCGATGATGACCTGCTTGGGCAGGTGCGTCAGGGCGTAGCGCAACGGCTGCTTGGGCACATCACCGTCGCGCTCCTCCTCAAGGAACTCCTCGGTCTCGGGCATGCGTCGGCGCATCACGAGGGCGAAGAGTCCAAGGGCACCGCCGACGAGGTAACAGATGCGCCAGCCCCAGTCGCTCATGAACTCACTGGAGGTCCACGTCGTCAAGCTGGCGACGAGGGCTGACGCAAGGATGACGCCGAGTCCGGAGGTGAAGACCGCAGTGGAGGCGACGAACCCGCGCTTGCCAGGGGGAGCCTGCTCCACGAGCTGAACGATCGTGCCGCTGTATTCGCCCCCGGCCGAGAAGCCCTGGAGCAGCCGCATGGCGGTGAAGAGCAGCGGAGCCGCGATGCCGACGACGGCGTAGACGGGCAGGAATGCCGTGAGTGCCATCGGTGCCGTCATCATGAGAATCGACAGCACGAGGGCACGTTTGCGACCTAGGCGATCGCCCAGGCTTCCGAAGAACGCTCCGCCAGCGATGCGCATGATGGAGCCTGCGGCGAAGACACCCAGGCTGGCTATGGCGGAGACGATGGCGTCGTCCGACGGGAAGAACAGCGGTGACATCACCGGGACGAGGTAGAGGTACAGCCCGTAGTCGAACCACTCGACGACGGTGCCCGCTGATCCATAGACAACGGCGGAGCGGGCGCGCTTATCGGCAGGTGTTGTCGCACGCAGGATCGACATCAGGGCACCCTAGCGGTGACGTGGCCCTCCGGGTGCCCATGGAAATGGAAGGATGCCCCGGGGAGGCGGACATGCGCGCACGGAGACTGGCCTGGGCAGCCACGGCCACGGCTGCTGGCGTCGGTGGTGTGGTGGCCTACACCGTCGCTCGCGTGCAGGGTCGGGCGCTGGGTGATGTCGAAGACTTCCTCGCGTCTGCTCCTCCGCAGGAGCGCCCTGTCGTCGTCGCGGGAGCGAGCATCGTGCGCGGACGCGCCTCGGTCGACTTCGTGCAGATGCTGCGCGAGCGCTTCCCCTCGCGCACATGTGTCAACGCCGGGGTCAACGGCAACGTCGCGTGGGAGTTGCTCCAGCGGACTGACCGCATCATCGCCTGTCGCCCCTCTCAAGTCGTCATCCTCATCGGTACCAATGATGTGCAGGCGTCGCTGACTCCGGATGCCACGCGCAGCACGCGAGAGTCCAAGCGCCTCCCCGAAGATCCGTCACTGGGCTGGTACGCCGCCTGCCTGCGCGACACCGTGGTCCGACTGCAGGGGGCGGGGGCGAGCGTGGCCCTGTGCTCACTGCCTCCGATCGGCCAGGACCTCGCCGCCCCGGTCAATGCGGTCGTGCGCGAGGCCAATAACGCGATCCACGACGTGTGCACAGAGACAGGTGCGGCGTACCTACCCGTCTACGAGCGCCTGACCGACCTGCTTGCGAGCCAAGGGGCCATCTCGGGTCCGGCCTGGACCGGGTCCTGGGTTCCAGGCGTCGCCTCACTGGTCGAGCACTTCGCTCTGGGCCGCAGTTACGACGCCATCGCGCTCGCCCGCGGCTGGGTGATCTCGCCTGACGGAGTGCACATGGACTCCACGGGCGCGAGCATCATCGCGGACCTTGCCGCCGACTGGCTGGAGCGTCAGTCGAGCACGGCGTAGGCGGCGTCGCCGATGTTGATCGAGATGATCGGTTCATCGGCAGGGTCGAGCCAGCGCATGAGCGACTTCAGATCGGACTGGCGCATGGAGATGCACCCCTGGGTTGGCTTGCCCTCGCTCACATGGATGAAGAACGCCGACCCACGTCCAGGGACGACGGGGTCGCGGTTGTAGTCGATGACGACGGCGTACCTGTAGGCCTCGATCGCACCGAGCTGCTCGGATCGGGACTGTCGGAATCCGCATGACGCTCCCGGTCGACACACTCGCATCTGGTTGTAGTGCGCGCTCTGCACATCGCTCACCCACCAGTGCGAGGTGCCCACGCGTGTATAGGGCAGCGCAGTGCCGGGGTCCGCTGCCCGGCCGAAGGCCTCGGTGAGGGCGAAGACGCCCCGGGGGGTGCGCGACCGCCGCTCCGATGCGAGGCCCACACCGTCCTCGCCGACGGAGACGGTGAGGGGCCCGCGGACGCGCACGAACTCCGCACCGCGGCGCTCCCAGGCCTCGAGAACGCCCGACGTCGATGTCGATGAAATGACGGAGACGGTGATGACCTGATCGGGATTCTGTGGCGGCGCCGCGGATGCAGCGGGTGCCGCGATCACGGCGAGGATCGCTCCTGCAGCAGCGAGCAGAGCCTTCACGCGTTCAGGCTACGTCAGGAATCGACCGCAAGGGCGATCGGCAGATCGATCTTGTGCACGTCGTCTCGTCGAACGATGTAGGCACTTTGCCTGCCTTCGACATGGAAATCCCATGGGCCCTCGCGGCCAGGATCCTCAGCGACGAGTGCCGTGTCCTCGTCGATCCCCAGCATCGTCGCATCGCGGGAGGCAAAGGGTCGAAGTGCGATATCGGGAATCCATCGTGTGTAGCGATCGAAGTGAGGAAAGACGCGAACATCGGGGATCACTCCCAGACCGGCGAGCGGCTCCCTGCCGGGGTGCCGGAAGTGCGCGACCGTGCCACCCATCGCCATTGCCCCGGCGCTGCACCCTGCGAGGCCGGCTCCGCGCTGCCAGGTGCGGCGTATCGCGTCCCAAACCGGAGTGTCCTGGAGAGTCTCGGTGAGGAACGTCGGGTTGCCACCGGAGAGGTAGATCAGCCCGGCACTCTCAATGAGCGGCAGCCAGCGCTCATCAAAGGCATCATCTCGGGTGCGTACGTCGACGACGATCTGCTCCGCGCCGAGTCTCGATGCGGCCTTGCGGCCGAGGTCATGCCAGTAGCCGAGTCGGGCGTCGCCCTCGGGGGCAGACGCCGTGGCGAGTTGGACATAGACGCGGTCGTTGTCTGCGAACAGCCAGTCCTCGACCTCGCTGAGGACGGGGAGGTATTCGCCACTGCCCACGAGCGCGAGTCGACCGGCCATGACGCGACTCTAGGGGAGGCGCGCTGCGCGAGGCGAAGGTCCTGCTACTCGCCCTTCTTGCCCTCGTCGAAGGCTTCCTTGATCTGGTTCCAGTAACCCGTCGCCTTGTCAGCGGCCTGGTCGGTGAGTTCGCCGGCCTTGTCCGTCACCGCACCGGCGAGGTCCTCTACCTGGGCCTCGGCCTGATCGGCGGCCCCCTCGGCGCGGAGCTCGTCGTTTCCTGTCAGCGCTCCGGCTGCCTCCTTGAAGCGGCCCTTGATGTTCTTGTAGAGCGGATCCATGGCTGCCTCCCTTGGGCGCGCGTGCGTCGTAGCCCTGACGGTAGCCCCCTTTGACTGGGCGGTCCAGGAATGGATCGGCCATGCCCTGCGTTCGGGGCGGTAGCGTGCTTGAGGGAGGAGGCCACGTGTCTGGCAGCGTCGAACTCGCGATCTCAGGCATGACGTGCTCCACCTGCGCGTCACGCATCGAGCGCAAGCTCAATCGCGTGCCTGGAGTGCATGCCACGGTCAACTACGCGACCGAGAGCGCCCACATCGAACTCGACTCCGACATCCCCGTGGCCGACCTCGTGCGCGTCGTTGAGCAAACGGGCTACGCGGCGGCCCCCGTGAGCGATGGCGTGAGCGACGGCGGTGACGTCGATTCCTTGCGTACGCGCTTCATCGTCTCGCTCGTCCTGGCTCTGCCTGTCGTCGCGCTCTCCATGATCACGGCCCTGCAATTCCCCGGCTGGCAGTGGGTTGCTCTCGCGCTGACAACCGTCATCGTCGGATGGGGTGCCTGGCCCTTCCATCACGCGGCAGCGATCAACGCGCGTCATGCTGCCGCGACGATGGACACGCTCGTGAGCATGGGCGTCCTTGCGGCGTACCTGTGGAGCCTGTGGGCGATCGTCTTCGGTGGAGCGGGCGAGATCGGCTACACGATGTCGCACGGATTCGGCGGTCACTCCGAGATGGGACTTCCGGACATCTACCTCGAGGTCGCTGCCGCCGTGCCGGTCTTCCTGCTCGCCGGCAGGTGGTTCGAGGCCCGCGCCAAGAGACGCTCGACGGCCGCCCTGAGGGCACTCGCCGAGCTGGCCGCTCCCGACGCCGCCCTCATCGTCGACGGGGTCGAACGACGGGTCCCTGTCGCGGACGTGCATGTGGGCGAACGATTCGTGGTGCGCCCGGGCGAGCGCATCGCCACTGATGGGGTCGTCGAGGACGGTGCCAGCGCCATCGACACTTCGCTGCTCACGGGGGAGCCCCTGCCGGTCGAGGTGGGCGTGGGTGATGCCGTCGTGGGCTCCACTATCAACGTCGATGGCGTGATCACCGTGCGCGCGACGCGCGTGGGCGCCGACACCCAGCTCGCGCGTATCTCGCGACTCGTGGTCGAAGCCCAGGCCGGCAAAGCTCCGGTGCAACGCCTCGCCGACCGGATTTCCGCCGTCTTCGTCCCGGTCGTCATCGTCATCGCCCTGATCACGCTCGGTGCGTGGTGGTTCCTGACGGGTGATATCGAGGCGGCGTTCACTGCTGCCGTGGCAGTTCTGATCATCGCCTGCCCCTGCGCGCTGGGTCTTGCGACACCGACGGCGATCCTCGTCGGCACGGGACGTGGTGCGCAGTTAGGCATTCTCATCCGCGGACCCGAAGTGCTGGAAGACACGCGCCGCGCATCGGTCATCGTGCTCGACAAGACCGGCACCGTGACGACCGGGCGGATGGCGCTGCGCGACGTGCTCGTCGCGGCGGGCGAGGACCCGGTGATCGTCGGCAGTCTCGCCGCCGCGGTGGAGCGCAACAGCGAGCATCCCGTCGCCCGCGCCATCGCCGGTGGTCTCGAGGTGGCCCCCGCGGGAGATTTCGCCAATTTCCGCGGGCTCGGCGTCTCCGGTCGCGTCGGCGACATCTCCGTCGCTGTCGGGCGCCCCACATGGGTGGCCGACATGGTGGGAGCGCCGTCGGTGCCGGATGCCTTGGTCGCCGCTATGGATGCAGCGGAAGGAGACGGCGCCACTGTCGTCGCGGTCGGCTGGCAGGGTGCGGTCCGCGGGGCACTCGTGGTCGCTGATGCGGTCCGCCCGTCGAGTGCGCGCGCAATCACGCTCCTGCGCGAGCTGGGCCTGCGACCTGTCCTGCTCACGGGCGACAACTCACGGTCAGCGAATGCTGTCGCGAGTGAGGTCGGCATCAACGAGGTATTTGCGGAGGTGCTGCCCGAGGACAAGGTCGCCGTCGTGCGCGATCTGCAGGCGACCGGGGCCTCTGTCGCAATGACAGGTGACGGAGTCAATGACGCCGCAGCGCTGGCCCAGGCCGATCTCGGTATCGCCATGGGCGCGGGGACCGATGCTGCGATCGAGGCCAGCGACATCACGCTCGTGCGCTCCGATCTGCTCTCGGCAGTCGACGCCATCAGGCTCTCGCGCCGTACCCTGCGCACGATCAAGGGCAATCTCTTCTGGGCGTTTGCCTACAACGTCGCGATGATCCCGCTGGCGGCTGTCGGCCTGCTCAGCCCGCTCTTCGCGGGTGCCGCGATGGCCTTCTCCTCGGTCTTCGTCGTTGCCAACAGCCTCCTCTTGCGTCGCTTCCGTCCCACCACCTGAGATTCGGCTGTGCCCTTGCTCACAAAGCTGACCGTGTAAGGGTTTTCACGGTTTTCGGAGCCTTGCAGGAACGGCAGGATGGCGGCATGCCGCTCCGGCGGCCCTCGGACAACGGCGTTCGACCGAAGGGACTCCCATGACGATCCGTGGCCTGGAGAATCCGCCCACCCGCAACAAGAAGCTGCTCGAGTGGGTCGAAGAGGTCGCGGAGCTCACGCAGCCCGACGAGATCATCTGGTGCGATGGCTCCGACGCTGAGTGGGAGCGCCTCACCGCGCAGATGGTCGACAGCGGCACCTTCATCCGCCTCAACCCCGAGCTGCGTCCCAACTCCTTCCTTGCGCGCTCCGACCCCAGCGATGTCGCGCGCGTCGAGAGCCGCACCTACATCTGCTCGCACTACGAGGCTGATGCCGGTCCCACCAACAACTGGATGGACCCGGTCGAGATGAAGGGCATCCTCGGCGGTCTCTTCGCCGGTTCGATGCGCGGCCGCCCGATGTATGTCGTGCCCTTCTCGATGGGTCCGCTCGGTTCGCACATCGCGCAGCTCGGTGTCGAGCTCACCGACTCGCCGTACGTCGTCGTCAACATGAAGATCATGACCCGCATGGGTGCCGCAGCCCTCGAGGAGATCGGCGAGCGCGGCGACTTCGTCCCCGCTGTGCATTCGGTGGGCTATCCGCTGATCGACGCCGAGGGCAATGCACGCCCTGATGTGTCCTGGCCGTGCAATGAGACGAAGTACATCACCCACTTCCCCGAGACTCGTGAGATCTGGTCCTTCGGCTCGGGCTATGGCGGCAACGCCCTGCTGGGCAAGAAGTGCTTCGCCCTGCGCATCGCCTCGGCCATGGCGCGCGATGAGGGCTGGATGGCCGAGCACATGCTGGTGCTCAAGCTCACTGCTCCATCGGGTGACATCCGCTACATCACCGCTGCCTTCCCCTCGGCATGCGGCAAGACCAACCTCGCCATGCTGGAGCCGGCGGTGCCCGGCTGGACCGTCGAGACCGTCGGTGACGACATCGCCTGGATGCGTTTCGGCAAGGACGGACGCCTCTACGCCATCAACCCCGAGGCTGGATTCTTCGGCGTCGCCCCCGGCACCGGCATGCACACCAATGCCAACGCCGTGAAGTCCCTCTACGCCAACTGCATCTTCACCAACGTCGCGCTCACCGATGACGGCGATGTGTGGTGGGAGGGCCTGACCGACGAGCCGCCCGCGCATCTCATCGACTGGAAGGGCCAGGACTGGACCCCTTCGGCCGGTCGCCCCTCCTCGCACCCCAACGCGCGCTTCACTGCCCCGGCGGGGCAGTGCCCCTCCATCGCCCCCAACTGGGAGGACCCGGAGGGTGTGCCGATCGATGCGATCCTCTTCGGCGGTCGCCGCGCCACCAACGTGCCGCTCGTCACGGAGTCCTTCGATTGGGAGCACGGCGTCTTCATGGGCTCGACGGTGTCCTCGGAGCAGACCGCTGCCGCCGAGGGAAGTGTCGGCTCCCTGCGCCGCGACCCCTTCGCCATGCTGCCGTTCTGCGGTTACAACATGGCGGACTACTGGGCGCACTGGCTCAAGATCGGTCAGTTCACCTCGCCGGAGAAACTGCCGAAGATCTACCAGGTCAACTGGTTCCGCAAGGACAAGGACGGCAACTACATCTGGCCCGGCTTCGGAGACAACTCGCGTGTCCTCGAGTGGATCGTGCGCCGTGTCGAAGGCAACGCCGACGCTGTCGACACGTCCGTGGGCCGCATCCCCGCGGAGGGTGAGCTCAACCTCGATGGGCTGGACATCCCGGCTGCGCAGATGGACGAGCTCTTCGCGGTCCACGCGCAGTCGTGGCTGTCCGAGGCGGACCTCACGCAGGAGTACTACGAGCAGTTCGGCGACCGGGTGCCCTCGGCGCTGTACGACCAGCTCGATGCCCTGCGCTACCGCCTCCAGCAGGCCTAGCGCCGAGCTGTCGGCGTAGCACCGTCCCCAGCAGGCCTCGCGCCGAGCGTCGTCGCTGGGCTTTCGCCCGTTGCGATCGCTCGCCAGTGCAGTTGTGCGGCCTTATCGACACTTCCGTGAAGCTGGATGTGTCGATAAGGCTGCCGAACTTCCAGATACGCCGATTTGCGGAAGGCGTCGGGTGCGCGGCACCAGGTCAGGTGAGGGTGGCGACGAGCAGCGCCTTGATGGTGTGCATCCTGTTCTCCGCCTGATCGAAGACGATGCTCGCGGGCGACTCGAAGACCTCGTCGGTCACCTCTACGCCGCCACGCAGGCCGAACTCCTCCGCGACTGTGCGGCCCACGGCTGTCTTCTCGTCGTGGAACGCCGGCAGGCAGTGCATGAAGCGGGCGTCCGCCCGGCCGGTGAGAGCCATGACTGATGAGTCCACGCGGTAGGGCTTGAGCAGGGCCACGCGCTCGGCCCAGACCTCGGCGGGCTCGCCCATGGACACCCACACGTCGGTGTGCACGAACTGCGCCCCGGGCACGCCCTCGGCGGGATCCTCGGTGAGCAGCAGTCGAGCGCCGGTGCGCTCCGCGCGCTCCTCGGCCGCACGGCGTACCTCGAGTGATGGCCACAGCGCCTCGGGCGCCACGATGCGCACATCCGCGCCAAGCATCGCTCCGCTCACGAGCAGGGAATTGCCCATGTTGTAGCGGGCATCGCCGAGGTAGGCGTAGCTGAGGGAGCCGTCTGGGGAGTGCTCGCGCATGGTGAGCATGTCGGCCAGCATCTGCGTGGGGTGCCACTCATCGGTCAGGCCGTTGTAGACGGGTACGTCGGCGTGGAGCGCGAGCTCATCGACCGTCGCCTGTGCGTCACCGCGGTATTCGATGGCGTCAAACATGCGGGAGAGCACGCGAGCGGTGTCGGCCATCGACTCCTTGTGGCCGATCT
>CAZLZC010000002.1:16489-27971 GCA_964563825.1 uncultured Actinomyces sp.
ATGGCCTGGATCAGCTGCTCGAGGCCCTGCTCGGGGAGGGCGCCCGCCTGGGAGTAGAGGACGACACCGTCGCGGATCGCCATGAGCGTGGGGATCGAGGAGATCTGGAAGACCTGGGCCAGGCCGGGCTCAGCCTCGGTGTCGACCTTGGCGAAGACGATGTCAGCGTGTGCGTCGCTCACCTTCTCGAAGACCGGGGCGAACTGACGGCACGGCCCGCACCACGCGGCCCAGAAGTCGACGAGGACGATGGGGCTGCCCTGGACCGTGGGGGCGAACGTCTCTTCGGTGAGTGCAATGGTCGTCATACCCCCCAGGGTCTCACGCACGGCGTCACCACGCGCCACGATGGCCCTGTGCTCGAGACCACCACGATCGGTCGCCCAGCGGATCCGCCTGAGGCCGGACTGCTCCTCGTCGCCGCGCCCAATCTCGAAGAGCCCTTCCATCAGGCTGTCATCCTCCTCATCGAGCATGACGAGTCCGGCACCCTCGGCGTCGTACTCAATCAGCCCACGACGCTCGATGTCGCATCCGTGCTGCCTGGGTGGCGCGATCACCTCACCGGGACACCGCACCTCTTCCAGGGAGGCCCGGTTGCCCTCGACAGTGCATTGGGCCTGGCGGCGCTCGACTCGCTTGTGCGCGATCCTGAGGAGCCGGAAGGTTTCCGTCGGGTGGTCGGCGCGCTCGGCATCATCGATCTCGACGTCCCCGCCGACACCCTCGTGCCGCACCTGAGGGCGCTGCGCATCTACGCCGGGTACGCCGGATGGTCGCCCGGGCAACTCGACGACGAGCTCGACCGCGGATCGTGGGCCGTGGTCGCGCCCGGCGACCTGGTTTCGGACGCCTTCCTCGCCGACCCGGAGCAGTTGTGGGCGGCAGTCCTGCGTCGCGCGGGCGGCACCCTCGCCTGGTGGCCCGGGCACCCCGGTGACCCCGAGCTGAACTAGCCCGGCCCGCCCTACACTCACCGTATGAGCACGCCCCTGGAGTCGCCCACCCTCGAGGGCACGACCCTCACCGAAGAGCGCCTCGCCTCCACTGACGACGGCGATCACGAGCGCTTCGCGCATTACGTCCAGAAGGACAAGATCGTCGAGAGCGCGGTGACCGGCAAGCCCGTGCGCGCCCTGTGTGGCAAGAAGTGGGTGCCGGGGCGCGACCCGTCGAAGTTCCCCGTCTGCCCTGAGTGCGAGGCGATCTTCTCCGGCATGAAGCCAGGCAAGCCCAACGGTTCGGACGGCGACTCCTGAGCCTTTTCGCGCCGCAGTACCGCGCCGTGACGATCGGCGTTGTCGCGGCCATCACGCTCTTTGCCTTCGAGGGCATCGCCGTGTCCACCGTGATGCCGGCGGTCGCCATCGAATTCGACGGTCTCGGCATTTACGCGTGGGCCTTCAGCGCCTACGTCGCATGCTCCCTTGTCGGCATGGTCGTCGCGGGCACCTGGTGCGATCGCGACGGACCTCGACGCACGATGTGGGCCGGGCTGTGGGTGTTCGCGCTCGGAGCTGTGGCTGCGGGTCTGGCTCCGGGGATGACCCTCCTCATCGTGGCTCGCGGAGTGCAGGGTCTCGGCGGTGGTGCGCTCATCGTCGCGGCGTACGTCCTCGTTGCGCGCGCCTACCCCGAGGACCTGCGTCCGAAGGCGTTCTCGATCATGGCGGCCTCGTGGGTGGTCCCGGCACTCGTCGGCCCCTTCATCGCCGGCTGGCTCACCGACTCACTGAGCTGGCGTCTCGCCTTCCTGCTCGTGCCCTTCGTGCTGATCCTGCCCGCCGTCCTGCTGCGCCGCGTCCTTCGGGAGCACGACGGCGGCACGGGGGAGCCAGGGGCGCGCGGTCGCATACCCATGGCCTTCGTCACCGCGATCGGCCTCACCGCGGCGATGGTTGCCTTCGTGCGCCCTGCCGGCCTCCCGCTGTGGTTCGACGCCCTGTGCCTGGTGGTGGGGCTCTGCCTTGTCGTCGTGGGCGTGCGGACACTCCTGCCGAGCGGCACGCTGCGCCTGCAGCGCGGCCTCCCCACGACGGTGGTGATGCGCGGGATTCTTGCGGGCGCGTTCTTTGGCGCCGAGGTCTTCATCCCCTTGGCCCTCGTGGAGCAGCGAGGACTGACGATCACCGTCGCGGGACTCGCGTTAAGCGTCTCCGCGCTCGGCTGGTGGATGGGCTCCTATGCCCAGGGCCGCATCCCCGAGTCGACGGATCGCAGTAGCACGGTGCGCGTGGGCGCGCTCATCGTCGCGGTCGGACTCGTCTCGCTTCCCCTCTGCCTGGTCACCGCACTGCCTCCGATGGTCTGCGTGGTGTCGTATTTCGTCGCCTCGGTCGGCATGGGGCTGTGCTTCCCCTCGATCGCTGTGCAGACATTGCGCCTCTCGCCGGTCGCCGAGCAGGGCGTCAACTCCGCATCGCTGCAGATCTCCGACGCGATCCTGAGCGCTCTGGCTCTTGGCCTGCTCGGCGCCGTTCATGCCGCGGCCGTGGCCCAGGGTGGGGCGACGTCCTCGACCTACGACGCGATTTGGTGGGCGGCCGCTGCGGTGGCCCTGGCAGGAGCGGTGCTTGCCGCCCGCATGAAGCCGGTTTCCGCAGTACCCGCGGGGGCTGCGTCCTGACGTACTGGCAGGATGATTGGGCCATCACCTCACGAGGAGTTTCCATGCACCGTCGTTCCCTTGCCATCGCCGCTCTCGCCGCTTCCGGCCTCCTGCTCGCAGCCTGCGCCCAGGAGACCTCGGGAGGGGCTTCGTCCTCTGCCCCGGCTCCTGAGTCGTCCTCGGCCGCGCCGGCTCCTGAGTCGTCCTCCGCCGCTCCCTCGCCGACCGAGACCCCCGACGAGTGCGCGAAGGAGAACCTCACGCTCGTCAACGGCGGCCAGCTGACCATCGGCACGGATTCCCCGGCCTACCCGCCGTACTTCGTCGACGACGATCCCACCAACGGCCAGGGCTTCGAGTCTGCCGTCGCGTACGCCGTCGCCGAGGGCCTGGGCTTCACGCCCGAAGAGGTCGCCTGGACAGTCGTGCCCTTCAACAAGTCCTACGCACCTGGCGCCAAGGACTTCGACTTCGACATCAACCAGATCTCGATCACGCCCGAGCGCGCTGAGGTCGTCACCTTCTCGGACGGCTACTACACCGTCAACCAGGCCGTGATCGCGCTCGCGGACTCCCCGATCGCCAACGCCACCACCCTGGCGGAGCTCAAGGACGCCAAGCTCGGCGCCCAGGTGGGCACGACGAGCCTGATGTACATCCAGGACTTCATCCAGCCCAGCTCCGACCCGTATGTCTACAACGACACCAACGACGCCAAGTCGGCGCTGAAGAACGGCCAGATCGACGGCATCGTGGTCGACCTGCCCACCGCGTACTACATCACCGCCGTGGAGATCCCCAAGGGCAAGATCGTCGGTCAGTTCCCCGCCCAGGACGGCGGCGAGCAGTTCGGCCTGCTCTTCCAGAAGGACAACCCGCTGGTCGGCTGCGTCAACCAGGTGCTGACGGAGCTCAAGGATTCCGGTGCGCTCCAGGCCATCCAGGATGAGTGGCTGGCCGGGACGACGGCTCCCTACTTCAAGGAGTGACAGAGCCCGGCAGCGCACCAGTCGCTGCAGCACGCGCGGGGTCCGGCGTACCGGCTGACATGCCGTACGTCGACCCCGCGCGTGTGCGCTACCGCCAGCGCAAAGCCTGGCGCGACGCTGCGATCGGCATCATCAGCCTGATCGTCACGGCGACCGTCGTCACCCTCATCGTCGTACGCACGCCGGGATGGTCGGCGGTGCAGGAGACCTTCTTCAGCCCCGAGGCATTCTCGGAATCGTTCCCCAGCCTGCTCGAAGCCTTCTGGCTCAACGTGCGGATCTTCCTCATCGCCGAGCCGCTCATCCTCATCGTCGGTCTCACCGTCGCCCTTGTGCGGCGTCTGAAGAGCCCGATCTTCCTCCCGCTGCGCATCCTCGCGACCGTCTACGTCGACGTCTTCCGCGGCGTACCCACGCTGCTCGTCATCCTGCTGCTCGGCTTCGGTGTGCCCGCGCTGCAGTTGCAGGGAGCGCCCGACGAGGTGCTCGTCTGGGGTGTCGTGGCACTGGTCCTCTCCTACGGTGCCTATGTCGCCGAGGTCTTCCGTGCCGGCATCGACTCTGTGCACCCCAGCCAGCGGATGGCGGCGCGCTCACTCGGTCTGTCGTCCTGGCAGACCAATCGGTACGTCGTCCTCCCGCAGGCGGTCCGCAATGTGACCCCGCCCCTGCTCAATGACTTCATCTCCCTGCAGAAGGACACCGCGCTCGTGTCCGTGCTCGGCCCGATCGAGGTGCTGCGCCAGGCGCAGATCGATGCGTCCTTCACCTTCAACTACACCCCCTACGTTGCGGCGGCCTGCCTCTTCATCGCGCTCACCATTCCCATGACGCGCTTCACGGACTGGCTTCAGGAGCGCCAGAGACGTCAGCGCGGTTCGGGGTTCGCGACATGACGACCGTCTCCCTTTCCGTCGAGGCCGTATGGAAGTCCTTCGGCTCAGAGTCGGTGCTGCGCGGCATCGACCTCAATGTGCACGAGCATCAGGTCGTCGTCCTCATCGGTGCGAGTGGTTCCGGCAAGTCGACCCTGCTCAAGTGCATCAATGGGCTTGAACCGGTCGATGCCGGCCGCATCCTGCTCGATGAAGGTCTGGACGTCACGGCGTTCAAGACCAATTTGGATGCCGTACGGCGGCGCGTGGGCATTGTCTTCCAGGCCTACAACCTCTTCCCGCACATGACCGTGCTCGACAACGTCACGCTCGGCCAGCGCAAGGTGCTGGGACGCTCGGGCCAGGAGTCCGAGGACCGAGCGCGTCGCCTGCTCGCGCGCTTCGGACTGGAGGAGAAAGCGGGGGAGTACCCCGATCGCCTCTCGGGAGGTCAGCAGCAACGCGTGGCGATCGTGCGTGCCGTCGCCATGTCGCCCGAGATCCTCCTGTTCGACGAGATCACCTCCGCGCTCGATCCGCTCCTCGTGGGCGAAGTGCTCGACGCTGTACGCGAACTCAAGGAGGAAGGCCTCACCATCGTCATGGCCACGCATGAGATGGGGTTTGCCCGTGAGGCAGCCGATCGCGTGTGCTTCCTCGATGGGGGAGTCGTCCTCGAAGAGGGGACGCCGGAGCAGGTGCTAATGGCACCGAACGAGCAACGTACTCGTGAGTACCTGGCGCGCTTCCTGGGATAAGGGCCCTCACGCCCCTACCCTGGGGACGTCCCGGGGCCAGGTGGCCCTCATCTGAATACTCGGAGGTACTCCATGGCATCGGTCGACCCCATGACCGGCCTGACCTATGACGACGAGCGCGCGGTGGCATCCGCCCTTGGCCGCAACTGGTGGGCCCTGCTCGTGCTGGGCATCGTCAGCATCATCGTCGGTGCGATCATCATCATCTACCCCGGCGGCTCGACGTGGGTTATCGCCGTCGTCCTGGCCATCTACCTGGTGGTCTCGGGCATCGTGTCCCTCGTCCGGGCCTTCGGTCACGGACTGCCCGGCTCCGCCCGAGCCCTGCTCATCATCTCGGGCATCATCGGCCTGCTCCTCGGTCTGCTGATGTTCCGCTTCGGACCCGAGGAGAAGGTCGAGATCTTCGGCATCTTCGTCGGCGTGTGGTTCCTCTTCTCCGGCATCCTCCAGCTCGTCAACTCGTCCTCTGTCTCGCAGGGCAAGGGCTGGGCGATCTTCTCCGGCATCGTCTACCTGCTTGCCGGCGTCGTCCTGCTCATCAACCCGTGGGCTGTGGGCATCTTCGTGTGGATCGCGGGTATCTGGCTGCTCGTGCTCGGCATCTTCGAGATCATCTCGGCATTCCAGTTGAAGTCGCTGGCCAAGAAGGCCGCGGCCTAGCGCCCTATGCCGAAGGAGACCTCGCAAACCCTCGATCGGGGGCTTCGGGTCCTCTCGGTGCTTGCCGACTCCCCCGAGGGTCTGACCGTGACGGAAGTCGCGGCGGCCCTCGGGGTGAGTCGCACCGTCGTCTACCGGCTTATCGTCACTCTCGAGCAGCACGGCCTGGTGCGGCGTGGCACCGACGGACGCTGCCGCCTCGGACTCGCCGTACTCAGCCTCGCCCGCCAGGTGCAGCCGCTCCTGCGCGACGCCGCCATGCCGGTGCTGCGTCGACTGGCTGAGGCCCTTGGGGCCACGGCCTACCTCGGCGTCGTCGATGGCCAGGACCTACTCGCCGTCGCTGTCGCTGAGCCGCCTCGTTCCGACGTCCATGTCGCCTATCGTCTGGGCTCACGCATCCCGCTGGAACTCGGTGCGGCTGGGCGCGCCGTGCTCGCTGCGCGCACCGCCGCGGGGCGCCCCCTCGACCCCCCGTGGGTGGTTTCCACGGGCGAGTCCCCGGGCAGTAGCGGCATCGCGGCCCCCGTCCTGGGGATTCCCGGTATCGAGGCGGCTGTGGGGGTGGCGCTGACCGCCCCGCCCGAGGAGGTTGGGCCCCGCGTTGCCCGCGCCGCGCAGGACATCGCCCGAGCCCTCGGCTAGGCAATCCCTCGGATGTGACGCAGATCGCTCTGGGAATCCCCACGTTGGGCCGATCGGTTGAGGCTCTCGACGCGACACCCGACGTAGCCTGGAGTGATCGAAGGGAGCGCCATGCGCCTGCGCGGGACCACCGCACTCATCGCCTCGGCCGCCGTCGCGGCCGCCACGCTCGTGGCTGCCCCCGTGGCATCCGCGGCAGAGTCGCCCAGGCCTATCGTCTCGGGCTGGTTCGGCTGGTGGGCGTCGGACACTTCCATCGCGCAGATGACTTCGACGGCCGACGGTGTCGTTGGCGAGATCGCGATGTTCTGGTGGTCCTTCCAGGGCGAGAAGAATCCCCTCTGCCTCTATGACAATGGTGACTACGACAAGGATGGCGCCTGGGGAGATCCCCTCTGCAAGAGCGCGACACCCTGGACGACGCCGAAGTTCGACCGTCAGCGCAAGGCCCTGCAGGATGCCGGCATCAAGGTCAACGCCTCCATTACCGACCTGGGCTCCGCTCAAGCCGGTCAGCTGAGTGCCTACCTCTCCACCGCGAAAAATCGCAAGGCCTACGCCAAGCAGATCACCGACTACGCCGTCAAGGCAGGCGTCGACGGCATCGATCTCGACTGGGAGGCGTTCGCATTCCACGACGGGCGCGACTCGTGGGAGGCGACCAAGCCGCGTTGGATCGCGATGATCAAGGAGCTCTCTGAGCAGCTCCGTGCACAGGGGCTGACGCTGTGGGCCACGGTGCCGGGTGGCGTGCCGCCATTCTCCGGTTCAGGCGCACCTAATCCGGGCACGGGCTATTGGGTCTACGCGTGGAGCGATATCGCTCCCTATGTTGATCGCCTCAACATCATGGCCTACGACTACAGCTGGAGCGTGCCAGGGCCGATCGGCCCCAACGACTGGGCGACTCTCGTCGCCAAGAGTGCCGTCCAGCAGGTGGGCGAGAAATACGCCGACAGAGTGTGGATCGGAGCGCCGCAATACGGCCGCAACTGGCCGGTCCAGGTGGGCACCGGATGGGCCGTTGATGCGGACTGCCCAGCCAACTGGAAGCCGACCCCCACTCCGGTGCGCACGAGCGTGACGCCCACGTCGGCACGCGAGATCGCCGCACGGGAGAAGGTCGATCCCACATGGGACGCCGAATCCGGCGAGTGGACGTTCGACTACTGGCTGCCGACTCCGGGCAAGGTCGACAAGAAGGAGTTCACCTGCGACGTCAAGCGTCGCGTGTGGTTCGCTGACACGCGCTCGGCATTGAATAGGGCTGAGATCGTGCCCGATCTCAAGATCGGTGGCATCGCCGTGTGGGACTTCGGCACGGTGACGAGTGACTTCTACTCCCGGCTCGCCGATTACGGCCGCGAGATCGCTCCCGCCGCGACGACGGTGACGGTCAAGGCGCCCAAGACGACGACATATGGAAGCACCATGTCCGTGAGAGTGGGCACCGAGTCGCGCGCCGGAGCGGCGAAGGACGCCGAGGCCACCCTGTACTTCCAGCCGCAGGGAGGGTCCGTCACGCGCGCGAAGATCGGATCCATCACCCTCGACGGTGACGGCAAGGGTGTGTTCAAGGTGCCTGCTGCGGCGAGCGGGACGTGGACCGTCTCGGTGGCCGGCTCCTGGTCACGAGCCGCGGGCGAAAGCGCTCCGGTGTCGACGACCGTGCGCTACGCCGTGACCGCCAAGGCCAGTGCGAGCAAGGTTGCCGTGGGTACGCCGGTGACGATCACGGGCACCGTGTCCCCGACTAGCGCGGGGACCGCAGTGACGGTGCAGCGACGCAGCGCGTCAGGCGCGTGGCGTGACGTGGCAACCACGACCACGGGTGCGGGCGGCAGCGTGACCGCGACGGTCAAGCCGACCGTGGCGGGCGAGACCTCCTATCGCCTCCTCGTCCCCGCCTCTGCCGTTATCGCGCAGGGAGCCTCTGCTCGCCTCGTAATCACCGTCGGCTGACGGCTCGCCGTACCCTGGGACCGTGACGACGGCACCCACGGAGCTCGAGCGGCCCGATGTCGATGAGGTCGTCTCCGCGGACACCCCGTGGATCACCATCGTGTGGAACGACCCCGTCAACCTGATGTCCTATGTCACCTACGTCTTCATGACCTACTTCCACTACTCGCGTGAGAAGGCGGAGAAGCTGATGATGCAGGTCCATGAGGACGGGCGCTCGGTGGTCTCGTCCGGGTCGCGTGAGGAGATGGAGCGCGACGTCACCGCGATGCATTCCTACGGCCTGTGGGCGACGCTTGCCAAGGACGACAAGTGAGCGTTCACGGCTTCCGCCGCACAGCCACCGGCCGAATCGTTCTGCGGGTCGACGTGGTGGAGAAGGGGCTACTCCTGACGCTCCTCGAGCAGCTCGTCGAATTCGTCACGCCCGAGGGCGCGGAGGATGAGGATCCGCTCGTGAGCCTGGTCGGTCTCAACCCCGACGCGGAGCGCCCGGAGGATCCCGCGCTCGCTCGACTCTTCCCTGACGCCTACCTCGACGATGCGGAATCGTCGGCGGAATTCCGCCGCTTCACGGAGCGGTCCCTGCGTGAGACCAAGTTGGCGCATGCCGGCACGGCAATCGAGACGCTACGGCGGTCCGGCGACAAGGTGACCCTCAGCGCTGACGATGCTGTCGCGTGGCTCGGGGCACTCAACGACGTCCGCCTCGCACTGGGTACGCGTCTAGGAGTGACCGAGGAAGCAATGGCGGAGTTCGCCGAGCTCCCTGAAGAGGATCCGCGCTCGGCGACCTACCACGTGTACGACTGGCTCACCTTCCTGCAGGAGTCCCTCGTGCGCGCGGTTATGCGTTGATGCGTGAGATGGCGTGACATACGAAAGCGGCGGGGCCGTGGGTCCCCGCCGCTTTCGTATGTGTGCGAGTGCTACTTGCTTGAAGGAGCTTCCTTCATCTCAGCCTCGGCGAACTCCGGGCTGTCATCCATTGACTTGATGCGTGCGATCTTGAAGATCAGCAGACCGTAGAGGCACTTGGCGAGCACGTCCGCCAGCGAGTAGCCGATCTGGCGGTAAACGAAGGCATCCGCTCCGTCCAGCCCGATCATCGGGAAGGCGTAGGAGATCGGGTAGACGCCCCACGTGGCGAGGAGCAGCCAGCGCAGGCCCGCGAGCTCCTTGCCGACCTGGTTGGGCTGGCTCTTTGCCGCTCGACTGAGTTCGACGAACAGGACGTAGAGGATGTAGATGAACGGGATGGTCGATAGAGCACCCCAGACTGCCTTCCCTGTCATGTCGGCGGTGACCTCACCCGGGTAGCCCAGGATGATCATGAGGGCTGAAGCGGGAATGAGCTTCCAGAGCAGTGAGCGACGCACAGCTGCGGGAAGTGCGAGCACGGCCACCGTTTCGAAGAGCAGCAGCGGCACGGTGAGCAGCCAGTCGACGTAGCGGTAGCCCTCGTTGAAGCCATCGCCCTTGACGAGCTCGAAGACCTCTGCGACACCAGGAGTGCCAACGCCCACTGCGACGTAGGCATCGGAGAACGAATCGAAGATGCGCATGTAGTGGTAGGCGGCGATGAAGCAGACCATCGCGGAGACCACGAGTGCGAGTCGGTAGCGCGGAAGCACGCGCGGTGTCACTGCCAGCAGGAAGACCGTGGTCGCGGCCATGGACGCCAGCGCCAGGGACAGGATGTTGTAGACCGTTTGGAACTGAGCATTGGTGAGAGTCTCTACGACCTCCACGCAGCACCCCTTTCTCGTGGCGCCCTACGGCGCCGCTATCGGGCGCCCCGGAGGCGCCGTATGAGGGGGACTGTCCTCCGGGTTGGGGACGGCCGCAAGTTGAACTACCTATGGCGCGATTTTTACACCCCTGGAGGTGCGAAATTCAGGCGTCCTAGGCTTGCCGTGTGCTGAGAATTCAGGCGGAACTCGTCGACGCCATGGTGGCCCATGCCCGGGCTGATCACCCCGATGAGGCCTGTGGCGTGATCGCCGGCCCCGAGGGCAGGGACCGCCCCGAGCGCTTCATCCCCATGGTCAATGCCGCCCGATCGCCCACCTTCTACGAGTTCGACTCGGCCGACCTGCTCCGGCTGTATCGGGAGATGGACGACCTGGGGGAGGAGCCCGTGGTGATCTACCACTCCCACACGGCCACCGAGGCCTACCCCTCACGCACCGACATCTCCTATGCGTCGGAGCCCCTGGCCCACTACGTGCTCGTCTCCACCCGCGAGTGCGGCCCCGAGGAGGGCCCCGTGGAAGTCCGCTCCTATCGAATCGTCGACGGGGTGGTCACGGAGGAGCAAATCGAGATAGTCGCCTAGGCTTGCCCCCATGTCCGTCGAGGTCCGTATCCCCACCATCCTGCGCTCCTACACCGGAGGCGACAAGAACGTCACCGGTGACGGAGCCGACCTGCGTGCGCTCATCGTCGACCTCGACGCTCGCTATCCGGGCATCGCCGACCGCCTCGTCGACGAGCAGGGCCTGCGCCGATTCGTCAACGTCTACCTCAACGATGAGGATGTCCGTTTCCTCGGCGGGCTCGACACGGTAGTCGCCGACGGCGACTCCGTCACGATTCTCCCCGCCGTCGCCGGCGGCTGACTCCGCGCGCCATGCGCTACGACTCTCTGCTCGACTCGGTCGGCAACACTCCGCTTGTCGGATTGCCCCGCCTGTCGCCAAGCGCGGATGTGCGCCTGTGGGCCAAGCTCGAGGATCGCAATCCGACCGGGTCCGTCAAGGACCGCGCAGCGCTGCGGATGATCGAGCAGGCGGAGAAGGACGGTGTGCTCACGCCGGGCTGCACCATCCTCGAGCCCACGAGCGGCAACACTGGCATCTCGCTTGCCATGGCCGCGCGGCTCAAGGGCTACAAACTCGTCTGCGTCATGCCGGAGAACACCTCTGTCGAGCGCACTCAGATCCTGCGCATGTGGGGTGCCGAGATCGTCTACTCCCCGGG
>CAZLZC010000002.1:28071-29923 GCA_964563825.1 uncultured Actinomyces sp.
GGACTCCGCAACCTCGATGAGGGCTTCGTGCCCGAGCTCTACGACGCCAGCGTCTTGACCACTCGCTTTTCCGTGGGCCCACGCGACGCCCTCAAGCGCACGCGCGAGTTGCTCGATCAGGAGGGAATCTTCGCCGGTATCTCGACCGGTGCGATCCTGCATGCTGCCCTCGGCTTGGCGAGCAAGGCGGTCAAGGCGGGTGAGAGCGCAGACATCGCCTTCATCGTCTGCGACGGCGGCTGGAAGTATCTCTCCACCGGGGCCTACGAGGGCACGATCGACGACGCCGAAGACCGGCTTGACGGCACGGTGTGGGCATGAGCGTGACTGCGGACTCCGTGAACCCCATCGGCATCTTCGACTCCGGCGTGGGTGGCCTCACTGTCGCCCGCGCCGTACTCGATCAACTACCGCACGAGCCGATCCTCTACGTGGGCGATACGGCACGCGGCCCCTACGGCCCGCTCCCGATCGCTGAGGTCCGCGCGTATGCCCTCGACGTGATGGATCACCTCGTGGAGTCCGGCGTGAAGATGCTGGTGATCGCCTGCAATTCCGCCAGTGCTGCCGTCCTGAGAGACGCCCGTGAGCGATACGACATCCCGGTGGTCGAGGTCGTGCATCCGGCGGTGCGCCGCGCCGTGAGCGCCACGCGCAGCGGCCGCATCGGGGTCATCGGCACGCAAGCAACCATCACGTCCCGGGCCTACGACGACGCCTTCGCGGCGGCACCTCACCTCACGATCACCAGCGAGGCCTGCCCGCGCTTCGTCGAGTTTGTGGAATCCGGAGTGACCGGCGGCGACGAGCTGCTCGAGGTTGCGCGGGGATACCTCGCTCCTCTGCAGGAGGCGGATGTCGACACCCTGGTCCTGGGTTGCACGCACTATCCGCTCCTGACGGGTGTCATCTCCTACGTCATGGGCGACACGGTGACGCTGGTGTCGAGTGCGGAGGAGACGGCGAAGGACGTCTATCGCACGCTGGCCGAGCACAGCCTCGTGCGCGACCCTTCCCTTCCTGAGCCGCAGCACCGATTCCTAGCGACGGGAGATCCCGCGGGGTTCTCTGCTCTGGGTGCTCGATTCCTAGGCCCGGAGATCGGTGTGGTCGAGCGCGCCTAGGCTGGCCGCGTGCGCCTCACCGTGATCGGCTGCGCCGGATCATTCCCCGGGCCGGACTCGCCTGCGTCCTGCTACCTGATCGAGTACGACGGGTTCCGACTCGTGCTCGACCTCGGCAATGGGGCCCTGGGAGTGCTGCAGCGCCATGTGGCACTGACGGACATCGACGCCGTCGTCCTCTCCCACCTGCATGCCGATCACTGCCTCGACCTGTGCGGGCTCTACGTGGCGCAGCGCTACCACCCTGAGGGGCCGCGCGATCCCATCCCTGTCTGGGGTCCGAAGGGCACGGCTCAGCGCATGGCCCGGGCCTACGACCTCGCAGAGGAGCCAGGCATGTCGGGGCAATTCGACTTTCGCGACCTCGTCGCAGGCGAGCACCGCATCGGTCCCTTCCACGTGACGGCGGCCCGTGTCAATCACCCCGTCGAGGCCTATGGGCTGCGCGTCGAAGCGGGCGGACATGCTGTCGTGTATTCGGGCGACACGGCTGAGTGCCCGGCGCTCATAGAGCTTGCCCGCGATGCCGACGTGGCGGTATTCGAAGCAAGTTGCCTGGAGTCCCAGCCAGCGCCTGGTGTGCATCTCACGGCCCGACAGGCGGCTCAGCACGCGCAGGACGCGGGGGCAGGCATGCTCGTGCTCACCCATCTCGTGGCGTGGAACGACCCGCAGGCGACGCTCGCTGAGGCACGACCCGCGTTCGAGGGGGAGATCATGCTCGCCGC
>CAZLZC010000002.1:30023-41455 GCA_964563825.1 uncultured Actinomyces sp.
CGTGGCCTAGGGTCGCATCCCATGAGCACGCGATCCGATGGCCGGGATTCGGCCCAACTTCGCCCCGTCACCTTCGAGCGCGGCTGGCTCGACCAGGCCGAGGGCTCGACGCTCGTGAGCTTCGGCCGCACCCGAGTCCTCTGCACGGCGAGCTTCACCCCCGGGGTGCCCCGCTGGCTCAAGGACTCCGGCCGCGGCTGGGTCACGGCGGAGTACGCCATGCTCCCTCGATCGACCAACACGCGCAGCGACCGTGAGTCGGTGAAGGGCCGCCTGGGCGGCCGCACCCAGGAGATTTCACGTCTCATCGGGCGCAGCCTGCGCGCGGTCATCGACATGGAGGCGCTCGGCGAAAACACGATCGTCCTCGACTGCGATGTGCTCCAGGCTGACGGAGGCACGCGTACGGCGGCTATCACGGGTGCCTACCTTGCCCTCGCGGATGCGATTGCTTGGGCGAAGCAGCAGGGTCATGTGAAGGGCAACCCGCTCATCGACTCCGTGGCCGCGGTGAGTGTGGGAATTATCGACGGTGAGCCGCGGCTGGACCTGCATTACGACGACGACGTACGCGCGGAGACCGACATGAACGTCGTCATGACCGGCAGCGGCACCTACGTCGAGGTCCAGGGCACCGCGGAGGGCGAGCCTTTCGACCGCCGCCTCCTGGATCAGCTCCTCGATCTGGCTGCGGCCGGCTGCGTGGAACTCACGGCGTTGCAGCGCGCCGCGCTGGCGTCGTGACCATCCGCGCCGTCCTCGCCACCCGCAACGACCACAAGGTCGAGGAGGTCATGCGCATCCTTCAGGCCGAGGGAGTCGACATCGAGCTCATTGCGCTCCCGTCCGATGCCCCGGATGTGGCCGAAACCGAATCCACCTTCGCCGGCAATGCGCTGCTCAAGGCCCGGTCCGCTGCCGAGGTGACGGGGCTGCCGGCGATTGCCGACGACTCCGGCCTGTGCGTGGACGCACTTCATGGGATGCCGGGCGTGCTCTCGGCCCGGTGGTCAGGTCGCCACGGCGATGACGCAGCCAATCTCGCGCTCGTGCTCGCGCAACTTTCCGAGGTGCCCGATGCGCGTCGCGATGCGCAGTTCGTGTGCGCGGCGGCCTGGGTGACTGCGGATGGCGATGAGCATGTCGTCGAAGGGGTACTCGAAGGGGCGCTGGCGCGCGAGCCGCGCGGCACGCACGGCTTCGGCTACGACCCGATCTTCCGTCCGCTGGGCTATGCGCTCACGACGGCGGAGTTGCGCCCGCATGAGAAGGACGCCATCAGTCATCGTGGCCAGGCACTGAGGGCGCTCGCTCGATCGGTCCTTTCGGGCCAACGCCCACCCTTCATGCCATGACCGAGCTCACCCGGCGCCAGGCCCTGGCATAGATGGTGACGCGGCCAACAACCTCAAGGACAACCTTCGGCTGCTAGGCCCCAACTGCCATAGCCAGACGTCTAACTACTGACGGAAGGTGTCGTCACGGGAGGTGGAAGACAAGCCGTAGAGTTGGTTCGCACGCGGAAGTGGTGGAATTGGCAGACACGCTGCGCTTAGGACGCAGTGCCTCCGGGCTTGCGGGTTCGAGTCCCGCCTTCCGCACTCGCCGAGCCTTGATTTCCCGCCGCCTAATCCAGGCCGAGATCGCGCCGCAACTTCGCCACGTGCCCGGTTGCCTTGACGGCGTACATCGCCCGCTCGATCCGCTGTTGGGCGTCGATGACGAATGTCGAGCGGATCACGCCGACGACAGTCTTGCCATAGAGCTTCTTCTCTCCGTAGGCACCGTACTTCTCGAGGACCTTGTGATCGGGATCCGACAGGAGGGGGAACGTGAGTCGGTCGAGGTCGCGGAATTCCGCCAACTTCTCGACCGGATCGGGCGAGATGCCGAGGACGGCGTAACCGGCCTTTGTCAGGGAGGCGAGCGAGTCACGGAAATCGCAGGCCTGGGTCGTGCAGCCGGGTGTCATCGCGGCGGGGTAGGCGTAGAGGATCACCGGGGTGCCCTTGAAGGATCGCAGAGCGACCTTGTCGCCGCGGTCGTCGCGAAGCGTGAAGGCGGGGGCGAGGTCACCGGGCTCGAGTCGGGTCATGCGGAGATTGTGGCGCGTGGCCCGGAGTGCTCGTCGACCCCCGCGGCGCGCTCCCGGCCGCGGACTCCGGTGACGGCGAAGACCACGAGGAAGGCGGCAGCGCCGACGAGGACGATCATGGTGCCCGAGGGCACCCCGGCGTAGTAGCTGAGATACATGCCGATGAGGCCGCAGGCGAGGCCCACGACGGTCGAGATGGCGAGCATGCGACCGAAGGAATCGGTGAGCATGCGGGCGATGACCGCAGGGATGACGAGCATGGCCGCGACGAGGGTGACGCCGATGACGGTCAGGGTGACAAGGATCGACAGTGACAGCACGACCATGAGCATCGCCTCCACACGGGCTACCCGAATGCCCGACGCCTGGGCGACCTCCGGGTCGAAGGTGGTGAAGAGGAGTTCGCGATAGCGCAGCAGCACGAAGGCACCCGCGATGGCCATGACGACGACAAGCCACACGATCTGGCTATTGGTGATGCCCAGGATGCTGCCGAAGAGTGCCTGGTCGAATGCCGGTCCCGTGGAGCCAAACTTGCTGAACAGCGCCACGCCCAGGGCGAACGACGCCGTGGTGATGACACCGATGGCCGCATCGGCGCCGACGCGTCCGCGTCGAGCAACGGAGGTGATCGCGATGGCGGATGCGATGCCCCAGAGGCCGGCCCCGAGGACGTAGAACTGCACGGCGAAGAGCTGCATGGCGGCGTACCCGCCGAAGATGGCGTGCGAGAGGCCGTGGCCGATGTAGCTCATGCCGCGCAGGACGATGTAGACGCCGATGAAGCCGAGCAGTGCACCCGACAGGGTCGCGACGATGAGGCCCTTCTGGAAGAAGGCGAAGCTCAGAGGCTCGATCAGCGTCTCCATCTCACGTCGCCTCACGCGTCGAGTACGCACCGTCGACGACGATCGGCATCCCGAGATGCTCGAGCACCTCGAGCCGAGCACCGAAGGTCTCCTCCAGCACACGGGGGACGATGACATCGCGGGGAGCCCCCGACGCGACGATGTGGCCGTTGACGCAGACGAGCTGAGGCAGGTGTGCCGCCATGCCGTTGAGGTCATGCGTGGTGAGCACGATGGCCATGCCTTCGTCGTGCAGATCTCCGAGCAGGTGGAGTACGTCGTGCCGGGTGTTGATGTCGACACCGCTCGTCGGCTCGTCGAGGAGGAGGACCTGGGGCTCGCGCAACAGCGCTCGGGCCAGGAACATCCGCTGCTGCTGGCCACCCGAGAGTTCGCGGATGTGGCGGCCGGCGAGTTCGGCGATGCCGAGGCGCTCAAGGACGGCGGCCACCGCAGTGCGCTCCTGGGCCGAGGGCCATGGCCAGAGTCGGTGCTCGGTGCGCGCCATGAGGACGCACTCGAAGACCGTGACGGGGAACTTCCAGTCGACGGTCTCAAGCTGCGGCACGTAGGCGACGCGCAGACTCGGCGCGGTCGTGCGGGTGCCGCTGCTGGGCTTGATGAGCCCGAGCAGCACCCGCAGGAGTGTGGTCTTGCCGGCCCCGGAAGGCCCGACGATGCCCGTGAAGGACGTGCTGTCGATGCTGAGTGTGATGTCGTGCAGGACTGTCGTCCGCCCGTATCCCGCGGAGACGGAGGCGAGGTCGATCAGTCCGGCTGACGTCACTGCGGATAGAAGGCGGTGTCAGGGACGGTGCGCTCGATGACGAGCGCGTCGAGCTGCGTGGGCTGACCGCCGAGTCCAAGGATCATGGTGCGGTAGTTGTATCGCAGGAGCTCGAGGAGCGAGTGCTGGGCCTCCCCCGGCGCCCCGGGCAGGTCGTCGTCGCGCAGGGAGTCCTCGTAGCGCACCCCGGTCTCGGCGGCGATCGCCTCCAATACGGCGGAGGGGAAGACCTCGGAGCCGAAGATCGTCGGCACCCCGGAGGTGCGGATCTGCTCGATGAGGCCGGCGACCTCAGCGGGGGTCGGGTCGTCGAAGCTGCTGGGTTGGATCGCGCCGACTACCTCCCAGCCGAAGTTCTTCGCGAAGTAGGCGTAGGCGTCGTGGTAGGTGACGAGCTTCAGCTGGCCCTCGGGCACGGTGACCTGATCGGCACGCACAGCCTCGGCGAGCTTGTCGGCCTCGGCTTTGAACGCCTCGAAGTTGGCCTGGTACTCCGCGGCGTTGTCAGGACAGCGCTCGGTGAGCTTCTGGCGCACGATGTCGGCGTAGGTGACCGCATAGCCCGGGTCGGTCCACAGGTGCGGATTGGGCTTGCCGTCTTCCTTGGGGAAGGAGAAGTCGTAGATGTAGTCGGACTCGGGCAGGGAGATCGTGCCGAGCTCGACGATCTCTGCACCGTCCTTCTTGTTGGCCTCGGCGAGCTCCAACGTCGGATCCTCGAGCTTGAGGCCATTGATGAAGACGAGATCGGCCTTGTTGAGCAGCTCGGCTGTCTGGGGCTCGGGCTCGAAGGTGTGCGAGTTGGTGCCCTCAGGGACGATGCCCTCGATGGTGACGGTGTCGCCCGCCACAGCCGCGACAATCGACGTGAGCGGTGAGACCGTCGTAGCGACGACCAGCCCGCATCCTGCGGACGCACTCGCCGACTCCGAGGAGGCTGTATCGGAGCTGCCCCCGCAGGCGCTGAGCGCGAGGGTCGCGGCTGCGGCGAGGGACAGGGAGGCCGTGAAGGAGCGTCGAGTGCGTCTCATGCCTCGACCCTAGGCGGAACACCCCTCTAATGCAAAGTCTTTGCAAGTAGCCCCAGGGCTTCAGGAGGGGCGCGGCACGGCGTAGGCTCCCGCCGTGACCCAGACCCCGGAGCAGGGCCCCCCGCCCTCGGCCGCCCAGCTCGAGGCGGAGATCGCCGCGGCGCGCAGCAACCTCGCCTCCACCATCGAGCAGCTCAAGGCCGAGACCACCCCGCAGGCGCTGGTGCACCGCGGCGTGGCCAAGGTCAAGGGCGTGTTCACCGACGAGTACGGCGGCATCCGCCCGGAGCGCGTCGCCATCGCCGCGGGTGTTGTCGTCACCCTGGTCGTCTTCCGCCGCTGGCGTCGCAGCCGCCGCTGCCACTGCCACTGAGTCGGCGCGTCAAAGGCATGACGAGCACCCTGGACGCTCCGGACACCACGCCTCGGCCGGACGGCTCTGTCCCGATTCGCCTCCTCCACGATCGTGTCCTCGTCCGCCCCGGCGCGGATGAAGGCGAGCGGCGCTCGACCGGCGGCATCGTGATCCCTGCCACGGCGCAGGTGGGACGCAAACTCTCCTGGGCTCGCGTCGTCGCCATTGGGCCGACGGTGCGCACTATCGAGATCGGTGACCGCGTGCTCTTCGAGCCGGAGGATCGCGGATCCGTCGAACTGCACGGACTCGAATACGTCCTGCTCCGCGAGCGCGATGTGCACGCAGTCGCGTCCTCACGCCATGCGGATGATCACACCGGCCTCTACCTCTAAGGGATTCATGTCTCGCTCTGCAGGAAGCGTCCAGTCGGACGCACTCGTGATCTTCGGCATCACCGGTGACCTCGCGCACAAGATGACGCTGCCGTCGCTCTACCACCTCGAGAAGCGCGGGTTGCTCTCCGTGCCCGTCATCGGCGTCGCAGCCAATGACATGACTGACGAGGACCTCTGGCGGATGACGCGAGAGTCCGTGCACGCCGTCCTCGAGAAGTCGGGCGAGCAGGTAGACGACACGGTCCTTGCGCGACTGACCAGCCGCATGACCTACCTCGGTGGCGACTTCACCGACGCTGGGCTCTACACGCGACTGGCCGCCCGCATGACGGGTGTGAAGAACCCGCTGTTCTACCTCGAGATCCCGCCGAGCCTTTTTGGCCCCGTCGTGGAGCAACTCGGTGCCGCCGATCTCACGTCAGGTTGCCGAGTCGCCGTCGAGAAGCCCTTTGGCACGAGCCTTGAGACCGCGCGCGAACTCAATGAGCGGCTGCATGCGGTCCTGCGGGAGGACCAGATCCTGCGCATCGACCACTACCTGGGCAAGGAGCCGGTGCAGGACATCGTCTACGTGCGCTTCTCCAATGCGTGGCTGGAGCCGCTGTGGCGGCGTGAGTACGTTGAGTCCATCCAGATCACGATGGCCGAAAGCTTCGGGGTCGAGGACCGCGGCTCCTTCTACGACAAGGTCGGCACCCTGCGCGACGTCGTGCAGAACCACCTCCTGCAGGTGCTTGCGCTCGTCCTGATGGAGCCACCCGGTGCCAGCAACGACCCCATCGGTGACCGACGCCTCGACATCTTCCGCGCGCTACGCCCGCTCGACGACGCAGACGTCGTACGTGGCCAGTACGACGGCTACCGGTCCATCCCCGGTGTGGCCGGCGACTCCGATACCGAGACCTACGTTGCGGTGCGGCTGCACTGCGATACCTGGCGCTGGGCGGGAGTCCCCATCATCATCCGTGCAGGCAAGGAGATGCCCACCACGGCCACCGAGGTCGTCGTGCGATTCAAGAAAGCACCCGCCTTCCGTCTCGGCGACCATATGCAACGGGTTGTCGGGCATGACGACGTCGTGCTGCGGATCGGCCAGCCCTCGGGAATCGACATCGGCATTCGCGTCAAGACCCCGGGTGTGGACGCGGTCGAGCCGGAGTTCCTCTCGCTCGACTTCGGTGACACCCTCGGCGTCTTCCCGAGCCCCTATGAGCGTCTCCTGCACGACGCGATGGTGGGGGACCACACGCTCTTCCCCCGATGGGACTCGGTGGAGGCCACGTGGGAGGTCGTCGAGCCGCTCCTGAGCGATCCGCCGCCCGTGCTGCCGTATGCACCCGGCACCTGGGGTCCGCGTGAGGCAGACAAATTTGTGCGCAATCTGGGCGGCTGGCGCGACCCGCAGTTCACGAACTGAGCGCCCGCCGGGAGTGGCCAAAAAGAAAGTGCACCGCCAGGGACTCGAACCCCGAACCCGCTGATTAAGAGTCAGCTGCTCTGCCAGTTGAGCTAGCGGTGCGCGAGGAGGGACGCTACCACCCGAGGAGTCCTCACCGCACCGGGGTCCCCGGGTCAAAGGGGCCTCTGGTCCGGATGCTGTCAGTAGGGTCCAGCGGTGATGTCCGCATCGACGCGCGAGCGTCAGGGCCTAGCGATCGCCCTGCTCGGAGTCGTCGGCTTCTCCTTCTCCCTGCCCTGGACGGTCTGGGCTCTGGAGAGCTTCACACCTGTCTTCACCGCTACCGGTCGCGCGGTGATTGCGGCGGCACTCGCGATCGTCGTTGTCGCCGTACGCCGGGTTCCGTGGCCGAAGCGCAACCAGGTCAAGCCACTGCTCTACACGATGGCCGGAGCGATCTTTGGGTGGCCGATCCTCATCGCGCTCGCGCTCGAGCGGACGACGGCAGCGCACGCGGCAGTCATCGCTGCGGTGATGCCGCTCGTCACCGCGGTCATCGCCGTGCTGCGCACGCATGAGCGAGTCGCGCGGCAGTTCTGGATCGCGGCCGCGTGTGGCACGGCAGCACTCATCGTCTTCGCACTATTGCGCGGTGGCGCTGAGGGTGGCGACTTCGTCGCGGACCTGCTCATCGCCGGAGCGGTTGTGGCCTCATCCTGGTGCTACGTCGAAGGGGCCACCTTGACGCGCCAGATGCCTGGCTGGCAGGTCATCTCGTGGGTGGTGATCTTCGCTCTGCCGATCACCCTGCCCGTGTCCATCATCATCATCGCGACCGGTGGAGTCACCACGCCCGTGACGACCCACGCGTGGGTCGGCCTGCTCATGCTCGGCGTTGTGTCGATCTATCTCGCTTTCTTCGCTTGGTATCGCGGGCTGGCGCAGGCGGGCGTCGCGCGGGGCGCGCAGACACAGCAGCTTCAGGCACCGCTCACCCTGGTGTGGTCTGCGCTGCTCCTCGGGGAGGCGATCACGATAGGCACCGTGGTGGCTGCGCTGGCCGTCGTCGCATGTGTGGCGTGGGCTGTGCGTGTGCGCGCGCCGAGCCCGGCCGCACCGGAGGAGTAGCGGCTACTCCTGACTTTGCCGGGAGTAGTCGCCTACTCCTACTCCACGCCGCAGGCGGCGACGTACATATCAGCAGGCAGACCCGACTCGGCTTGAGGCGTCGCGCAGATCTCCTCGATCGTCGTGGGCACCCAGAACTGGCCCTCGGCACGCAGGAACACGACGGTGGGGAAGGTCGAGCCCGATGCTTCAAACTCCGCATTGGCCATCGCCCAGCCGCTATCGCAGGTGAAGTCCTCGAGCGCGACGAAGGTGGATCCGGGGTAGTTGGCCTCGAAGTCTGCCTGCACAGCGGCGCGGATCGTGGGCTCGTCGCAGACCGCCTGCCCGCCGACTGACGTCGGCTCGGCAGTGGGTGCGGATCCCCCGTCGCTCCCGCACGCAGCGAGCACAAGTGCTGACGCTCCCGCGGCAAGCACGAGTGCGAGGGGACGCCTCATAGAGCGAGCCTAGGTGGGCTTCGGTAGCGTCACCCCGTGCGCGAGGCCACCCCAGGGAATTCCCAGGATGAGAGTGACCGGAGTGCGCCCGTGATCCTCGCGATCGGTGGCAGCACGCGTGCGCAGTCCACCTCGGAGTCTGCTCTGCGCATCGCTGCGGAGGGTGCGCGTGAGGCCGGAGCCGAAGTGCAGATCCTCTCCGGCCCGGACCTGATGCTGCCGATCTACGACCCGGACGCGACCGACCGCGTCCCGGAGGCCGCCCGACTGCTCGATCTCGCTCGCCGCGCGGATGGGCTCATCATCGTGAGCCCCGGCTATCACGGCGGATTGAGCGGGCTGGTCAAGAACGCACTCGACTACTTCGAGGACCTCCGGGAGGAGCCCCAGGGCCCGTACCTGCATGGACGCGCAGTGGGGTGTATCGCGGTAGCCCACGGGTGGCAGGCGGCCGTGGGCACGCTCCACCAGCTCCGCCAGGTCGTCCATGCCCTGCGCGGCTGGCCCACTCCCTTCGGTGCGGTGGTCAACTCCTCCGAGATGCGTCTCGACGACCCGTCCGTGGTTCCGACTGCAGTCGAGCAACTCCACCTGGTCGGACGTCAGGTTGTCGAGTTCGCGCATATGCGCCGCGCGTACGGCGCCTCACACCGTCCCGGATTGTCATGACGGGCCGGCGTCTGCCGCGGTGGAGCGAGATACAGCCGCTCATCGGCGACCTCCGCCCACGCCTTGACCGCACGCAGGTGCTCCTCGACCGTTGCGCCAGCGTGGCGGATGTGCGGGCGCTCGCGCGCCGTCGTGTGCCGCGGGCGGTCTTCGACTACACCGATGGCGCAGCGGGGCAGGATGAGGCCAGCCTGCGACGCGCCCGGCATGCCTTCGCGCGCGTGGAGTTCCAGCCGCGGGTGCTGCGCGACGTACGCACCGTCGACACCTCGACGATGATCCTGGGTGAGCGCGCGGCGCTGCCACTCGTCTTCGCGCCGACCGGATTCACGCGGATGATGCACTCGGCGGGGGAGCCCGCTGTTGCCCGCGTGGCCCAGCGCCTCGGCATCCCCTACGGCCTCTCGACCCTGGGTACGACGTCCATCGAGGACCTGGCGGCGGCGGTGCCGGGTGTGCGCCGGTGGTTCCAGCTCTATCTCATGACCGATCGGGGCTACGGCGTCGAGCTCGTCGAGCGTGCCCGCGATGCGGGCTACGACACGATCATCCTCACGGTCGACACTCCCGTCGCGGGCCGGCGTCATCGTGACGTGCGCAACGGACTCACGATTCCGCCGCAACTCACCCCGCGGACCCTCGCGGACATGGCGATGCATCCGGGCTGGTGGATGAACCTGCTCACGTCCGAGCCGCTGTCCTTCGCCACTCTGACCAGCACAGGGGGCACGGTCGCGGATCTCATCACGCGGGTCTTCGACCCGGCCGTCACGATCGATGATCTCGACTGGCTGCGCTCGGTGTGGCCGGGGCGTCTGGTCGTCAAGGGCATCCAGACGGTCGACGATGCGGTGCTGGTGGCCGGGCACGGAGCTGACGGCGTCATCCTCTCCACCCACGGAGGACGCCAACTCGAGCGCGCCCCCGTCCCCTTCGAGATCCTGCCCAGGGTGCGGGAAGCCCTGCAGGACCGCGTCGAGGTGCTCATCGACGGCGGGGTGCTCTCTGGCGCCGACGTGGTTGCGGCCCTCTGCGAGGGAGCGACGGCCGTCGCCGTAGGTCGGGCCTATCTCTACGGCCTCATGGCCGGCGGCGAGGCGGGCGTCCAGCGCGTGGGCGACCTCCTCTCCCAGGAGATCACCACGATGATGCAGCTCCTCGGCCGGACGTCGGTGGCAGACCTGAGTGCCGACTGTCTGCGTCTACGAGACTGATCAAGTCGGATGCGGCCGGGCGCGCGCGGCGCTAACGTCCCGGGATGGTCCAGATCCTGGAGTTCCGCCCCGAGCCCTCCCAGTACGCCTACACCTTCGGCGGGGTGGCACCCGTGGCTCGGGTTGCGCCGGGCACCGTCCTCAAGCTGTGGTCCGAGGATGCCTTCAACTTCGCGCTCCAGTCGGTCGACGACCTGTCGAGCGTCAAGGTGGACCTGCGTTACGTCAACCCGCAGACCGGTCCCTTCTACGTCGAGGGCGCTGAGCCGGGCGACACGCTGGTCATCCACATAGTCGACCTGACGCCGGCGCGCGACTGGGGAGTATCTGCGGCGATCCCCTTCTTTGGCGGACTCACGTCGACGGGCGTGACCGCGATGCTGCACGACGCGCTTCCGGACACCACGTGGATCTACCACCTGGATCGTGCGCGCAACACCGTGACCTTCGACGCTCGTTTCTCCGACCTGGCAATCGACCTGCCCGTTGAGCCGATGCTGGGCACGGTCGGGGTCGCGCCGCCAGCGAGCGAGGTGCGCACCTCGCTCGTGCCTGAGCGGTTTGGCGGCAACATGGACTCGCCCGAGGTTCGCGCCGGGACCACGGTCTATCTGGGGGTCAACGTCGAAGGTGCGCTCTTCTCGCTCGGGGATGGGCACTACCGCCAGGGTGAGGGCGAATCCTGCGGCACCGCGGTGGAAGGGGCCATGAACTCGACGATCATCGTGGACCTCATCAAGGGCGCAGCGCCGGCTTGGCCTCGCATGGAGAATGACACTCACTGGATGGCGGTCGGCTCAGCTCGGCCCCTCGAGGACTCGTGGCGCATCGGCAACGTCGAGATGGTGCGCTGGCTGGAGGAGCTCTACGGCCTCCACACCATGGACGCCTACCAGTTGTTGTCCCAGGTGTCGTTGGCTCCCATCGCCAATGTCGTCGACGCCAACTACAGCGCTGTCGTCAAGGCACCCAAGGCAATCCTCCCCGCTGCCTCGGCGTACGGCGGCATCCATGCTGACCTGCGAGCACGCGCTCGCCAACTCACCTAGTCGAAGGAGACACGATGGA
>CAZLZC010000003.1:0-15452 GCA_964563825.1 uncultured Actinomyces sp.
GCATCGCGGACCGAGGTCGTGGCACGCGACGTCCGTCGCGCGGCATAGACAGGGGTCGCCGTGGCACGATAGGCCGGTGACGGCGGAAGGAGTTCCCGGCGGCAGCGTCTACGACTGGTTCCGGCGGGCATCCGATCTCTTGTCGAGCGGCGATGCCGCGGCAAGCCTGGTCCTCATCGACCGTGTGCTTATGGAAGATCCGTCGTCTCAGGCTGCGCGCGAGATCCGTGCCCGCGCGCTCTTCGACTCCGCTCGGTATGCAGAGGCGGCCGAGGCCTTCACCGAGTGCCTTGAGGCCGCGCCCGCGGACGACTACGCGCACTATGGCGCGGGCATGAGCCTGTGGCGTCTTCAGGAATTCCCCCAGGCGCGTGACCACCTCGCCATGGCGAGCGTCATGCGGCCTGACCGCGCGGAGTACGCCAAAGCGCTCACCCAGGTGAAGGCCACGATCAAGGCCCGCCGCTCCGCGGGCCTGCCGCTCTCCGGTCCTCTCGACGCAGAGCCTCTCGGCGGCGCCTCGTCGTGACCGCCGAGGGAAATTCCGGTGGCGTGGCATCGCCGTCGCTTGCCACGATGCACGATGTCGCCTTGCTCGACCTCGATGGAGTCGTCTACATCGGCGATCACGCCGTGCCCGGGGCCGCCGATGCCCTTGCCGCGGCACGGCGCTCGGGGATGACCCTCGCCTTCGTCACCAACAACGCGGGTCGCCCTCCTGAGGAGGTCGCCGCTCATCTCACGGAGCTGGGCATCCCGGCCGATGTCGAGCAGGTCGTCACCTCGGCGCAGGCAGGAGCGGAGGTCCTGGCGCGGCACCTGCCCGCGGGAGCGGATGTCCTGGCGGTCGGTGGGCCGGGCGTTGCCCTCGCACTCGTGCGCGTCGGGCTGAACCCGGTGCGCGCACAGGGTGAGCAGCCAGGTGACGTGCGCGGCGTACTCCAGGGATTCGGTCGCGACACGACCTGGGGTGACCTGGCTGCTGCGGCGCTCGCGGTGCAGGCCGGTGCCCTGTGGGTCGTGACCAATCCCGATCGCACCTTCCCCATCCCCGGTGGCCGAGCCCCCGGCAATGGAAGCCTTGCAGCGGCCGTCGAAGCGGCTGCGGGTCAAGCGCCCCACGAGATCGCGGGAAAGCCGTATCCCGCGTTGATGCGCGCCTCCCTGGAACGCACGCACGCGCGACGTCCGATCGTGGTGGGCGATCGCCTCGACACAGACATCGCCGGCGCTGCGCAGGTGGGTGTGCCGTCCCTGCTCGTCCTGAGTGGGATCTGCGATGTCGTCGGCCTGCTTCAGGCCGGCCCCGGCGAGCGCCCCGAGTACGTCGGTGCCGACCTGGGCGCGCTGCTGACTCGCCCTGCCTCGACGCAGACGGAGATGGGCGGGCCCCGGCCCGATGGTGGGGGCTGGTCCCTGGGTCCCGCCCGGGCGGATGTCCGCGACGGGGCCATCGAGGTCGTCATCGCCGGAGGAGACTGGCTGGCTGGGTTGCAGTGCTGCTGCGCCGCCGCGTGGCACTCGCCGGCCGGAACCTCGGTCACCGCTGCGGCTGCAGCCGTCGACAAGGCACGGCGTAGCGTGGGGGCATGAGCGACTCCCCTGAGAGCAACCCGTCGGGCGCCGATCCCCTGGAGAGCGTGCGCCCCTATCTCGCCATGGCGTCGGGCATCCTGGGGATCTCTGCGGCCAAGGCCGCCGAGCTCGCGCAGGGACTGTGGACCCAGGGCGGCGACGCGGTCGGCGATGTGGTGGACCAGGGCGTGCAGGCGGCCACGACCACGGGCGAGCAGGTCGCGGCACTGCTCTCGCCGGAGCAGGTGCGCGCGCTGGTCCGCGAAGAAGTGGATCGCGTCGTACGCCGACTCGGTTTCGCTCGCGAGGACGAGTTGTCGAGTCTGCGGCGCGAGGTCGGACGACTGGAGCAGCAGGTGGGGGCTCTGCGCGCGGAGTTGGACGAGGGTCTGGCGAAGCAGGGCAAGAAGCACGGGCATGACAAGGACAAGTCCAAGGACAAGTCCAAGGACAAGAAGCACCGCGACGACGAGGAGGGCCGGTCATGACGCAGCCATTCGGACAATCCCTCGCAGCGGGGGAGCAGCAGGGACTGCCCATCGCCGTCCCCGTGCTGCCCACGGGTGACACGCGCGTCGATGCGGCCCTCGAGCGGCTCCAGGAGTTGGACCAGGTGCCGATCGAGGAGCACGCAGAGGTCTTCGGCGATATCCATGCCCGCTTGACGTCGGCGCTCGGTGACGCCGGGTCCGGCGACGGAGCCGGCTCCTGACCCGACGCCGCCTCGACGCGGAACTGGTGCGCCGTGGGCTTGCGCGGTCGCGCGAGCAGGCCCGCGATCTGGTGACGTCCGGCCGCGTACGCGTGGGCGGCCAGGTCGCGGCCAAGCCTGCGACCATGGTGGATGACGCTGCCGCTGTCCTCGTCGAGGACGATGCCGATGATCCCGGCTACGCCTCGCGCGGCGGGTGGAAACTGGACGGAGCACTGGATCGCCTCGGAGGACCTCCGATCGACGGGCGCCTGTGTCTCGACGCGGGAGCGTCGACCGGTGGATTCACCGATGTCCTGCTCCGCCGCGGCGCTCGAGCCGTGACCTGTGTCGATGTCGGCTACGGCCTACTTGATTGGCGCCTGCGCACGGATGACCGGGTCACCGTGCGGGACCGGACCAACGTCCGCCTACTCCAGGCGTCAGATCTGCCGTACTCACCCGACGTCATCGTCGCCGATCTCTCCTTCATCTCACTGCAGCTCGTGCTCCCCGCTCTCGTCGCCTGCGCCGCGGAGGGGGCCGACCTGCTCCCCATGGTCAAGCCCCAGTTCGAGGTGGGCCGTGAGGCGGTGGGGTCCGGAGGGGTTGTGCGTGACCCCCAGCAGCGAGCCGACGCCGTCCGTAGGATCGCGGCAGCGGCGTACGACCTGGGCTGGGGTATGCAAGGGGTGGCGGCAAGTCCCCTTCCCGGGCCCAGTGGCAACGTGGAGTTCTTCCTGTGGCTCCGTCGCGACGCCGGGGCACCCGACCCGGACCGGATCGGGCAGGTAGTGGAGGCAGGGCATGACGGCTGAGACGCGCACGGTCCTGCTGGTGACGCATGCCTCGCGCCCCGATGTCCAGGTGCTTGCCGCGGAGGTGGCCCAAGCCCTGCGCGACTCCTCCGTGGAGGTGCGCGTGTGCGATGACGACGGCCTCGCGACAGCGCAGGGTCGCTGGATGGTTGTCCCTGCGGACGAGGCGGCTGCTGACGGCGCCGAACTCGTCGTAGTGCTGGGCGGTGACGGCACCATCCTGCGCGGAGCCGAGCGGGCTCGCCACGGTGACGTCCCTCTCCTCGGCGTCAACCTCGGACACGTCGGCTTCCTCGCCGAAGCGGAGCGCGAAGCAGTGGACGATGTCGTCCGGGCGATAGTCGAGCGCCAGTGGCATGTCGAGGAGCGCACCGCGCTCGACATCACCGTCCTCGTGGGTGGCGAGGTGGTCCACCGCACCTGGGCCCTCAATGAGACCAGTCTCGAGAAGGCCGCACGGGAGCGCATGATCGATGTGCTCGTGGAGATCGATGGTCGTCCTCTCTCGCGCTGGGGCTGCGACGGAATCGTGTGCGCCACTCCGACCGGGTCCACGGCCTATGCGTTTTCGGCGGGGGGTCCCGTGGTGTGGCCCGAGGTGGAGGCGCTCCTCGTCGTCCCCATCAGCGCTCACGCGCTCTTTGCCCGTCCGCTCGTCGTCTCGCCGAGGAGTGTCATCGCACTCGAACTCCCGGAGTTGTCCTCATCCGCTGTCATGTGGGCGGACGGTCGTCGCGCCCTGGAGCTTCCGCCGCGCGCGCGAGTAGAAGTACGTCGCTCCGCGCAGCCGGTGCGGCTGGCACGCCTCTCGCATGCGCCCTTCACCGATCGGCTCGTGGCGAAGTTCAGCCTGCCTGTCGACGGGTGGCGAGGCCGCCGGTGAGCGGGGGAGCGCGACAGGCGCAGCCCTCCCGAGGGCTCGTCGAGTTGAGCATCCGCGGCGTGGGCGTGATCGACACGGCCGAATGGGAGTGGGGTCCCGGACTCACCGTGATCACGGGCGAGACCGGCTCGGGCAAGACGATGGTCCTCACGGGTCTCGCCCTGGTGCTCGGAGGAGCGTCCGACTCCGGGCTCGTGCGGTCGGGTCACGACTCAGCCGTGGTCGAGGCCCGCTTCCACGTCGACGACCCCGCGGTCGCCGCCGTGGTGGCCGAGGCGGGCGGTGAACTCGATGAGGATGGCAGCGTCGTGCTCACCCGCTCCGTGGCGGCCGCCGGACGCTCCCGGGCTCACCTGGGTGGTCGGACGGTGCCGGCGGCCACCCTGGCCGAGTTGGGCGCACGACTCGTGGCGGTCCACGGCCAGGACGATCAGCATCGGCTGCTGCGCCCCTCCCAGCAGCGTGCGGCGCTCGACAGGTTTGGCGGTCCGGCTGTCGAGACCGTGCGCGAGGAGTTCCGTCGCGCCTTCGATGAGTTGGCCGACGTGCTTCGTGAGCGCTCCGAGGTCTTGGCCCATGCGCAGGAGCGGGCGCGCGAAGCCGCTTCCCTGCGTGACTCGATCGATGCCATCGATCGGGTCACGCCCCTCCTCGGGGAGGAGGATGCCCTGCGCGCCGAAGCAGGACGCCTCGCACATGTCGACGAGATCATGCGATGGGTTGTCTCCGCGCGAGAGGCGCTTGCAGCGGATGAGGGCTCAGCGACGGCCGCACTCGCGACCGCATCCGGGGCGGTCACGCGCGCCGCGGAGCGTGATCCCTCGCTCGACGCCATTCGCGCGCAGGCCGAGAGGCTTTCGGCCGAGACCGTCGACCTCGCCTCGGATCTCTCCCGCTACCTCGACGGGCTCGACGCCGACCCAGGCCGTCTCGACGCGGTCGAGGAGCGGCGCGGCGCCCTGGGTGACCTGCGGCGCAGGCTGGAGCGGACCGGTGCCTGGCCCGATCTCACCGGCGACCCCGCAGCCTGGCGCGAGGCGGCGGCCGTGCGACTCGACGCACTCGGTGATGACGCCGGACTCGTGGCTGCACTCGATGCGCGGGTCGCCCAGCTTCGCTCCGAGTGCGAGCAGCGTGCCGGCGAGCTGTCGCAGGCGCGGGCCGCGGCTGCCGAGCGTCTCGCCCGAGCGGTGACCGAGGAGCTCGCCGCTCTCGCCATGGGCTCGACCCGCCTGGTGGTGGATGTGCGCCGGAGGCTGCCCGGCAGCGCCGATATCGACCTTGAGGTCGACGGCACCTCGTGCGGAGCCGATCGCCACGGGGTTGATGGCATCGCGTTCCTTCTCGTCACGAGGGACGCACCCGAGGGAAGGTCACTCGCGAAGAGCGCATCCGGGGGCGAGCGGTCGCGGGTCATGCTGGCGCTCGAGGTCGTCTTCGCCGGCATGGATCCGGTCCCCACCTTCGTCTTCGACGAGGTCGATGCCGGGGTCGGCGGGAAGGCCGCGATCGAGGTCGGTCACCGACTTGCTCTCCTGGCTCGGAGCGCCCAGGTGATCGTCGTGACCCATCTGGCACAGGTGGCGGCCTTCGCCGACCGGCATGTGGTGGTCCGGCCGGGCACGGTGACCGCGGCCAGCATCTCCTATGCGGAGGGGGCCGTCCGAGTCACCGAACTGGCCCGCATGCTGGGGGGCCAGGAGGACTCCGCCACGGCCGCAGCCCACGCGGAGGAGCTCCTGGCCCTGGCGGAGAGCAGGTTGGCCGCGGGTCGCTCCCGGGCCGGGGCGGCAAGCCGCTGATAGCCTGACCTCCCGTGGAGCAGCGAGGGAACACCCGACATGTGTTCGTCACCGGCGGGGTCGCCTCGTCCCTCGGCAAAGGCCTGACGGCTTCGAGCCTCGGCAACCTTCTCAAGGCACGCGGTCTGCGCGTCACCATGCAGAAACTCGATCCTTATCTCAACGTCGATCCCGGCACGATGAATCCCTTCCAGCATGGAGAGGTCTTCGTCACTGACGACGGTGCTGAGACAGATCTCGACGTCGGTCACTACGAGCGCTTCCTCGACACGGATCTCCATGGCTCGGCCAACGTGACGACCGGGCAGGTCTACTCCACCGTCATCGCCAAGGAGCGGCGCGGTGAGTACCTCGGCGACACGGTCCAGGTGATTCCGCACATCACCAACGAGATCAAGTCGCGCATTCGTCGCATGGCCGGTCCCGACATCGATGTCGTCATCACGGAGGTCGGCGGAACGGTCGGCGATATCGAGTCACTGCCCTTCCTCGAGGCCGTGCGCCAGGTCCGCCACGAGGTCGGTCGAGACAACGTTTTCTTCCTCCACGTCTCCCTGCTGCCCTACATCGGGCCGTCCGGTGAGCTGAAGACCAAGCCGACTCAGCACTCGGTGGCCCAGCTGCGCAACATCGGCATCCAGCCGGATGCCATCGTGCTGCGAGCCGACCGTCCTGTCCCGGCGGGCATCAAGCGCAAGATCTCGCTCATGTGCGACGTCGACGAGGAAGCGGTCGTTGCCGCGGTCGATGCGCCGAGCATCTACGACATCCCCAAGGTCCTCCACACCGAAGGCCTCGATGCCTACGTCGTGCGCCGTCTCGGCCTGCCCTTCCGCGATGTCGATTGGACAAGCTGGGGTGACCTGTTGCGTCGCGTGCACCATCCGGCGCACGAGGTCGAGGTCGCACTCGTGGGCAAGTACGTCGACCTTCCGGATGCGTATCTCTCCGTGACCGAGGCGCTCCGGGCAGGTGGGTTCGACCAGGACTGCCGGGTCCGCATCCGCTGGGTCACCAGCGATGACTGCGCCACTCCCGAGTCGGCCGCCCAGCATCTCGGTGGGGTCGACGCCATCTGCGTGCCCGGTGGCTTCGGAGTTCGTGGCATCGAGGGCAAGCTGGGTGCACTGCGCTATGCCCGCGAACACCTCGTCCCGACCCTCGGGCTGTGCCTGGGCTTGCAGTGCATGGTCATCGAGTACGCCCGCAATGTCGCGGGACTCGAGGGCGCGAACTCCCTTGAATTCGACGAGACCACGCCCCACCCGGTCGTGGCCACGATGGCCGACCAGCGCGAGGTCATCTCGGGGGAGCGCGACATGGGCGGCACCATGCGCCTGGGCCTCTACCCGGCCAAACTGCTTGAGGGGTCCGTGGTGCAGGGCGCCTATGACCTTCCCTACGTCGATGAGCGGCATCGCCATCGGTTCGAGGTCAACAATGCCTATCGACCGCAGCTCGAGGAAGCCGGACTCGTCATCTCGGGCACGAGTCCGGATGGCCGCCTCGTGGAGTTCGTCGAACTCCCCGCAGAGGTGCATCCCTACTACGTGTCGACACAGGCGCACCCGGAATTCCGCTCGCGCCCCACGCGTGCCCACCCGCTGTTTGCGGGGCTCGTCCGTGCCGCGCTCGAGCGTCGAGCGGCCGGAGTCTCCACGGCCGCAAGCACCCACTCCTGATCGTGACGGACGGCCAGTGGACCGGCCCGCTTCGCGATGAGGCGCACGCCTCGGAACTGATCGCACGCACCGAGCACCTCCGCGGCCGCGTGTGGTCCGTGGTGAGCGACGAGGTGCGTCTGCCCGGCGGGACCGTCGTGGTCCGGGATGTCGTCCTGCACCCTGGTGCGGTGGGTGTCGTAGCGATCGATGATCACGACCGCATCCTGCTCATCCGGCAATTCCGTCATCCGGTGGGCGGCTACCTGCTTGAGTTGCCCGCCGGTTTGAGGGATGTCGCCGGTGAGCCTCCCCTGGAGACGGCGCGCAGGGAGCTCGCCGAAGAGGCGGGCATCACGGCGGCCGAGTGGTTCGTTCTCGTCGATTTCTTCAACTCTCCGGGTGGTTCGAGCGAGGCGTTCCGGTGCTTCCTTGCGCGCGGTCTGGCTCCCCTGCCGGGTGGTCGCCCGCATACCGGCGAGGCCGAGGAGGCCGATCTTCCGCAGGTGTGGATCGATCTCGACGACGCCGTGGCGGCCGTGCTGTCGGGAGACCTGCACAACCCCACGACTGTCGCCGGGGTCCTTGCGGCTGCAGCGGCCCGCGACCGCGGATGGATCACTCTTAGGCCTGCGGAGGTTCCGATGTGGCATCTGCCGAAGGGCGATGCGACGACCCCCGGGCCCCTGCCATAGGGCAGAGTGGGGGACGCGGCCGGAGGTCGCGCGGGCGCGGTGGTCGCGCCCGACACGGAGCGCACGGAGGCCAGCGCGATGAAGGTCGGCGTACCCACCGAGGTAAAGAATCACGAGTACCGGGTGGCCATCACTCCCGCGGGAGTCTTCGAGCTCCGCAACCACGGACACGAGGTCGCGGTGCAGGCGGGCGCGGGACTGGGCTCGTCCATCTCGGATGACGAATTCGCGAAGGCGGGAGCCCGCATCCTGCCGACGGCCGACGACGTGTGGGGCTACGCCGACCTCATCCTCAAGGTGAAGGAGCCCATTGGCGAGGAGTACGGACGCATGCGCCCGGGGCAGATCCTCTTCACCTACCTCCACCTGGCCGCATCGCGCGAGTGCACCGATGCGCTGCTCAACTCCGGCGTCACAGCCATTGCCTACGAGACCGTGGAGCTCCCCGACGGATCGCTGCCGCTTCTCGCACCGATGTCGGAGGTCGCCGGACGCATGGCGCCCCAGGTGGGTGCCACTGCCCTCCAGCGCGCCAACGGCGGCCGGGGCGTGCTGATGGGCGGCGTCTCGGGTGTCTACGCCGCCAAGGTCGTGGTCATCGGCGCTGGGGTTTCCGGACTCAACGCCGCGGCGATCGCCCTGGGCATGCAGGCGGAGGTGCTCCTGCTGGATAGGAATATCGCGCGACTGCGCCAGGTGGATGCGATCTACCAGGGTCACATGCAGACCGTCGCGTCCAACGCCTTCGAGATCGAACGCGCCGTCCTCGATGCCGACCTCGTCATCGGTGCTGTGCTCGTCCCCGGCGCCAAGGCCCCGACCCTGGTGAGCAATGACCTGGTGTCACGCATGAAGAAGGGCAGCGTTCTCGTCGACATCGCTATCGATCAGGGTGGTTGCTTCGAGGATTCTCGGCCCACCACTCATGCCGATCCGACTTTCCCCATCCATGACTCCGTCTTCTACTGCGTGGCCAATATGCCCGGAGCCGTGCCGCACACCTCGACCTATGCGCTGACGAACGTCACGCTGCCCTACGCCGTCGAGATCGCCGACTTCGGATGGCGCGGTGCGCTCCAGCGCGATGCGGCGCTGAGGCCGGGGCTCAATGTCCACGAGGGCCGTGTGACCTGCGCGGCAGTGGCCGAGGCATTCGACATGTCGCCCGTCGCTCTCGAGGATGTCCTCGCCTGAGCGTCACACCGCTCGAGCGTGCGGTCGGGGACTACCTCGACCACCTCGTCGTGGAGCGGGGCCTGTCGCGCAACACCGTGGCGGCGTACCGTCGTGATCTCGCTCGCTACACCGACTGGTGCGTCGCGCATGGCATCGTCGACCCGGATGCCGTCGCCGCCACTGACCTGGCGGACTTCACCGTGGATCTGGCGCGGGGGATCGACGGGCACCCGGCCCTCGGCCCGGGATCGGTGGCACGGTGTGTCGTCGCGGTGCGCGGCTTCCATCGCTTCTGCCTTCTCGAGGGCGTCACCGCGAGCGATCCGGCTCGGGCGTGGCGGCCCCCGAAGACGCCGCGCCGGCTTCCCAAGGCGATGCCCTATGACCGCGTGGTGGCGCTCATCGCGGCGGCCGGTGCGGCGGAGCCACCGATGGGCGTCAGGGATGCCGCGCTCATGGAGGTGCTCTACGGCGTCGGCGCCCGTATCTCCGAGGCGTGCGGCCTAGATGTCGACGACATCGACCTCGAGGAGCGGGTCGTGCTCCTGCGGGGGAAGGGGTCACGCGAACGCCGTCTCCCGCTCGGTGGTCATGCGGCGGAGGCGGTCTCGGCCTACCTCGTGCGTGGTCGCCCTGCGCTGATCACGCGCTCAACCCCGGCACTCTTCATCAACTCCCGCGGATCACGGCTTAGTCGCCAGAGCGCCTGGGCGGTCATCGCTGCGGCGGCCGACCGGGCTGGGCTCACGGGGGTCTCCCCGCACACGCTGCGCCATAGCTTCGCCACGCACCTGCTGGAGGGCGGTGCTGACGTGCGTGTCGTCCAGGAGCTGCTGGGGCACGCCTCCGTGACGACCACCCAGATCTACACCCGGGTGACCGTGGACACCCTCAGGGAGGTCTACGCCACCAGCCATCCGCGGGCCCGGACCACCTAGGCGGCACCCTCGGGCAGGTGTCGACCAAGGAGTCGGGGTAGCCCTCCCTGGGCGGCGGCGTCTGAGAGGATGGCGCGGTCCGGGAGAACCCCGGCGGGTCTGCAGGGGAGGAGGCGTCGTGGCCGACGACGACACCCGGTCGAACGTGGGGCCCACCGGTCGTCCCACCCCCGACTTCCCCGTGCCCGCACCGCTGGACCATCACGGGCCCGCGCGGGTGATCGCGATGGTGAATCAGAAGGGCGGCGTGGGCAAGACCACGTCGACGGTGAGCCTCGGTGCCGCCCTGGCGGGTTACGGCCGCAAGGTCCTGCTCGTCGACTTCGATCCCCAGGGCGCGTTGTCCGTGGCCCTCGGGGTGCCGGCGCACGACCTCGACCGCACCGTCTACAACCTGCTGATGGACGAGGGCTGCTCAGCCGAGGATGTCATCGTCTCGACGAGCGTGCCCGGCCTCGACCTGATGCCAAGCAACATTGACCTGTCCGCGGCCGAGGTCGCGCTGGTCAATGAGGTGGCACGCGAACACGCTCTCGCGCGCGGGCTCGCGGGCGTCATCGATCACTATGACTACATCATCATCGACTGCCAGCCCTCCCTGGGCTTGCTCACCATTAATGCGTTGACCGCTGCCAACGGAGTCCTGATCCCGCTGGAGTGCGAGTACTTCGCCCTCCGCGGCGTGAAGCTGCTCACCGACACGGTCACCAAGGTCCAGGGAAGGCTCAACCCGAATCTCGAGCTGACCGGAGTCCTCGCGACGATGTACGACGCGCGCACCCTTCACACGCGCGAGGTTCTCGAACGCGTTGTGGATGCCTTCGGCGACCAGGTCTTCCACACGGTGATCAGCCGGACCATCAAGTTCCCCGATGCCACAGTTGCCGGTGAGCCCATTACGGTCTTCGCGCCCACCAGCCCCGGCGCCGATGCCTACCGGCAACTGGCCCGAGAGCTCATCGCCAAGTGACGCAGACTCCCGTGGCCGGCGATCAACTCGACCAGGCCGACGTGCACGCCGATGTGGGCGACCCGACGTCCGCGGCGGGCTTCTCCGTCACCGTGGGGTCGTTCGAGGGGCCGTTCGATCTGCTGCTGCAGCTCATCTCCAAGCACAAGCTGGAGGTCACCGAGCTCGCCCTGCACATCGTCACGGACGAGTTCATCGCCTACCTGCGCGCGCAGGGCCCGGAATGGGACCTCGACGAGACGACCGAATTCCTCGTCGTCGCCGCGACCCTGCTCGACCTCAAGGCCGCCCGACTGCTGCCCAGTGGCGAGGTCGAGGATGAGGAGGACCTCGCCCTCCTCGAGGCGCGAGATCTGCTCTTCGCCCGGCTGCTGCAGTACCGCGCCTACAAGGAGGTGTCCGCTCTCTTCGCCGAGCGCATGGCTCGGGCCGGGCGTCAGGTGCCGCGTACCGTGGGGCTGGAGCCGCACTTCGCCGACCTCCTCCCTGAGGTCGTCCTCGGGCTTGGCCCCGATGCCTTCGCTGCGCTGGCAGCCAAGGCACTGACGCCGCGTGTCGAGCCGGAGGTGAGCGTCAGCCATCTGCACGTGCCGTTGGTGAGCGTGCGCGAGCAGGCGGCCATCATCGTCGGCCGCCTGCGCCGGCAGCGCACGGCGACGTTCCGGGCGCTCGTGTCCGACGCCACGACGACGATGGTGGTCATCGGCCGGTTCCTCGCCCTTCTCGAGCTCTTTCGTGAGGGGTCGGTGTCCTTCGAGCAGGTGGCGCCCCTGGGCGATCTCACGATTCGCTGGACGGGCAGCGACGACGGCGAGATCGACGTGCACGACGAGTACGACGACTATGACGAGGCCGCGACCGAAGGCGGCGAAGCCGATGGCAGCACCACCGCGGAGACAGAGGAGATCGTGGAATGAGCGACGTGACTGTCGACGAGCCCGGTGATGAGCCCACCGATGAGCCCGGTGATGAGCTGCCGGCACCGTCACTGGGAGCGGCACTCGAGGCGCTTCTCATCGTCGCCGTCGAGCCCCAGTCGACCGTGGAGCTCGCCGAGGCCACCCGTCAACCGGTCGACGTGGTGGCCGCGCGCCTGCGGGAGTTGTCCGAGGAGTACGCCGCTCAGGGGCGGGGATTCGCCCTGCGCGAGATTGCGGGCGGCTGGCGGTACTACACCAGCGAGTCGTGCTCCGGCATGGTCGAACGATGGGTACTCGACGGCCAGCAGGCTCGCCTGACCCAGGCGGCGCTCGAGACCCTTGCCGTCATCGCCTACCGCCAACCGGTGTCCCGTGCCCGCATCAGCGGGGTGCGCGGCGTCAATGTCGACGGTGTCCTGCGCACCCTGCAGTCGCGGGGACTCATCGAGGAAGCGGGCACGGATCCTTCGAGCCAGGCGATCCTCTTCCGCACGACGCCGTACTTCCTCGAGCGGATGGGCATCGCCTCCCTGGAGGATCTGCCGGATCTCGCCGAGCACCTGCCCGATCTCGCCGAGCTCGAGGCAGTCATCGACGCGGTTGCGGCGGGGGAGTAGTGACTGACGACGGCGTACGCCTCCAGAAGGTCCTCGCGGCAGCGGGGATCGGCAGCCGACGAGCCTGCGAGGAACTCATCGCGCAGGGCCGGGTGGAGGTAGATGGGCGGATCGTTCGCGAGCAGGGTCTGCGTGTCGATCCGCTGCGGGCCATCGTGCGCGTGGATGGGGAGCGGGTGCCCACCGCCCCGGACACGGTCGTCCTGGCCCTCAACAAGCCGCGCGGCGTCGTGACCGCGATGGTGGATGACCTCGGCCGTCCCTGCGTGGGCGACTACGTCACGGAGCGCACCGAGCGGCTCTTCCACGTGGGTCGCCTCGACTCGGATACCGAGGGGCTGCTCTTGCTCACCAACGACGGCGTCCTGGCCCAAAACCTGGCCCACCCCTCGCACGGGGTGGCAAAGACCTACGTCGCGCTTGTCCCCGGACCCATCCCCCGAGACGTGGGAAGGCAATTGCGTGCGGGGGTGGAACTCGATGACGGTCCGGCCTCGGTCGATTCCTTCGCGATCCTCGAGGCCACACCCAATAAGGCACTCGTCGAAGTCGTGTTGCACGAGGGCCGCAACCACATCGTGCGCCGCCTTCTCCAGGCGGTGGGGCATCCGGTCGAGGAGCTTGTGCGCACGCAGGTCGGACCGATTCGCCTGGGTCAGCTGCGGCCCGGGCGCACCCGAGTGGTGACAGGCCCGGAGCTGCACAGCCTCTACACGGCCGCCGGTCTGTAGTCACTAGGGTGACCTCATGCCCATGAGGGGAATCCGCGGAGCCACGATGCTCCAGGACGATGACGCAGCGGAGATGGCCGAGGCCGTCTCCGAACTGGTCGCCGAGATGCTGTCGCGCAATGGAATCACCGCCGAGGCGCTCGTGAGCATCCTCTTCACCTCGACACCCGACCTGCATTCCGCCTTTCCTGCGGCGGCAGCACGGTCACTCGGGCTGCAGGACGTACCCCTCATCTGCGCACAGGAACTCGACGTCCACGGTGCACTGCCACGCGTCGTGCGCGTGCTTGCGCATGCCGAGGTTGATGTGCCGCGTGCCCAGATCCAGCACGTTTACCTGCGCGGGGCTGAAGTCCTCCGCCAGGACCTTGCGACATGACCGTCCCCGTCGCCGGGCCGGTGCTCGTGATCGGCAGCGGACTCCTCGGAGCCTCCGTGGGTCTTGCGCTACGCCGAGCAGGCGTGCAGGTGTGGCTCGACGACACGGACCCGGGAGCCCTGGCCGAAGCTGTGGGGCGCGGAGCGGGGGAGCCGTGGCGGCCCGGTGCCGGGGATCCGCGGCTTGTTGTTGTTGCGGTACCACCGGCTGATGCCGGTGCGGCTATGGCGCGCGCGACCGCGCTGCCGAATGCGACAGTCACGGATGTCACCTCGGTCAAGGCGGAGCCGCTCGCGGCCGCGGTGGCGGCGGGTGCCGATGCCGCTCGCGTGGTGGGCGGGCATCCCATGGCCGGCCGCGAGACCGCAGGGGCCGGATCGGCACGGCAGGACCTCTTCGACGACAGGGTGTGGGTGGTCGCCCCGCTGCGCCAGAGCGATCCCCAGCGCGTGGAGGAGATCCGCGAACTCGCCCTCACCTGTGGAGCCGTGCCGGTCGTCATGACCCCGGAGGAGCACGACCGCGCCGTGGCGCTGACCTCGCATGCCCCGCAAGTCCTCTCCTCGCTTCTGGCTGCACGACTTCTCGACGCCGACCCGGACGCCGTAGCGGTGTCGGGGCAGGGGCTCCGCGACATGACGCGCATTGCGGGGTCCGACCCCGACCTGTGGAGGGCCATCCTCGGTGCCAACGCAGAGTCGGTGGTGGGGGTGCTCGAGGCTTACGCGCGCGACCTTGACGACGTGATCACTCGACTGCGCGAGCAGGGCGACGTGGCGGAGGCGCTCGAGCGCGGCGTCGAGGGACGCCAGCGAATCCCCGGAAAGCACGGCGCGGCGGCTACGGCGTACGACCTCGTCCCCGTCATCATTCGTGACGAGCCCGGCGAGCTCGGCAGGCTCTTCGTCGCTGCCGGCGACCTCGACGTCAACCTCGAGGATGTACGCATCGACCACGTCCTCGGCAAGCCATCGGGCTTGGTCGAGCTCTCAGTCCGGCCCGAGGTCACGGCACGCCTTGTCGCTGGTCTGCGCTCACTCGGCTTCGAAGTCCGAGCCTAGGGAAACCTGTGGCCGGACCCATTATCGCCATCGACGGACCCTCGGGGTCGGGCAAGTCGAGCACATCCCGCGGCGTGGCCGAACGATTGGGGCTTCGCTACATCGACACGGGCGCGATGTATCGGGCCATGACGTGGTGGGTGCTGGCCAACGGCATCGACGTTGACGACCCGGCTGCACTTGCGGCACGGTGTGGCGAGCCGGTCATCGAGTTGCGCGATGATCCCGCGGACCCCGGTGTGAGTGTCGACGGTCGCGATGTTTCCCTCGATATCCGCGAGGGCCCGGTGGCCGATGCGGTGAGTCGGGTGGCAGCGGTGCCGCAGGTGCGCGAGCGTCTCGTCGTCAGCCAGCGGTCGATGGTCGACGATGCAGTGGCGGCGGGCTCCGGGGTGGTCATGGAGGGGCGTGACATCGGCACCGTGGTGCTGCCCGATGCAGACCTCAAGATCTACCTCACCGCGGACGTCGAGGCACGCGCCGCGCGCAGAGCTCTCGAGGAGTCGGAGCGATCCGGCGAGGGCAGTGTCACCTC
>CAZLZC010000003.1:15552-23898 GCA_964563825.1 uncultured Actinomyces sp.
CACGGGTCGGCCCCGGACAATGGTGCGTTGTGACCTCAGACGGAGACTTCCCCGAGACCGACCTCGACATCGCGGGCGAGGATGCCCCCTGGGTCGATGAGTGGGCCGACGATGCCTCCGAGGATGACGCGGGCTCCCCTCAGGATGCTCTCGTGGCGGCAGCGCGTGCGGCCGCGATTGCCGAGTTCGGGGAGATCGATGAGCTGGACCCGGATGCGGAGTCCGATGAAGACCTCCTGCCCGTAGTGGCTGTGGTGGGCCGGCCCAACGTCGGGAAGTCGACCCTCGTCAACCGCATCCTGGGCAGGCGCGAGGCCGTCGTCGAGGACATCCCCGGTGTCACTCGCGATCGCGTCTCCTATGAGGCCGATTGGAACGGACGCCGCTTCCTCCTCATGGACACGGGCGGATGGCAGCGCGACGCGCGAGGGATGGCCGGGCAGATCGCGGCACAGGCAGAGCGCGCGATGAACGACGCCGATGTCGTCATGCTGGTCGTGGATGCCACCGTCGGTCCACTCGACGCTGACGAGTCGGTGGTGCGGGTCCTGCGCAAGGCCGGCGTACCCGTACTGCTTGTCGCCAACAAGGTCGATGATGCGCGCACCGAGTCGGACGCTGCTTCGCTGTGGTCACTCGGACTCGGCGAACCACACGCCGTCTCAGCCCTGCACGGGCGGGGGAGCGGTGACCTCCTCGACGAGGTCGTCGCCCTGCTCCCCGAGGAGGGCCAGGGCCGGGTTCGCGGAGGCGGACCCCGCCGCGTGGCCCTGCTGGGCAAGCCCAATGTGGGCAAGTCCTCCCTACTCAACAAGCTCGCTGGGGAATCGCGCGTCGTCGTGGACTCCGTGGCCGGGACCACGGTGGATCCGGTGGACGAGCTCATTGTCCTCGGGGATCGCGAATGGTGGTTCGTCGACACGGCCGGCATTAGACGCCGGGTGCGTGAGGCCAGCGGTCACGAGTACTACGCGAGCCTGCGCACCCGCGCGGCGCTGGAAAAGGCCGAGGTCGCCCTTGTCCTCGTGGATGCCTCCGAGCCCTTGAGCGAGCAGGACCTGCGCCTGTTCTCCCTCGTCGTCGAGACCGGTCGAGCCCTCGTGATCGCCTACAACAAGTGGGACCTCATGGACGAGGATCGCCAGCGCTATCTCGAGAAGGAGATCGATCGCGAACTCGTCCAGGTCCGCTGGGCCCCGCGGGTCAACGTCTCGGCGCTGACAGGCCGCCACGTCCAGAAGCTGGTTCCCGCGTTGGACGAGGCGCTCGCGGGCTGGGAGACACGGGTGTCTACGTCGCGACTGAACTCCTTCCTCTCCGAGTTGGTCGCGGCGCATCCGCACCCGCTTCGCGGCGGAAAGCAGCCGCGCATCCTCTTCGGCACGCAGGGGGGCACCCGCCCGCCCACCTTCGTCCTCTTCACCACCGGCTTCCTCGAGGCTGGCTATCGCCGATTCATCGAGCGGCGTCTACGCGAGGAGTTCGGTTTCGTAGGCACGCCGATCCGCATCAATCTGCGCATCCGCGAGAAGCGCCGCCGCTAGGTCGTTGTGTCACGGGACGTGCGGCAGCATCACGTCGCCGCCGAAGCAGCGCTCTCCATTACTTCCAGTAATCGTTAGCGGCTGCGATGGTCGCGAACTCAATGGCGACCGTCTGACCGAGAGCGATCATCATGCTCGGATCCGTTGAGTAGATGTCTCGCTGGCGGGCGCGCTCGTCGGCGTCTGGCTGCGTCACCTTGATGATCATGCGAGCCAGTTTCATCGCAAGTTGCCGCCCCGCCTCGGGTGTATGTGTCTTCAGCGAACCCCCGGGTATCAGCTCCATGTCAGCCACGACTGTGTCTCCCTCCACCTCATCTGCCTCGTCCTTGGGCGAACTCTCCTGCAAGATCCCCGATAAGGCACGAAATTTCGGATAAGCAAGCGTCTGCCCGTGTATCGGGCTACCGTCCTGCCACCGTGGCCCAACGTGGATGGCCACTCTTGGAGGTAGTCATGAGCATTTCCCAAGATCTCGACGCGGTGCTCGACGGCGTAGTCGAAGGCGACCCCCGTGTCCCCGGAGTCGTCGCCATGGTGACGGACCGATCGGAGAACATCTACGAAGGCGCACGGGGGGCTCGTGACCTCGGTACCGGAATCCCGATGACGACCGACTCCGTTTTCGCAATCTTCTCGACGACCAAGGCGATTACGGGAACTTGCGTCATGCAGTGCGTGGAGGAAGGCCTCCTCGACCTCGATGCCCCGGCAAAGAATTTCGCGCCAGAGATCGGCCGACTGCAGGTCCTCGATGGCTTCGATGGTGACGGGAATCCCGTCCTGCGACCGCCCAAGCGTGACATCACTACCCGCATGCTCATGCTGCACACAGCTGGCTTCGGCTACGACTTCTTCAACGAGAAGTACAACCGGCTCGCCGAAAATCATGGGCAGCCCAGCGTCATCACCGCCTCTCGTGCCTCCATCGAGACGCCTCTGCTTTTTGATCCGGGTGACATGTGGGAGTACGGAACGAATATCGACTGGGCGGGCGAAGTCGTAGAGGGGGTACGGGGAAAGCGCCTCGGAGAGGTCATGCGCGAGCGGGTCTTTGAACCCCTAGGGATGGTTGACATCGGCTTCGTCATGTCACCGTCGATGGCGGAGAGGCGGGCGACCATCCACCTGCGCAATGCGGATGGCTCCCTGACGCCGCAGCCGGACCTCGTCCTGACGCAGGAGCCGGAGGTCCACATGGGGGGCCATGGGCTGTACTCGACGGTGGGCGAGTACATGAAGTTCATTCGGATGTGGCTCAACGACGGCGCCGGTCCGAACGGGCGCGTGCTGAAGAAGGAGACCGTCGACGCTGCTGTGCGCAACGGGCTCGAGGATCACCAGAAAGTCGTCATGCTGCCCGGCGTCATCCCCTGGCTTTCGAACGATGCCGAATTCTTCCCTGGCCTGCCGAAGTCGTGGTCCTTCACCTTCATGATCAACGACGTGGAAGCGCCGACCGGACGACCTGCCGGCGCTATCGGCTGGGCGGGTCTCGCGAACCTCTACTACTGGATCGATCGGGCCAACGGCTTTGGCGGATACTGGGCCACGCAGATCCTGCCCTTCGCGGACGGGGTCTCCTTCACTGGTTTCATGGAAATGGAGGCTGCTACCTACCGGAGGAAAGTGGAAATCGCAGTCCCCTGAGTCTCGCCCCCGCAGGTCGTGCGCTCTCGATAGCGGACCCGTGCATCAATCTGCGCATCCGCGAGAAGTGTCGCCGTTGACCTGCATAGGAGTCAGCCGGGCCGCTCAGATAGGATTCTTCGGTTCCCGCAAGCCGGTTTCGACTGGGACTGCGGGGCGGCGGGCTGTAGCGCAGCTTGGTAGCGCACTTGACTGGGGGTCAAGGGGTCGCAGGTTCAAATCCTGTCAGCCCGACACGTGAAGGGACCCAGGGTTGATCCCCTGGGTCCCTTCACGTGTCGTGGCTCGTGGCGTCAGGATGTGGGAAGAGGGTCGCCGGCAGACAGTAGAGCGGCCGCTGCGCTCTTTACGTCGTACCCGTGAGGGGTGTAGGTTCCGCGGACGCGCGACTTTCCGGCAAGGCCCACAGGCAGGAGACGACCCCATGACCACGCTTGCACTGCGCACCTCCCTGGTCGCCGGCGCGACCCTCCTCCTAAGCGCGGGGGTCCTTGTGGCACCCGGCCCCGTGGCCAGCGCCCGGCCTGCGGGCGCAAATCCCGTGCTGACCGGTGACTACACCGACAGGCAATGGAATCTCTTGTCGACCTCTCTGGAGGCTGTGCATGCCGCGGGGCACACCGGCAAGGGTGTGACCATCGCGATCCTCGACACCGCTTACGACGGCACGCACCCCGAGATTGCCCCCAACGTCGTGGAGGCGTTCCGAGTCGTCGATGAGACGGTGGAGGAGATGGACCCCGCCAACATGAACTCCAATGCGACGCACGGCACTCACGTCGCGGGAATCGCCGCGGGCGTTGCCGACGGCAAGGGCATGACGGGAGTCGCCCCCGAAGCATCTCTTATCCTTGGCGAGGTCGTCGGACCCAGGATGAGTATGGAGATTTGGCCTTCTGTCATCGCTGGGCTAGACCACGTGGCCGGACGCGCCGATGTCATCAATATCTCCCTCGGCATGCCCAAGGAAATCATTCGCGAGGAACTCGGCAAGGAACTATGTGCCGCGGTTGGTCGCGCGACCGCAGCAGGTAGCGTCGTCGTGATCTCTGCGGGCAACTATGGACTCGGTGGCAATCCGCCGACGCTCCCGGCCGGCTGCGAGACGGCGCTCACTGTCACGGCGCTGGACCCCGACCTCAGCCTCGCCAACTTCTCGTCCTTCGACAGCTACGTGTCGCTGGCCGCGCCCGGCAGGGAGATCCTGGGCCCGCTGGCGCGTGCAGCTGTCCGGGGGACCCCCTATGCGGTGGAGCCGAACCCTCTCTACGCCATCAGTGGCACATCGATGGCCGCGCCCTTCGTCGCGGGCGTTGCCGCGCTCGTCGTCGAGGAGTTCCCTGATCTCGCGCCGGCCCAGGTGCGCCAGCGACTCACGGACACGGCCAAGGACCTCGGTCCCCGCGGCTTCGACCCCGACTTCGGCTATGGGGCGGTCAACCCCGCCGGAGCCCTCGGCTTGAGTGCTCTCCCCGCGCCACAGCCCACTGCCTTCCCGTCGAGCGTCAACTTCGACGTCGACGATTGGTCACAGGAGCCCGCCATCTTGACGCGTTGGTCACCTCCCGGTGCGGGTGGAGAGATCGAGGGCTACACCCTTTCGATCCTTGGGTATGGCGCCGACGACTCCTGGACGGTGCAGGCCCGCGAGGTGCGTGACCTGAGGTTGACCGCCTTGACGAGGGGATGGATCTCGCTCACGGTGCATACCTCCGAGGGCAGTTTCTCGACGCCGTATTCCCCTCTGGGTCTTGGCGAGGGCCGTGACGACCTGGAGCCGGCGTTCTCCGATCTGGGTGCCAGCTGGACTGAGGGCAACAGGCTGCGCATCACGTGGACATTGGCTGAGCCGCTGGCCAATGGTGAGAATATCTACATCTACGTCGGTGGGAGAGCTCCCATGGGCTACGACGCAACTCGAGTGATGATCATTGATCCCCAAGGACGCACCTCCGGGGTCCGCACAGTCGACATCGCGGAGCGCGGCCAGAGCGCCCAGGTGCGTACAGGCCTTCGCCAGTTCGCTGCGGCGAGCCCAGCGTTCCTTGAGGCATGCACGACTCTCATGGAGTGCACCACGGCTGACGTCCCGCCGTCACTTCCCTTGGCCGTCGGCCTCGCGTCAACGGGGCGTACCACAGGCAACTTACTTGTCCAGTTGAATGACAAGGCGACCGATGCCTGCCCGCTGCGCAACGGCTTCCGCACGTGCCAGGGGGTCACCGCGCGTGTCAGCCTGGCCGGCAAGGACTACGTGGCCCGCTTCAACTTCATGGGAGAGGCGAGTATTCCCGTGACCCGTCCTCCTGGATCGTCGGTCAACCGCGTCGATGTCGCGTTCTCTGGCATTGACGTCGGCGGACCCTTCCGACTTCAAGCGGTGACGCTACGACCCCTGAGCCGGTAGAACTACCCATGGCGCGTGCCGATTCCCAGTAGGAGCACGGGCTGACCGACGTGAAGCTCGTCGGTCAGCCCGACAGGGACAGGCCCGCGTAGGACCAGGTCCCCCACGTGAGCTCACCGTGTCCGGAAGACTCCATCCCGAGCCGAGTGACGGGACGGTCTCGGCCGGGCTGTAGCGTCTCCTCCATGGCGAAACTTGTCGTGAACGACGATGACGTGTCCGTCGAGCTCACCACCAAGGAGCACCTGCTGACGATGCACAAGACCTTCACGGTGCCGCGCAGCGATGTGGCGAGCATCGACCATGTTGACGACCTCCTCAGCGAGGTCACCGGTCACAAGGTCGTGGGCGAGAGTCTCCCGGAGACGAAGCTGGGGACCTTCGAATCGGCCGAGGGCACGGACTTCTGTGCGGTCAAGGGCCACGGGCCAGGAACCGTTGTCACGCTCAATGAGGGTGCCCAGTACCGCCGAATCCTCGTCTCCGACGAATAGCCCCGCCCCTTCCCCCTCATGGCTCCCACGCCCGGAGGGCGCGTTCATCAGCTGTAGCCGAGTGACAGCGAAGACTGCTGGAATCCGATGGCCCGCTGCTGTGCGTACGGACCGCCAGTCGTCACGGTGATCTGCGAGCACCCGTCGAACTTGGATAGTCGCAGGGGCGATGCACTGTGCCCCGTTGCAGTCCAACCCAGGCCCAGGGAGTTTCCGGAGAAGACCGGGCGAAAATGGTTCACCAATTTCACCTTGAGGTACTGCCGCACGTTGCCGCAGGTCGCCGCGAAGCGCACGCTGTTGACTGAGTATCCCGACCCGCCCTCCACGCGATTGGAGACCAGGGCCACGACGTTGAGGTAGACCGTGCCCCCCTGGCGGACTCAAGCGCACCTACGTTGAAGGTCCACGATGCGGTGTCGCTGTCCTGCTGCACCCATGTCCATCCACCCGACGCCGTGCCATTGGACGTGAAGGACGCCGCGTTATCGACGCCCACGGCAGCCGAAGCTGCCCCTGGTGCTGCAACGATGAGGGCGCATGCGGCGGAGGCTGCCGCGACCGATCCGAGAATGTTCACGAGGACTCCTGTGCTCGTCGACCTCCGACGCATGCGGAGGGGCACCCGGAAAGCGGGTGTCGACCGCACCTTGCGTGCTGGTGCAGGGCCGAGGGAAGTGCCCGAGCGGTCCCTGACCGGTCATCGGATGTTCCTAGACTGCGGACGTGCCCCTGGCCTGGTCCTTCTGCCTCATGGACTCCGCTGGCACCGTGGTCGACGAGGAGTCCGCGGACGTGGTGCAATCGACGGCGAGCATCGGCAAGGTCTTCCTGCTGTGCGAGGTCGCGGAGCGGATCGCCGATGATCGACTCGATGCCGCCCAGGTGGTCCGCCGGGATCCCCGCCTTGCGGTTGCTGACTCAGGGCTGTGGCAGCACCTCGCGCAGGACGCACTGCCCTTAGCGGATGCCTGTGTCCTCATCGCCGCCGTCAGCGATAACTGGGCCACGAACGTCGTGCTCGATCTGGTGGGGCTCACCGCCGTGGAGGAGCGCGCCCGCGCCCTGGGCTGCATCGACAGCGGCCTACACGATCGCGTGCGCGACGTGCGCACGCCCCACGACCCGACGACACTGTCGACCGGCACGGCGCGCGAACTGGCCGACGTGGCTCGCCGCATCTATCTGGCCGCGCGTGGCGAAGCTCAACCGGGTATCTCGGTGGATGCGGCCGCACGCGTCGAGCGATGGCTGCTCACCGGCGTCGACCTGAGCATGGTCCCAGCACCCTTCCGCCTCGACCCGCTCGCGCACGGTGGCGGCAATCTGCGGCTATGGAGCAAGACAGGGACCGACACGGGCATTCGGGCGGACATGGGCGTGGCATGGAACACCACTGAAGCGATCTCCTACGCCGCGATCGCCACGTGGAAGCCTGGCGACGACGTGGGTGACGTCCCCTTCGAGCGCATGCACGCACTGGGATCGAGGCTGGCCGCACGCATGTGGTGAGGGTGGGTAAGCCGACGTACACTCACCGACGTGTACGACGTTGCCCTGAGTGTGGCCGCCTGCGCGAGGTCGGGCACGCGCGCCGATGTCGCGTGGATGATCTCGCCGACGGCCTCCAATGAGGCAGTGGCCTTCACTCCCGGCGGGGGCCGGGTCGGGCATCTTGCCCACGGCGCCTTCGACGGCCTCCTTGCCGATGTAGCCTCACGTCGCCTGAGCCGGGGGCGGCGCGTGACCCATGAGGTGACCTCCCTGGAGGCCCCCCAGTGCGGACTCGCCGTCGGGACCCCGGTCGAGTTCCTGGTCGTGCCCGCCGACCAGCTCCCGTCCGATATCTGGCCGACGCTGCTGGAGCATCGCCCGGTGGGGATCGCCGCGGAGATCGCGGACGGAGAGGTCACCGCCCTCGAGGTCGTCACGCCGGACACGGCCGAGGGCCGTCTAGCCGAGATGCTGCGCTCGGGTGACCCCGCCGTCGATCTCGGGCCCAACACCGTTCTCACTGTCTTCGCCCCGATCCCGCGGCTGGTCATCGCCGGCGGGGGACCGTTTGCAGAGGCACTGGGGGCCCAGGGACGCCTCCTGGGGTGGCAGGTTGCCGCGGAGACACGCCCCGAGATGGTGGCGGGGCTGGCCGCGAGCCTGTCGCCCCTGGACGCCATCGTCGTCATGGGGCACGACGTCGAGACCTCCAGCAGGTGCCTCCTGGCGGCGCTGGAGGGGGACGCGGGCTACATCG
>CAZLZC010000003.1:23998-30371 GCA_964563825.1 uncultured Actinomyces sp.
GAGACCTCCAGCAGGTGCCTCCTGGCGGCGCTGGAGGGGGACGCGGGCTACATCGGGGCCCTCGGTTCAGCGGCGATGCAGGAGGCGCGGGCGGACTGGCTGGCCTATCGCGACGTCACCGACCTCTCCCGGGTCCACGGCCCGGCCGGACTCCCGCTCGGCGGGCGCACCCCCGCGGAGGTCGCAGTCTCGATCGTTGCCGAGATCCTCGACGAACGCTCCGACTAGTCAGGCCCCGGTCCGATTGCTGCCGGTTTGGTCGTTCCCGGTTGCGCGTGTCCCGGCGGGGTGTAACTTTCCGAGATCGACTCCGCTCGGAGAGGAGCAGGGCATGGCTGTGGAATCCACAGGTCACGAGCGAGGCAATCCGCGTCTCTACGCGCTGATCGAGAATTCCCCCAAGGAGGGCCCGAGCCCGACCGTGTGGGCGTGGCCGCAGTTCACGGAGTTCCTCAAGGTTGCGGGTCAGCCGGTGCAGGGCCCGTGGCCGCCCCACCAGGAGCCCCGACCCGACCCCGATGCCGACTCCCTGCCTGTCGCCGTACGCGACACGCAGGGCTAGACCCGAGATCACACGCGAGAGGACCCCATGTACCCATCACGATTCGCGTACGACGCCCCCGCATCGGTGGCTGAGGCCGTCGCCATCTTGGATCGCAGCAACGGGGAGGCCAAGGTCCTCGCCGGCGGGCAGAGCCTGATCCCGATGCTCAAGCTGCGCTTCGCGTCACCTGAGCGCATCGTCGACATCAACAACGTCCCCGGCCTCGACTATCTGCGTCAGGACCCCGACGGCACCCTGCACATCGGCGCGCTTGTGCGGCACGAGGACGTCGAGTTCTCCGACCTCATCGCCGAGACCCAGCCGACCCTGGCTGCAGCGGCGTCCCTGGTTGCCGATCCGCTGGTGCGCACCCGCGGCACCTTCGTCGGGTCCGTGTGCCACGCCGATCCGCAGGGTGACTGGGCGGCCACGATGATCGCCCTCGACGGTCGCATCGTCGCCCAGGGCCCCAACGGCCGACGCGAGATCGCGATGAAGGACTTCGTGCTCGGCCCCTTCACCAACGCCCTCGCCTACAACGAGATCGCCGTTGAGGCGGTCATCCCGCCCGCGAAGGGCACGCGCGTCGGCAGCTACCTCAAGCTCGAACGCCGCGTAGGTGACTTCGCCACCGCATCCGTGGCAATCGCGCTCGACATGAGCGGCGGGACCGTCACGCGTGCGGGCTGCGCGCTCGCTGGAGTTGGTGGCAAGACCATCGATGCCAACGCCGACATCTCGGGAGCACTCGTCGGCAAGACCTTGAGCGCCGAGACGATCGAGGCGGCTGCGGAGGCGGTCGCTGGCGCGGCCGATCCGCGCACCGACCATCGTGGTTCAGCGGCGTACAAGCGACAGGTCGTCAAGACCTTCGTCACCCGAATTCTCACCAATATCGCCCAGTCCGAGCCGAAGGCGGCCTGAAATGACGAGCCTGTACGAAGTTGTGCCGGATGCGCCGGCCGAAGGTGTGGCCACCCGACGGGTCACCATCACCGTCAACGGCGTGAAGCGCACCCTCGATATCGAGCCCCGGCTGCTGCTGGCTCACCTGATCCGTCAGGGCCTTGAGCTCACCGGCACCCACGTGGGCTGTGACACCACGGGGTGTGGCGCCTGCACGGTCCTGCTCAACGGCCGACCGGCCAAGAGCTGCACCGTCTTGGCGGTTCAGGCGGATGGCCGTGAGGTGACGACCGTCGAAGGTCTCGCCGACGCTCAGCAGCTTGATCCCATCCAGGAGGGCTTCAAGGAGGAGCACGGCCTGCAGTGCGGATTCTGCACTCCGGGCATGATGCTCGCGGCCAAGGCCCTGCTCGAGCGCAACCCCAATCCCACCGAAGATGATGTGCGCTGGGCCCTTTCCGGCAACATCTGCCGCTGCACCGGCTACCAGAACATCGTGAAGGCGGTCCTCTGGGCTGCCGACAAGATGCGAGAGCAGTAGGAGACGACATGGCGCTGGACGAGCTCAAGATCGGCGGGATGGGCGCGAGTCGCCGTCGCGTCGAGGACAACCGCTTCATTCGCGGCAAGGGCAAGTACGTCGACGACATCGTGCTTCCCGGCATGCTCCACATGGAGATCCTGCGCAGCCCTGTCGCTCACGCCCGCATCAAGTCGATCGACACGAGTGCCGCCTGGGAGGTGCCCGGCGTACGCCTCGTCATGACGGGGGAGACCCTCGCCGCTCGCAACCTCGCCTGGATGCCGACGCTGTCCTACGACACCCAGGCGGTCATGGCCACCGACAAGGTGCGTTTCCAGGGCCAGGAGGTCGCCGCGGTGATCGCGGACGACCCCTACATCGCCAAGGACGCCGCCAGCCGCATCGTGGTGGAGTACGAGCAGTTGCCCCCGATCGTCAATCCCGTGCAGGCCGCATCCTCGGACGCGCCGCTCATCCGTGACGACAAGGTCAACCAGACCTCCAACAAGATCTTCGACTGGGAGATCGGCGACAAGGAGGCCACGGATCGCGCCTTCGCTGAGGCCGACGTCGTCTCGACGATCGACCTGCACTACCCGAGGTCGCACCCGTCTCCGCTGGAGACCTGCGGCTCGATTGCCGACTACGATCGCGCCACGGGCAAGCTCACCGTCTACATGACGACGCAGGCCCCTCACATCATCCGTGCGGCGGTCGCGATGGTGGCCGAGCTCCCCGAGCAGATGATCCGGATCGTCTCGCCCGATCTGGGCGGCGGCTTCGGCAACAAGGTGCCCGTCTACCCCGGCTACGTGATCGCGATCCTGGCGTCCATCCTCACCGAGCACCCGGTCAAGTGGGTCGAGGATCGCTCCAGCAACCTCATCTCCACGGGCTTCGGACGCGACGTCTACCTGCAGGGCCAGCTCGCCCTGCGCAAGGACGGCAAGATCCTCGGCATGCGCATGCACACGATCTCGGATCACGGGGCCTTCTACGCCGATGCGCAGCCCACGAAGTTCAAGATCGGCCTGATGCACTCGACGTTCGCTGCCTACGACGTTCCGGCCGCGCACCTCACGAGTGAGGGCTGGTACACCAACAAGGCTCCGGGCGGTGTCGCGTACCGGTGCTCTTTCCGGGTCACCGAGGCGATGTTCTTCCAGGAACGCATGATGCATGCCGCCGCCAATGACCTCGGCATGGATCAGGGCGAGTTCCGCCGCATCAACCTCGTCAAGGACGATCAGTTCCCCTACCGCACGGCCTTCGGATTCCTCACCGACTCCGGCCAGTACGGCAAGTGCCTGGACATCGCACTCGAGGCGATCGGCTACTCCACCTTCAAGGAGGAGCAGGAGGAGGCCCGCAAGCGCGGCAAGCTCCTCGGCATCGGCATCTCGACGATGACCGAGCCTCTGGGCGCCGGCAACAGCCGCGAGTACGACATCATCGGCATCAAGATGTTCGACTCCGCCGAGTTGCGGGTCCACATGACCGGCAAGGCCATCCTGCGCACTGGAGCCAAGACGCAGGGTCAGGGGCACGAGACGACCTGGGCGCAGATCGTGGCCCACGAGCTCGGCATCCCCGCGGAGGACATCACCGTGGAGGAGGGCGACACCGATACGGCGCCGTTCGGCATGGGCACCTACGCCTCGCGCTCGACGCCCGTCGCGGGTGCCGCAGTGGCGATGGTGTCGCGCAAGATCCGCGCCAAGGCTCGCAAGATCGCCGCTCACCTGCTCGAGGTGTCCGAGGAGGACATCGAGTGGGAGCTCGGGCGCTTCTACGTCCGTGGCAACCAGGACCGTGGCGTCACCATCCAGGACTGTGCCCTCGCGGCGTACAGCAACGTGCCTGACGGCCTGGAGCCCGGCCTCGAGAACAACGCCTACTACGACCCGCCCAACCTCACGTGGCCCTTCGCCGCCTACGTGTGCAAGGTCGAGGTCGATCCCGAGACCGGCGTGTGGGATGTCTTGAAGTTCGTGGCTGTCGACGACTGCGGGGTGCGCATCAACCCGATGATCGTTGAGGGTCAGATCATGGGCGGCCTCACCGAGGCCTACGCCATGGCGAGCATGCAGTACATCACCTTCGACGAGGAGGGCAACTGCATCGGCTCCAACTTCATGGACTACCTGCTCCCCACCTCCTGGGAGACGCCGGGCTACGAGCTCCATGAGGTGGTCACGCCGTGCCCCCATCACCCCATCGGGGCCAAGGGCATCGGCGAGTGCGCCACCGTGGGTGGGCCGGCTGCATTCGTCAACGCCGTGATGAACGCGATCGAATACACCGGTGTGCGCAATGTCGATATGCCGCTCATGCCCAACCGCGTCTACGAGGCGCTTCAGACCGGGAGCGATGTCTCTGGCGCCCCGCCGGTGAAGGGAGACTGACGTGCAGATCACGCAGTCATTCGATGTCGACCAGCCGGTCGACAAGGTATGGGAGTTCTTCGACGACGTCCCGCTCGTGGCGGCCTGCGTCCCCGGTGCCGACCTCACCAACAAGATGGGTGACGACCACTACCAGGGAGATGTCGTCATCTCGGCCGGTCCGGTGAAGCTCGAGTTCACAGGCGAACTCAAGATCACCGATCGGGACAACGTGAAGAAGACCCTCGTCCTCGACGGAGTGGGCGCCGACAAGAAGGGGCGCGGCAACGCTGCGACCATCCTGAATGTGGGGCTCCAGCCGATGGGTGGTGCGTCCACTCGGGTCAACATCGCCATGGACCTGCAGATCTCCGGAGCGGCGGCACAGTACGGCCGCGGACTCGTGCAGGACGTCACCGGTGTCCTCATCGACCAGACGGCCGGCTCCATGAAGGTGCGCATGCAGGCTCTCGCCGAGGGGCGCGACCCCTACGCGGTGGGCGGTCCCAAGGCGGCCAGTGGCATCGCGATCGGCTTCACGGCATTCACGCGCGCGATCAAGCGCGTGTTCGGCCGCTTCTTCCTGCCCTACAACCCGGCCCCGAGCCGTTAGATCGGGAGGTCACTGATGAGCCTATGGATGATCGGCAACCTGCTGCTCCTCATCGTCGTCGTGCCCGTGCTTGTGGCTTTGCTCAACCGGCTGCTGGCCGCGACCGAAGAGGTCCGCGGGGCCGCTGACGACACTCTCGCCGGCGGAGTTGCCCTCATCGGCGAGCTGCACAACACGCCCGAGCTCCTCGCCGAGACCGATGTGGTCATCGAGGAAGTTGCCAACGGCGCGGTGCGCTACGCCGGTCCCGTCTCGAAGCTGCTGGGTTAGGAGAGCCAGATGCCCATCGAAGCAATCGTCACCCTCGTGCTGGCCACACTCATCATCGCCGCTGCCGCGATCGGCCTGCTGCGCGTGATCTTCCACCTGCGCGCGGTGTCCAAGACCCTTGGCGCGCTCGACGGCGGAGTCCAGGTGATCGTCAATCAGACAGCCACCGTGGCCCCGGTCGTCGGATCGGTCAATGCCAGCCTCGCGCCCGTCAGGGCCTTCGCGGAATCCATCTAGGGAGGGCACAGTGGACTTCACCGGACATGAAGGCTGGCTGATCGGCTACGTGATCGGCCTGGTCGTCGTACTCGTCGTGGTCGCCCTCGTGGTGCCGATCCTCATCCTGGCCTACCGAATCGGCAACCAGGCGGGGACCATCCTCGGCGGACTGCAGCAGGCGGAGCGCAACACGGCCGGCCTCGCTGGCCTAAACGAGACCATCGCATCCGCGCTGGCCATCATCGATGGCCTCAAGCGCGGCCGGACACGGCTGGGAGGCTGACGTGGATCCCCAGGTCGAACAACTCTGGACTATGGCCAACATCCTCGGCATCGTCGTCGTGGTGGCCGTGGCGGCCCTGCTCACCATCCTGGTGATCCTGGTCGCCAGGATCCGCAAGCGGGTCGCTGCCATCAAGGCGACGCTGCTTGCGGCGAAGGCCAACACCGATGACACGGCCCTCATCACGACGACCGCGGGTGGTGTCGAACTCGTTCTCGCTGAGGGCCTCGAGCATCACCTCTTCCTCGGTCGCGTCCTCGACAAGGTCCGCTCATGAGCGCCCTCGCGTGGTGGTCGGTCATCGACATCGTCGCGCTCATCGCGGGCCTGGCGATCTACCTCTACATCGTCGGCTCGCAGCTGAAGGCGATCGCTGCGGACCTGCAGGAGTCCGCTGACCTGGTCTGGGAGATCAAGAAAAATGCCGAGGCGATCGAGCCTGGTCTTCGCTCTATCAACACCACGGGTCGCGTCGTAGCCGGAGCGCTGCCGCTGCTCTATGGGATGGGCGAGGGCATTGTCGCCGGGGCGACCTTCAAGCATGAGGAGCACGAGGCCGAGGGTGTGGCGCGTCCCGCCATGGGCACGCGTCGCTCGCGCCTCATGGAAGGTGTGGGCGTCCGCATCGACT
>CAZLZC010000003.1:30471-39932 GCA_964563825.1 uncultured Actinomyces sp.
AGCGGCTCGGTGACGGGTGTCTCGTATTCGCCGATCCACTCGTCTTTCCAAGCCTGATCGAACTTCTCGACGTTGCAGCTTGGGTCGTAGATGGCGATGAGTTCGCGGGCGATCTGCTCGCGGTGGGCGCGAGTGCCCCCCGGCACCTCCAGCCAGCACGCGTGGAGGTTGAACTTGCCGTCGGCACGCTTCACCCACGCCTGAGCGCGAGGGTGACGTAGGGGGAAGCCCTCCAGGGATAGGTCATCGGCGTGGCCGACGTAGATCACGGAGAACTCCTGCGGCTTGGCCGGATTGGACTTGGCCAGGATCGCGTAGACGGCTGGTACGGCGGGCGGGGTCCAGCCGGAGAGCGAGCGCGGCCCCTCAAAGGAATAGCCGGCCAAACTCCCGAGCCGGATCACCAGTTGCTCTTGGGGTCGTCGAGGTCGGCGTAGTCCTCGTCTTCCCCGATTGTCTCGGCGCGTGCGACAGGCCAGGGGGGAAGCGAGGTCGTGGCGACCGCCTCGGTGAATCTCTCGAGCGCGATGTCGACGGCAGCGTCGGAGTTGTCAGCCTCGACGATGATCTGGGCGCCGTAGCTCATGGTGCCGAAGCCGGACGCGATGCCGCCAAGGCCTGCTACGGCGTCGGCGAGCTCGACAACCTCTTCGAGGGTGATCTCGCGATCTCCCTCGGCCTCCAGGGAAACACTGAATCTCATGGCTATCCCACCTTAGGAAGTCGCTCCGCCAGACGCTCGAGGCTAGCGAGGTTATGGCCTGAGTGCACCTCGTCGATGTAGGGGTTGGCGACGATCATGCCCAGCGAGGCGGGCACGTAGACGGGGGCATCTCCCTTGTGGGGGTTGACCCAGATGACCCGGTGGGCGATGCGACTGAGGCTCTCCATGGCCTCCTCCAGCTGCTGCGGATCGCCCCGGTCCAGCCCGTCCGAGCAGATGACCACGATGGCTCCGCGGCCGAGTCGCGACCGGCGGGCGCCCCGGGTGAACTCCTTGAGGGAGTCGCCAATGCGGGTCCCGCCGTCCCAGTCGAGGACAGCCTCGCCCGCCTGGCGCATGGCGGCATCCGGATCACGTCGATCCAGGGCTCGCGTGATGCGCGAGAGCCGGGTCCCGAAGCAGAAGACCTCCACCTTGGCGTTGGCCCGCTTCGCGGAGTAGGCGAACTGCAGGAGGTTGCGGGAGTAGTCGGCCATCGACCCCGAGACGTCGAGGATGAGGACCAGGGGTCGCAGCTTCTCCTTGCGCTTCTTGAAGGCAAGCTCGCGGGGCTCGCCCATGCTGCGCATCGTGTCGCGTGCCATGCGTCGCATGTCCAGGGTGGCGCTACGCCGCGCTCGTGTCGTCCGGTGGGTACGTCGCCGCGGGGGAGTGACGCGCATACGCGACATGAGCCGTCGCAGTTGGCGCAATTCATCATCGGAGCAGTCGGCAAAAGCCTTGTGCCGATACACCTCGGATGTGCTCGCGACGTAGCCCAGCTTTGCCTCATCGGGGCTGACGTCGCCGGGCATTCCCTCCTCAGTGTTTGGGATCTCCAGGGTGGCGCCCGCATTGGCGGAGGCGCGCATCATGCGCTTGCGCTCGTCGGGGCGCGTCACATCCACATCGAGGAAGAACATCCGGAAGACGAGGTTGTAGATCGGCACGTGCTCGCGCCGCCTGACGAGGGTGGTGCGCCCCGACCAGTAGACGTCCATGAGATCGGTGACGTCGAGCAGCGATGTGCCCTCGCAGAACGTGAGGATGTCGTCGGTCCCTACCGGCAGGCCCGCTGACCTGAGTGCATGCCCGAAGTCGACGAGGAGGGCGTCGAAGTCGGTGGCGATATCAGGCGACGACATCCTGGATGCTCTTCGAGGCGTACTCCAGGTCGTCGCGGTCCTTGACGACGGAGCCCAGGGTGTCGAGGGCGGCCTCGTCGGTGAGGGACTCGACTCCCAGGGCATCCAGGCTCTCGGCCCAGTCGATGGTCTCGGCGACACCGGGTGGCTTCTCGAGATCCATCTCGCGAAGCCGATTCACCGCGGTCACGACCTGGCCTGCGAGGGCAGGGCCGACTTCGGGGAGGCGCGTGCGCACGATGGCGACCTCGCGCTCCGCGGGTGGGAAGCCGATCCACGTGTAGAGGCACCGGCGCTTGAGGGCGTCGTGCAGCTCGCGGGTGCGATTGGAAGTGAGGATGACGATCGGCCGTGACTCGGCTCGGATCGTGCCCATCTCGGGGATCGTCACCTGGAAGTCGCCGAGGAGCTCGAGGAGGAAGGCCTCGAACTCGTCGTCCGCGCGGTCGACCTCGTCGATGAGGAGCACGCTGCGGTCTCCGGCCCGCACGGCCTGGAGCAGGGGGCGCTCCAGCAGGAAGCGGTCGCCGAAGAGATCCGCCTCCGCGTCCACCGCTCCTGCCTGGCTGAGGGAGCGGATGTGGAGCATCTGGCGGGCGTAGTCCCACTCATAGAGCGCGTGGTGGATGTCGATGCCCTCGTAGCACTGCAGGCGGATGAGGTCGCGGCCCAGCATGGTCGCGAGGGTCTTGGCCAGCTCGGTCTTGCCGACGCCGACCTCGCCTTCGAGGAGGAGTGGCTTGCCGAGCTTGAGGGAGAGCAGGACGGAGGTTGCCAGGCCACGATCCGCGATGTACCCCTGTGCGAGGAGATCCTCGGTGAGCTGGGGGACGGTGAGGGACTCGAACGCGCTAGTCACGTGCGGCTCAGCCCGACTCGCCGAAGACGAGGTCGGCGACCGAACCGCTGCCGAGCTTGCCTTCCTTGGCCAGGGTGTTGCGCCAGGCAGTGGCGAGATCGCCACCTTCCTCGGCGAAAGCATCGAAGGTGACGTCCTTCATGTTGCGGCAGGCCCGAGTGGGGCTGCATTCGGCGTCGAGTTCCTCCATGGCCCCCGGGGTGCCCTGCCACACGGCCCGCAGGGCGTCGGCTGAGCCTTCTCGATCACTGGACATAGAGCACCTCCGAGGTTGTTTGCGAGGGTATCAGCGGCGTGCCGGAGGCGCAGTTCGGCGACCTGCCCTCGAGTGGCCCCACGGGACTCGCACCCTCAGACTGAGCAGGTGCGTCTTATCCCCTCCGCCCTCACCGCCATGGTCGTCGCAGCCGCTGCGTTCGCTGGCTCGGCCCCGGTCGCCTCTGCGGCACCTGACCTCTCCGGGCGCTGGATCTCGGATTCCCTCCGGGATAACCGGATCGGCTACTACATGGCCCTGCGCGAGTCACCCACCGGCTACGTCGGCCAGTTGCGATTCCAGCGACAGGACGGGAGCCGCGAGGCGCGCATTCCCATCTCGGTCACACGCGTCGGCGATGAGATTGTCGTCACGGCAAGGGATGGACGCTTCGATCGCGCAGGACGCACCATGCGCGGCCAACTCCGCGGTGACGGCACGCTGGTGCTCACGAACTGCCTGGATCGCCTGCAGCAGGTCATGTCCTGGGATCTCGCCTCGGACTGCACTCTGCGATTGCAGAACTAGCGGCTGCAGAGCTAGCGCCAGCGGGGCCGATCCTCCGGGCCGGGTCGCTCGAGTAGTCCGGCGGCAATGCCGCCGAAGAACGCCGCACCCATGGCGGCCGGCTCGGAGAGCGTGCTCGTGGCGTAGTCGCCGAGCTGGGCGCGCTTGGCGGCGGCGACCATCGGGTCGTGGGCCCACCCGCCCGTGACCATCGCCTCCGTGCGCGGACCCATGATCGCCTCGATGAAGTCGATGAACTCCGCGGACATCGCCGTGAGGTCCTCCACCGCAGCACGCCAGGCGAGTGCGGGGGACAGGCCCTCCGTGACGCCGTCCAGAGTGAGCCCCTCGTGGCTGACCTCGGCGATGCGGAAGGGCACGCTCGACCGATCGACGCCGAGTGCTGCCTCGGAGACGCTCCGGCGTGCTGCGCGCTCGCCGATGCCCAGGAGCGCAGCCATCCGCTCTAGGGACAGTCCCGTGAGCAGTCCGCCCACGATGCACAGGTAGCCCGGGACAACGCCCCAGCCGACACCGACATCGCGCTCGCCGAGCCGCTCGACCGTGTCGCGATCCATCGGGGGGAAGACTCTGAGCAGTGCCTCTGCTGTGCCGAGTGAGTCGGTCAGCACGCCGACGCGCATCGCACCCATCGCGAACGCGGCAGCCTCGTGATCGAGTCCGGCGACGGTGAGGACCGCACCGCGCAGTCGTGGTGGTGCCGACTCTCCGACGACGCCCGCCGGCTCACCCGCCCAGATGATGCGAGACGGCATGAGGGCCCCGACGAGCTCCGAGGCGGGCTCCCACGGCTCATCCGCGAGTACGTCGTACAGCCCGGAGCGGGACACCAGGGACCTCTCAGCGACCTGCTCGCCGCCCATCGCGTGGACGACCCAGTCGGCCACGCCGAGGTGACGTGCGGCGCGCTCTCTTGTCCCCGGGAAGGTGTCGTAGAGGTAGAGGACCTTGGCGAGCGACGGCTTGGAGTTGAGCCTGATGCCGCATGCGCGGCGGAACTCCTGCCGGGTGACGCGCTCGCGGATGGGCTCCGCGAGCCCACGAGGGTCGTACCAGGCGAGTGTGGGGGCGCAGGGGCGTCCCGCAGCGTCGAGGAGAGCACCCGCCTCCGCAATGCCGGTGACCCCGACGCCGCGCACGATGGAGCCGGCTGGCACTCGGGGATCGTCGAGGGTGGCGTCGGCTACCGACATGGCGACCCCGGCGAGGACGTCGGCATCGACGTCAGCACAGGGTCCGTCGTGGCGCCAGGGCGTGGGGGCTTCCGCCTCTCCCAGCACCGTGCCGTCGAGCCCCACGGCGCGCGCCTTGACGCGCGTGGTGCCCACGTCGATGCCGACGAGCAACTCCGCCATGGTCAGCGCGCGGCCTCTGCCGCATCGGGCGCGGGCGGGCGGCATGCGACGGCGACGAGTGCGCCGTCAGCAGTCCAGTCCCCGGAGGCGTAGGGCATGAGCAGGACATCCCCCTTGGCGACGGGATGCGTGCCGTGGCCCGAGGTGATCGTGCCGGCGCCATCCAGGACGACGATCACGGAGAAGCCCGCATCCACAGCGACGGGCCGGTCGCTCGTGTCGATGTGCTGAGCGCGGAAGTAGGAATCGGCCTCGGGCGGCAGAGCCGACGTCAGCCCGGCCCGATCGATCTCCTCGCGCCTGACGACGAGGCGATCGAGGTCAGCGTCGGTGATGGCGGAGGTGTCGACGGCCTGCAGTGCGACGTCGAACCCGAGGCCCAGGTGACCATCTCGGTCACCGTCGACGGCGAAGTCCTGCCACTCCAGCAGGATCGACAGGTCGGTCGGCTCCTGCAGCTCGAGCACGAAGACCCCCTCCTGGACCGTGTGGGGCAGTCCCGCCGGCACGAGCATGGCATCGCCGGGGCGGACCTCTCTGGTGCGCAGCGAGGCGAGGAGGCCGGCGCTGTCGTGGGCGGCGACCATGGCGGCCACCTCAGCCAGTGGCATGGCCTCGGCGAAGCCCACGCCGACGCGCGCACCCGGAGGCGCATCGACGACGTACCACGCCTCGGTCTTGCCATGAGCCAGGCCGAGATGACGGCGAGCGAACTCGCGATTGGGATGCAGATGCACGGGCAGGCGCTGGCCAAGGTCGAGGAACTTCACGAGCACCTCGACGTCGGTGCCATAGCGGGCCACGTGGGCGGGCCCCAGCCAGGCAGCGGGGTCGGCGATCACGGCATCGCGCAGGTAGGTCCCGTCGGGGAGCAGGCTGAGTCCCTGGGACGCCTGACCGAACCGTGTCGTGGTCGATCCGATCCACTCCTCCGGCCGCTGGGGTCCGCCAGGACCGCTGCGCAGGGAGCCGATTCGGTCGCCACCGCGGTAGAAGTGGTCGAACTGATTGACGGGCAGGAGCACGGGGGAGGCTGTCGTCGTCACGGCCCCATAGTGGCATCCGGCGGGGGATAGAGTGCACCGGTCACTTGGGTCTGACCGATGGAAGGGAGATGCGGTGTCGGATACGGCGTACCGCTTGCGAAGGCTCTTCAACCCCCAGTCGGGGCGCTGCCTCGATATTGCCGTGGACCACGGGTTCTTCGGGCAAGGGGGGTTTCTCGCCGGAATCGAGGACCTGCCAGCGGCCGTGACGACCCTGGTGAAGGCCGATCCCGATGCGATCCAGCTCACCCCCGGCCAGGCGCGCCTCCTGCAGTCCCAGGGTGGGCGCAGCCGGCCCGCGCTAGTGATGCGCACCGACGTCGCCAATGTCTACGGCAACGTCCTGCCCGACCACATGTTCAGCTCCATCGCCCCGGACGCCGTGCTGACTGCGGTGCGCCTCGATGCGGCGTGCGTGGTCGTCAACCTCCTCGACCTCCCCGGGCGGCCCGAGATGCGCGAGGCGTGCATCCGCAACGTCATGGATCTGCGCCAGCAGTGCGATCTCTACGGCATGCCGCTCATGGTCGAGCCACTCGTCATGAAGGAGACCGCTGCGGGCCCCTACACCGTCAACGGCGAACTCGACCTCATCATCCCCATCGTGCGCCAGGCCGTGGAGCTCGGGGCTGACGTGATCAAGGCCGACCCCACCGATGATCCGTCCGACTACCACGAGGTCGTCCGCACGGCGTCCGGCATCCCCGTGCTCATCCGTGGTGGCGGCCGGGTGTCGGACGAGGAGATCTTCGCGCGCACGGAGGCACTGCTGGCTCAGGGCGCCGCGGGGCTCGTCTATGGACGCAACATCATCCAGCACGGCAATCCTACTGGGATGACGCGTGCGCTGATGGCCATGCTGCACGAAGGCGCCGGAGCTCAGCGTGCCCTGGAGATCCTGCACGCATCATGACCACGGCAGGCGACGTGCGGATCGGCATCATCGGTGGCGGACTCATGGGCCGCGAGCTCGCAGCCGTGTGCGGCCGCTGGGACCTCCTCGTCGACCACCCGGCACGGCCCAGGGTCGTTGCCGTGGCGGACCCCTCCCCAGCGGCACGGGAGTGGTTTGGCCGCGTAGACACCGTCACGTTGGCGACGGACGACTGGCGGCACCTCGTCGAGAATGACGACATCGATGTCCTCTACATCGCCGTTCCCCATCAGTTGCACGAGGAGATCTACGTCGCCGCCGCCGCGGCGGGCCGCGACTTCCTCGGCGAGAAGCCCTTCGGGATCGACCTGGGCGCGGCGGAGCGCATCGTGGGCGCCATCGATGCCTCGGACGCCTTCGTGCGTGTGTCCAGCGAGTTCCCCTTCTATCCCGGGGCACAGCGCGCCTGGGCCTATGCCGCGTCCGGCGCCCTCGGTGATGTGCTCGATGTGCGCTCGGGCTTCTGGCACTCCTCTGACATCAATCGCACGAAACCGATCAATTGGAAGCGGCGTGCCGAGACGTGCGGGGAGCTCGGGGTGATGGGCGATCTCGGCCTGCACGTGGCGCACGTCCCGCTTCGACTCGGCTGGGTCCCGCGGAGTGTCTACGCCCGGCTCGACGACGTCGTGACCGAGCGTCCAGGCCCGGATGGCACACCCGTGGTCTGCGACACCTGGGATAACGCCCTGCTCACCTGCACTGCTCATCCGGAGCGGGGACGCGACTTCACGATGCTCTGGGAGCCGCGTCGCATCGCACCCGGCCATGCCAACACGTGGTACTTCGAAGCGGTGGGCATGGATGGCGGCGTGCGGTTCTCCACGCGGGAGCCGGCCACCCTGCGACGCTTCAGCGTGCGCGACGGAGAGCAGGTGTGGGAGGAAGTGCAGCCGGGCAACGTCTCGGCCTGGCCTGTGGTCTCCGGCGCCATCTTCGAGTTCGGCTTCGGGGACGCCCTGCTCCAGATGTGGGCCGCCTACTTCGCGGAGCGCGCCGGGGCACTCGGCGATCGATTCGGCACGGCCACGCCCCATGAGGCGCTGATGGCCCATCGGGTCTTCGACGCTGCCTTGCGCTCCCAGCGGTCTGATTCGCCCCAGTCGCCCTAAGGTCCCTCTCCGCGGTGCTTGGATGGGCACATGGCGAAGTCACAGGACGCAAAGCCCAAGAAACTGCCGCGGGAGTTCTACGAGAAGACGCTCTACCAACTCCAGGGCGAACTCGTCACCATGCAGGAGTGGGTGAAGTCGACCGGGGCGCGCATCGTCGTGGTCTTCGAGGGTCGAGACGCAGCGGGCAAGGGTTCGACCATCAAGCGAGTGACGGAATACCTCAACCCGCGCATGGCTCGCATCGTGGCACTGCCGACACCCACGGAACGCCAGCGCACACAGTGGTACTTCCAGCGCTACGTGGAGCAACTGCCCGCAGCCGGGGAGATCGCGCTCTTTGACAGATCCTGGTACAACCGCGCCGGCGTCGAGCGCGTCATGGGCTTTTGCACCGCGGAGGAATACCGGAGGTTCCTGCACCAGGCGCCCATCTTCGAGCGCATGCTCATCGAGGACGGCATACTCCTGCGCAAGTACTGGTTCAGCGTGAGCAATCACGAGCAGGAGCGACGCTTCGCCTCCCGGTTGAACGACCCGATGCGGCAATGGAAACTCTCGCCCATGGACCTGGAGTCCATCACCCGCTGGGAGGACTACTCCAGGGCAAAGGACGAGATGATGGTGCACACGGACTCATCGGAGTCCCCGTGGTTCGACGTCGAGGCCGATGACAAGCGCAAGGCGCGCATCAACATGATCCATCACCTGCTCTCGACCATCCCCTACGAACCGGTTACCCGGCCACCGCTCGTCCTGCCGGAGCGACCGGATGGGCACGGATACGAGCGACCGCCCAGGGATCTCAATCGCTACGTGCCCGACTACGCCGGGGAGTTGCTCGGCCGCGAGGGCTCCGCCTGATCGCTGCCGATCCCGGCGAGCTGCGCATTGGCGACGGCCCCGATGAGAATGACGTAGGCGGCGACGTAGAGCACCAGACTGAGGATGACGCTGCTGGCGAGGGCGCCGTACATCGCCTGGTAGGACGTGGCGAACCGCAGGTAGACGCCGAAGCCAATGAAGACGGCGAGGCTGCCCACGGTGCCGAAGGCTGCGCCCGGCCAGTGCACCGAGGGACCCTGTTTGCCGCCGGCGGTGCGGAAAGTAAGCACGAGCAGGGCCGTGCCGATGAGTAGCCCTACGACGATCCCCACGGTGAACGCCGCTGCCCGCCAAGGTTCATCGAGAGAACTGGCCCAGGCGGCCCCGGCCGCGCTTGCCAGAAGAAGGATCCCCAGGACCACGACGGTGAGGAGTGCTCCGAGGAAGGCGATGGCGCGGGCGTTGATGTAGTGCTGCGGATCCATGCCGTAGGCCACGCGCACGGCGCGAAGGAAGGCGTAGATGCCCGAGGAGACTGCCCAGAGCACCGTGATGAGCGAGAGGACCAGGCTCCACGACACGGTCGAGCTGGACGCCGTCGATGCCGTCTGTATTTGGCTGGCGAGGAGGCTCGCGAAGGAGTCCGGCGCGGAGCTCCGCAGAGTCTGCACGGCCTCGTCGAGGACGGCAGGATCGAC
>CAZLZC010000004.1:0-3820 GCA_964563825.1 uncultured Actinomyces sp.
TCGAAGCAGGCCGAGGCCTACCGCGCCGTGTCGCTCCTGCTGCGCCGCCCGCCGGGCCGCGAGGCGTACCCCGGCGACGTCTTCTACCTGCACTCCCGCTTGCTCGAGCGCTGCGCCAAGCTCAGCAACGAGATGGGTGGCGGTTCGATGACGGGCCTGCCCATCATCGAGACGAAGGCCAACGACGTGTCGGCCTACATCCCGACCAACGTCATCTCGATCACCGACGGTCAGTGCTTCCTCGAGTCCGATCTCTTCAACTCGGGCGTGCGCCCCGCCATCAACGTCGGCATCTCGGTGTCGCGCGTCGGTGGCTCAGCCCAGCCCAAGGCCATGAAGAAGGTGGCGGGCAGCCTGCGACTCAACCTCGCGCAGTTCCGCGAGCTCGAGGCCTTCGCTGCCTTCGGTTCGGATCTCGACTCCGCCTCCAAGGCCCAGCTGGCCCGTGGCACGCGCCTGGTCGAGCTGCTCAAGCAGCCGCAGTACCAGCCGCAGGCCATGGAGCGCGAGGTCGTGTCGGTGTGGTCGGGCACCTCCGGACAGCTCGATGACGTCCCGGTCGAAGACATCCGCCGTTTCGACGCCGAGTTCCTCGATTACATCCAGCGCGAGCAGCCGGGCATCCTCGAGACGATCCGGCAGACCTCTGATCTGTCCGATGACACGATCACCACGCTCACGACATCCATCAACGCCTTCAAGCGCCAGTTCACGACGCACACGGGCGAGATGCTCATCAAGGACGAGCCCGTGCCGGCCCTGTCCGAGGATGACATCGACCCGACGCAGATCACGCGGACGCGACGGGCATAGGCGCAGGTCGAGGAGATACGTCATGGGTGCGCAGCTGAGGGTCTTCCGCCGACGGATCAAGTCCGTCCAGGCGACGAAGAAGATCACCAAGGCCATGGAGTTGATTGCGTCGTCGCGCATCGTCAAGGCGCAGCAGCGCCTCGATGCGTCGACGCCGTACCTCATCCAGCTCACCCAGGCGGTCTCCGCGGCAGCGAGCCACGCCAGCGACATCGGCAACCACCCGCTGGTCCGCGCACCCGAGGTGCGCGACCGCGCTGCCGTGCTCGTCGTCACAGCGGATCGCGGTCTTGCGGGTGCCTACTCCGCCAATGCGATCCGCGAGGCAGCAGGGCTCACGCGCCTGCTCAATGAGCAGGGCCTCGACGTCACCCCGTTTGTCGTCGGACGCAAGGGCGTGGCGTGGTACCGCTTCCGCGGGATCACGATGGGTGGCCAGTACACCGGCTTCACCGATCAGCCGACCTACGCCGACGCGCGTGCGATCGGTGACGACCTCCTGCAGGCCTTCCTCACGCCGGAGTCGGAGGGGGGAATCGACGAGATCCACGTCGTCTACACCCACTTCGTCAACATGGCGGTCCAGCAGGTGCGGGTGCGACGCATCCTGCCGTTGGAGATCGTCGACGAGGTTGTGGAGGCGAAATCGGGGGAGTCCCTGCCCTTCCCGCTCTACGAGTTCGAGCCTGGCGCCGACACCGTCCTCGACGCCCTTCTCCCTCGCTACATCGATCACGCGGTCTACACCGCGCTGCTCATGTCGGCCGCTTCAGAGCATGCCGCGCGCCGGCGCGCCATGAAGTCCGCGACCGACAACGCCGAGGACCTCATTCGCTCCCTGACCCGACGGGCCAACGCGGCTCGCCAGGCCGAGATCACCCAGGAGATCAGCGAGATCGTCGGCGGCGCCGACGCACTCGCCTCCGCCTAGACCCCGCTAGCCGACCGTAGGAACCGAAGGAAAGAGGATCGACATGACCGCCACGATGGACCAGGCGACCCCTCACGCGAAGACACCCGGTGTCGGACGCGTCGCTCGCGTCACCGGCCCCGTCGTCGACGTGGAGTTCCCCGTCGAGGCGATGCCGGAGCTCTTCAACGCCCTCAACGTGGACGTCTCCTTCGACCAGGGCGAGGAGGGTGGCGGCACGCGCATGCTCACCCTCGAGGTCGCCCAGCACATCGGCGACAACATGGTGCGCACCATCTCCATGCAGCCGACCGATGGCCTCGTCCGTGGCGCCCCGGTGCGCGACACCGGCGGCCCGATCTCCGTGCCCGTGGGTGAGGTCACCAAGGGTCACGTGTGGAACACCCTCGGCGAGCCCCTCGACGTCGACAAGTCGACCCTCGACATCAAGGAGCGCTGGGGGATCCACCGCTCGGCGCCCGCGTTCGACCAGCTTGAGTCCAAGACCGAGGTCTTCTCCACGGGCATCAAGGTCATCGACCTGCTCACCCCTTACGTCAAGGGCGGCAAGATCGGCCTCTTCGGCGGTGCGGGTGTCGGCAAGACCGTGCTCATCCAGGAGATGATTTATCGCGTCGCGGAGAACTTCGGCGGTGTCTCCGTCTTCGCCGGCGTCGGCGAGCGCACCCGCGAGGGCAACGACCTCTTCCTCGAGATGACCGAGTCGGGCGTCATCGACAAGACCGCCCTCGTCTTCGGCCAGATGGACGAGCCGCCGGGCACCCGCCTGCGCGTAGCCCTCACCGCGCTGACCATGGCCGAGTACTTCCGCGACGTCGAGAAGCAGGACGTGCTGCTCTTCATCGACAACATCTTCCGCTTTACGCAGGCAGGCTCCGAGGTCTCCACGCTTCTCGGCCGTATGCCCTCCGCCGTGGGCTACCAGCCCACGCTCGCGGACGAGATGGGCATGCTCCAGGAGCGCATCACCTCGACGCGCGGTCACTCCATCACGTCGCTGCAGGCGATCTACGTCCCCGCAGACGACCTGACCGACCCCGCACCCGCGACGACGTTCGCGCACCTCGACGCGACCACCGTGCTCTCGCGCCCGATCTCCGAGCTCGGCATCTACCCCGCGGTGGATCCGCTCGACTCGACCTCGCGCATCCTCGATCCCCGTTATGTCGGCGAGGAGCACTACGCCGTGGCCGCCCGCGTCAAGGAGATCCTGCAGCGCTACAAGGACCTGCAGGACATCATCGCCATCCTCGGCATGGACGAGCTCTCCGAGGAAGACAAGATCATCGTTAACCGGGCCCGTCGTATCCAGCGCTTCCTCTCGCAGAACATGTTCGTCGCGGAGGCCTTCACCGGCCAGCCCGGTTCCTTCGTGCCGGTCGAGGAGACCATCGCCTCCTTCAAGGCGCTGTGCGACGGCCAGTACGACCACATCCCGGAGCAGGCGTTCTTCATGTGCGGTGGCATCGAGGACGTCGAGGCCAAGGCGGCGCAGCTCGCCAAGGAGTCCTGATCGTGGCTGAGCTCAAGGTCGCACTGGTGTCGGCCGAGCGCTCCGTCTGGCAGGGCACGGCCAAGAGCGTCGTGGCCAAGACTCCCGACGGCGAGATCGGCATCCTGCCCGGCCACTCTCCCGTGCTCGCGCTCCTCCTCGATGCGCCCCTGCGCATCGAGACCACGGAGGGAACCAAGGTCCTGGTGGCCGTGCACGGTGGCTTCTTCTCGGTCGACTCCGATCAGGTCAACGTCATCGCCGAGACCGCGGAGCTCGCGGAGGAAATCGACGTGGAGCGAGCCAAGGCGGCACTGGAGCGCGCGAAGGCCGCGGCGAGCGATGATGACCCTGCCGTGCAGGCCGCCAAGCGCGCGGAGACGCGCCTCGCGGTCGCCGTCGGCACGCGCTGACGCCTAGGACGACCTGCCCCCACCGGGCTGCCAGAGCACGTCGCCGCCAATGCCGAGATTGGCGCAGCGAGCGAGGATGAAGAGCAGATCAGACAGTCTGTTGAGGTAGAGCGCGGTGAGCGGATTGATCGACTCGCCGTACTCCTCGATCGCCCGCCAGGTCGCGCGCTC
>CAZLZC010000004.1:3920-6990 GCA_964563825.1 uncultured Actinomyces sp.
CGACCCTAGGGGACGTGCGGCGTGACCGCGAGGCGGCGGGGGCGCCGTATGCGACACCCCTAGCATGATCCCCGTGGAGGCCTTGCGAGTCATCGGCGGGAGCCGTCTGATCGGCGAGGTGACCGTCACCGGAGCCAAGAACAGCGTCCTCAAGCTCATGGCGGCGGCATTGCTCGCACCGGGGCGCACCCTCCTGAGTGACGTCCCAAACATCCTCGATGTCGAGATCATGGCCGAGCTACTGCGACGACTCGGCTGTCACGTCGTGCACGACTCGGCCGCAGGCACCGTCTCGATTGACGTGCCCGAAGAGCTAGAGCATCGAGCCGACTACGACCTCGTACGGCGCATGCGGGCCTCGATCACGGTCCTCGGCCCGCTCCTCGCCCGGTGCGGCGTCGTCGACGTCGCCCTGCCCGGCGGTGACAACATCGGCTCACGCGGTCTCGACATGCACATCGGCGGTCTCCAGCGCATGGGTGCGGACGTCACGAGCGAGCACGGCTATCTCATCGCTCGTGCCAGCGACGGCTTGCACGGCGCGACCATCTGGTTGGACTTCCCCAGTGTCGGAGCGACGGAGACGCTCCTCATGGCGGCGGTGACTGCGCGCGGGCGCACCGTCATCGACAATGCCGCGCGTGAGCCCGAGATCGTTGACATCTGCACGATGCTCGCGGAGATGGGTGCATCGATCGGGGGCATCGGCTCATCGACGCTGGAGATTGAGGGGGTCGGTGGACTGGCGCCCGTCGAGCACGCGACTGTGGCCGATCGCATCGTGGCGGGCACATGGGCGGTGGCAGCGGCAATGACGCGCGGCGACATCACCGTGCGTCGGGCTAACCCGGAGCATCTGGAGATCGCCCTGGACAAGTTGGCCACCGCGGGAGCGACCGTCACGTCCCTGGACGACGGATTCCGGGTGGAGATGCAGGAGCGCCCGCGGGCAGTCGACATCGTCACCCTGCCGTATCCGGGCTTCCCCACGGACCTGCAGCCTCAGTTCATCGCACTCAACGCGATTGCTGACGGAGCCGCACTGGTGACCGAGAACCTCTTCGAGGCGCGGTTCCGATTCGTCCATGAGCTCGTCCGCCTCGGCGCCGATGTGCAGACGGAAGGCCATCATGCGCTGGTGCGCGGACGCGAGGCGCTGAGTGGGGCTCCCGTGGAAGCGACCGATATCCGTGCCGGAGCCGGTCTCGTGCTCGCCGGACTCGTGGCCGATGGGGAGACCCTCGTCCACGAGGTGCATCACATCGATAGGGGCTACGCGGGCTTCGTCGACAATCTGCGTGGACTCGGCGCCGACATCACGCGCGTCGAACTGCCCGGCTAGGACTTCTTGAGTGTGGCGCGGGCGCGCCCTTCATCCCCGGGCCACACCATCACGCGAGGGCCGTCGAGGGTCTGAGCCAAAGTGGCCCTTATCCCGGCGTCCTCCAACCGCCGGCGCATGATCTCTCCCTCGACATACGTCGGGGGCGTCGCGATGGGCACGAGCAGTCCGTACTCCTCGGTGCTTCCCGGGCGTGGCGGCGCAGCCACCACCGAAGCCCCCCGGCGGAAGGCCCAGCGCAGGATCAGGATGAGCACGCCGAGGAAGAGGAAGGCCATGATCGGCCCGATGGCATAGGAGTACGACGTGCCCACGCCCCCATGGTGGTGCCCGGACGCCGACCCCGCCACCGCGGGCTACCGGTCGGTAGGGTGACCCCATGGGTCGTCCCCAGGATCGTCAGCGGGATAGGCCCTGGATCATGCGCACATACGCCGGCCATTCCTCACCGGCAGAGTCCAATGCGCTCTACCGCCGCAATCTCGCCAAGGGCCAGACCGGGCTGTCGGTGGCCTTCGATCTGCCCACCCAGACCGGCTACGACCCCGACAGCCCCATGGCGGCAGGCGAGGTGGGCAAGGTGGGGGTCCCCATCGCCCACGTGGGCGACATGCGCCGACTCTTCGACGGCATCCCGCTCGACACCATGAACACCTCCATGACGATCAACGCCACGGCCATGTGGCTCTATGCCCTCTATGTCGTTTCGGCGGAGGAGCAGGGAGTGGCCGAGGAGGCGCTCCAGGGGACCACGCAGAACGACATCATCAAGGAGTACCTCTCCCGCGGCACCTACATTTTCCCGCCGCGGCCGTCTCTGCGACTCATCACCGACATGATCGTCCACACGGTCCAGCACGCACCGCAGTGGAATCCCATCAACATCTGCAGTTATCACCTGCAGGAAGCGGGTGCGACTCCCGTGCAGGAGATCGCCTTCGCGATGTCCACCGCGATCGCCGTTCTCGACGGCGTGCGCGACTCCGGGCAGATTCCGCCCGAGCGTTTCGGGGATGTCGTGGGGCGCATGTCCTTCTTCGTTAATGCCGGGGTTCGCTTCATCGAGGAGATGGCGAAGATGCGCGCCTTCGTGCAGATCTGGGACGAGGTGACGCGCGAACGCTATGGCGTCACCGATGAGGCTCAGCGGCGCTTCCGCTACGGCGTGCAGGTGAACTCACTCGGACTCACGGAGGCGCAGCCGGAGAACAACATCCAGCGCATCGTCCTGGAGATGCTCGCCGTCACGCTGTCGCGAGACGCACGTGCGCGCGCGATCCAGCTGCCGGCATGGAATGAGGCGCTGGGCCTGCCCCGGCCATGGGACCAGCAGTGGTCGCTGCGCATCCAGCAGGTCCTCGCCGACGAGACCGACCTGTTGGAGTACGACGACATCTTCGCTGGCTCACACGTCATCGAAGGACTCGTGGACCAGCTCGTCGCCGATGCACGCGCGGAAATGGACCGGATAGCCGCGATGGGCGGTGCGGTGGCCGCCATCGAGAGCGGATACATGAAGTCCGAGCTCGTGCAGGCCCATGCCGAGCGTCGCGCGCGGGTGGAGTCGGGGGAGCAGGTCATCGTCGGGGTCAACAAGCACGTGGAGTCCGAGCCCAATCCCATGCTGGCCGATCTGGATTCGGCGATTCAGGCGGTCGACTCGGCCGTGGCAGCGCAGGCGGTCGACGGAGTGCTCCGATGGCGTGCCGAGCGCGATGCCGGTGCCGT
>CAZLZC010000004.1:7090-11750 GCA_964563825.1 uncultured Actinomyces sp.
GATGTCGACGTCGTGGGCATCTCGATCCTCTCCGGATCCCACCGGGAGCTCGTGCCCGTCGTGGTCGACGGCCTACGTGCGGCAGGGATGGATGACACCGTCGTCGTTGTGGGCGGGATCATCCCCGACGCCGATGCCGACTACCTACGTGAGCGCGGGGTTGCGGCTGTGTTCACGCCCAAGGACTACGACGCCACAGCCATTATGCGTGCGGTGCTCGACGAGATCCGAGCGGCTCGCGGACTCGCGTCGGCGACCCGATGAGGATCGTCGTCGCACGCTGCACCGTCGACTACGCGGGCCGCCTCACCGCGCATCTCCCCGAAGCCGTGCGGGTGCTCATGGTCAAGGCGGATGGTTCAGTCCTGGTGCATGCTGACGGCGGGTCCTACAAGCCTCTCAACTGGATGAGCCCACCGTGTCGACTTGTCGTCAGCGAGGAAGACGGCATCACGACATGGCGAGTGGAGAACAAGGCGGGCGAGGAGCTGATTGTCCGCATCCATGATGTTCACGCGGAACTCGAGCACGAACTCGGAGTCGACCCGGGGTTGGTGAAGGACGGCGTTGAGGCGCATCTGCAGCAGCTTCTCGCCGAGCATGTGGAGTCACTTGGCGCAGGCTGGACCCTGGTGCGCAGGGAGTTCCCCACGGCAATCGGACCGGTCGACCTGCTCTGCCGCGACTCGGCGGGTGCCTCCGTGGCTGTGGAGATCAAGCGCCGGGGCGAGATCGACGGCGTGGAGCAGCTCACGCGCTATCTCGAGCTGCTCAATCGTGATCCGCTTCTCGCGCCGGTGGCGGGTGTCTTCGCCGCACAGGAGATCAAGCCCCAGGCGCGTACCCTTGCCGAGGACCGAGGGATCCGGTGCGTCGTCCTGGACTACGCCGCTTTGCGGGGTATCGACGACTCGGACACTCGGCTCTTCTGATCGTACGAGGATGGGAGACTCACCGCATGGAGATCAAGGCAGTCGGCGTGGTGGGCCTGGGCACGATGGGTGCTGGCATCGCCGAGGTGTGCGCGCGGCACGGATATCGGGTGTTCGCGATCGAGCCCGACGCAACCTCCTTGGAACGTGGACGTGTCTCCCTCGCCGGGTCGACTGAGCGCGCCGTCAAGCGCGGCAAGCTCACCGAGGCGGAGCGCGACGACGTCCTCTCGCGCATCACCTTCTCCACGCAGTTGGAGGATCTCGCCTCAGCTGACCTTGTCGTCGAGGCGATCCCCGAGGATCTCGACATCAAGCGCGCGATCTTCGGGCGACTCGATGCGATCACCCCGGCACACGCGATTCTCGCGACCAACACCTCCTCGCTCTCGGTAACGGAGATCGCGGTCGCGACCAGCCGGCCGGACCGGGTGGCCGGCCTGCACTTCTTCAATCCGGCTCCGGTGCAGGCCTTCGTCGAGGTCGTGCGCACCGTGGTCACCGATCCCGCGGTCGTCGATGATCTGGTGGCCCTGGCGCGTTCCCTTGGCAAGGAGCCCGTCGTCATCGGAGACCGGGCCGGCTTCATTGCCAACGCCCTGCTCTTCGGGTACCTCAACCAGGCTGTCTCGATGTACGAGGCCAATTACGCCTCGCGCGAGGACATCGATGCGGCGATGCGTCTGGGCTGCGGCTACCCCATGGGGCCGCTCGCACTTCTCGACCTCATCGGTCTCGACACGGCCTACCAGATCCTCGACACGATGTACCGACAGAGCCGCGATCGCCTGCATGCGCCCGCACCGATCCTCAAGCAGATGGTGACCGCCGGCCTTCGGGGCCGCAAGACCGGACGCGGCTTCTATACCTATGCAGCGCCTAACTCCCCGGAGGTCGTCGATGATGGTGCCGACGCGAGCGGTGATGCGAGCGTCACGCCGCGGCCTGTCCAGAGTGTGGGTGTGATCGGCTCAGGGACGATGGCGACCGGCATCGCCGAGGTGCTCGCCAAGGGTGGCTTCGACGTCACCCTCGTCGCGCGTTCGGAGTCGAGTCTCGCACGAGCTCTGGGAACCCTCGACAAGTCACTCGAGAAGGCGGTGCAGCGAGGCAAACTCGAAGCGCCCGATCGCGATGCTATCCGCGCTCGTGTGACCGGCAGCTCGTCGCTGGATTCCCTGGCTCAGGCGGATCTGGTGGTGGAGGCCGTCGTCGAGGAGATCAGCGTCAAGAGCGCCCTCTTCGAGAATCTCGACGAGATCTGCAAGCCGGGGGCCATCCTGGCGACGACGACATCGAGCCTGCCCGTCGTCGAACTGGCGGCGGCGACGTCGCGCCCGCAGGATGTCGTGGGCCTGCACTTCTTCAACCCGGCGCCCGTGATGCGCCTGGTCGAGGTCGTGCGCACGGTGTCGACGTCTGCCACGACGGTGGCGACCGCGGTGGACGTGACCCTGCGCGCCGGACGTCACCCGGTGGTGTGCGGTGACCGCGCAGGTTTCATCGTCAATGCCCTGCTCTTCCCCTATCTCAATGACGCTATCGGCATGCTGGAGGCCAACTACGCGTCCGCAGATGACATCGACGTGGCCATGAAGAAGGGCTGCGCCTACCCCATGGGCCCGTTCGAGCTCCTCGATGTCGTGGGTCTCGATGTGTCCTTGGCGATCCAGCAGACCCTCTACCGTGAATTCCGCGAGCCCGGTTTCGCGCCAGCGCCGCGGCTTGAGCATCTCGTCACGGCCGGCTACCTCGGCCGCAAGACCGGACGCGGCTTCCGCGCGTACGCCTAGTCATGGGTCGCCGCCGCCCGGCGCGCAAGCCGTCCGCCCCGCGGGCGGACGTGCTCGAGGAGCACGCCGACGGCGACTTCTACGTCCGGCCGATCACCGGGTCCTCCTCGACCAAGGCCTACCGCTGCCCCGGATGCGACCACGAGATCCTGCCCGCCACCCCGCACATCGTGGCCTGGCCCGCCGACCGGGGGGCTGAGGAACGCCGTCACTGGCACACGCCCTGCTGGAAGGCCCGAGGGCGGCGAGGGCCAACCCGATGACGGACGTGGGCGGCGAGGAGATCAGGGCGACAAGCGTCCTGCCCGCGGAGCGGCACGCGATCACCCTCGTGACGGCGGATGGCCTGCGCCTCGTGGGCGACGTGGCGCTTCCCGCGGGTCGAGCTCCGCAGGCCACGCTCGTGTGTGCGCATCCGCTGCCCACGCACGGCGGGATGATGGACAGCCATCTGCTTCGCAAGGCGGCCTGGCGTCTCCCCGCTCTGGCCGACATCGCCGTGGTCCGTTTCAACACGCGGGGGACATCATCTGCGGCGGGGACGAGCGAGGGAGCCTTTGACGCATCCGATGGCGAGGGACTCGATCTGGCGGCAGCGGTGGCGTGGGTCCGCGAGCAGGGTCTGCCTGATCCCTGGCTGCTGGGCTGGTCGTTTGGCAGCGATGTCGTGCTTCGGCACGGGGTCGACCTGAATCCGGCCGGGATCATCGTCGTATCACCTCCGCTGCGCTACACCTCGCAGGAGGAGCTGGCGCGCTGGAACGAACGGGACTGTCCCGTGGTCTGCCTCGTGCCGGAGGACGACGACTACCTGCAGCCGGAGGCGGCACGGGAGAGGTTCGCTGTCATCCCGCGTGCCGAGATCGTCGTAGGCGAAGGGATGGGGCACCTGTGGGTCGGCGAACCGGCGGTGCGTACCGTGCTCGCTGAGGTGACGGCCCGGATGCGTCCCGGGCTGGCGCCCCTGCAGTGGCAATGGCCTGACGAGCGGGCTCAGGCCGAGGGAGCAATGGAGAGGTGGACCGACCTATGAGCTTCGATCTCACGGGCAGGAGAGCACTCGTCACCGGGGCCTCGCGGGGTATCGGCCGGGAGATCGCGCTTGCCTACGCGCGCGCGGGAGCCGACGTAGCAGTGCTCGCGCGCAACGCCGAGCTGCTCGAGGGGGTCGCGGGGGAGGTCCGAGCTCTTGGCCGACGCGCGGTGGTTGCCACGGCAGACGTGCTCGACGCGGATGCGACTCGAGCTGCGACCGCCGAGGCGATCGAAGCCCTGGGCGGCCTCGACATCCTCGTCAACAACGCCGGCGGCAATTCCTTCTCCACCCCGGTCGCTTCGATGCGCATGAGCGGGTGGGAGAAGACGATGCGACTCAACCTCGATTCCATCGTCCACATCACGCAGGTGAGCCTGCCTTCCCTGGGTGAGGGTGGGGGTTCGATCATCAATGTCTCCTCCGTCGCCGGATTGCGCGGTGCTCCGACGATGGCGCACTACGGCGCGGCCAAGGCGGCGCTGATCTCCCTGACGCAGTCCCTCGCGGTGGAGACCGCGTGGATGGGGGTCCGCGTCAATGCGCTGGTCCCGGGCTGGATCGAGACGGACCTCACGGACTTCCTTCGCGCGAGCGACGACGCCGAGCGTGCGGCGCTGAGTCGAGTGCCGATGCAGCGCTGGGGTCGGGTCGAGGAGATCGCCGAGCCTGCGGTCTTCCTCGCCAGTGACGCCGCATCCTTCATGACCGGCCAGGTCCTCGTCGTCGATGGCGGCCTGTCCGCGATGCCGTAGGCACCCCGGTGGCCCGCTTCCTGCTTCTGCACGCCTTTCCCTTCGACGCCTCGATGTGGGATGCGGTGGCTGTCGGGCTCCGCTCGCAGGGGCACGACGTACTCGCCCCTGACCTTCGTGGATTCGGAAGCGCTCCGCTCGGGGGCG
>CAZLZC010000004.1:11850-25456 GCA_964563825.1 uncultured Actinomyces sp.
GAGCAGGACCTCATCCTGGAGGCTGCGCCGCATGCGATGTGGATCCCGATCCCGGAGGCGGGGCATCTCACCCCGCTGGAGGCACCCGATGCTGTGACAGCGGCGCTCCTTCGGCTCGTGGCCGCGTACGACGGCTAACCGGCGGCGCTGGGGTCCATGCCGACCGCGCGCATGACCTCGCGGACGAAGGCCTTGATGCCCGAGGGCCACTGAGGGTGGGTGCCGTCGCTGACGAAGTACTCCGGATTGTCTGCGGACACCGAATACCAGTCGGCGATGACGGCATTGGGGTAGTCGGGGACCACCTTGGCGATGAGCTCGTTATTGGGTTCCATCCACGAGCGCGGCACGTTGGTGTTGACGACCACCACGCGCTCCCGGTCGCTGAGGATGTCGAGCATCTCGCGCAACTGGTCCTCGGTGAGGATGCCGTTGGTGCCGGTGTGGATGACCACCGTGGGTGCAAGGAGGCCCTTCTTGGAGAGCTTCTGCACGCGTTCGAGGACTCCGGACGCCTGGCGACTCACCTCGGCGTCCACCTTGCTGCCGTCGATCTTTTCCATGAGCTGGCTCGCAATGCCCAGCATCACCGAGTCGCCGATTGCGGTGAGCGCGCCGTTGGAGTTCGTCGGCAATCCGTCAGCCGAAGGTGCACTTGGCTCGTCCGGTGCACCGGAGCCTGAGGATGAGTCAGTCGATGCGCCATCGCTGGGAGTAGCTGAGGGATCGTCGATGAGGATCTGTGTCGGCCCACCGTCGTCGATGCCGATGGCCGCTGCGACATCGGCGGGGATGGCCTGGTCCACGGGCTTTGCCGTAGCGAGACCTGCACCCATGAGGCCGAGAGCGGCGATGGCGACACCGCTGCTCGCGAGCACGCGCCGGCCTAGGTAGGAGCGCTCATCCGGGTCGGCCTCCCGCCACCGTGTGATGAAGGCGCCGATGGCACCACGTCGAATGGGGATCTCGACGTAGCGGTAGGAGATCTCGGCCACGAGAAAGGTGAGCCCGAGGCGAAGTCCGAGGAGTGCCGGGCCGTCAAGTGGCACATCGAGCTCGGGACGGGTGATGACGTAGATGGGCCAGTGGTAGAGGTAGAGGCCGTAGGAGCGTTGGCCGATGTAGCGCCACGGCTGTGTGCCGATGAGCTTGCCGAAGGGGGCACCCGGGTGGCTGGCGGCGGCGATGAGCACGCACACGACCCCGGAGAGCACGAGGAATCCACCCCGGTAGAGGAAGTTGGAGTACTCGCCCACCTGCCAGAAGAAGTAGAGGACGACGAGGAGCGCGAGGAATCCCACGACGGTGACGACGGCCTTGGCGCCCGCGGTGAGGCGCGTCGAGAGGCGGCCTGGCCTCCAGACCATCGCCAGGGCCGCGCCGAGGAGAAGCCCCATGATGTGGCTGTCCGAGCCGAAGTACGCGCGGCTGGGGTCTGCCTCCTGCGGGTAGCCGTTGGTGATGGCGAGGAAAGCCATCCATGCGGTCGAGGCCAGGGCACCGCCGATGGCGACGTAGAACACCCCGCGACGGCCGCGCCAGCGGAGCAGGATGAGGGTCAGCGCCGGCCAGAGGAGATAGAACTGCTCCTCCACGGCCAATGACCACAGGTGCTGCAGGAATGGTGGTCGACCGATTGCCTCGAAGTAGGAGGCGTCGGAGACGATGTACCACCAGTTGGTGACGTAGAAGAGCGATGCGATGGCATCGGCGCGGAACTGTGCGGCGGAGTCACGATAGATGAAGGCCGCAAGCATGCCGACAATGACGAGCATGAGCAGCAGGGCGGGGAGCAGGCGCCGCGCGCGGGCGAGATAGAAGCGCTTGAAGTTGATGCGACCGGAGCGGTTGTACTCCTCGACGATCAGGGTCGTGATGAGGAAGCCCGACAGGACGAAGAAGACATCGACGCCGAGGAATCCGCCGCGCATCCAGGTGAGATCGCCGTGGTAGAGCAGGACGCCCAGGACGGCCAGGGCCCGGATGCCGTCGAGGCCCGGGAGATAGCCCATCTCGCCAGCCCGGCGGCCGCGGTCGAGATGCCAGGGCTGGCGGTCGGTGATCTGGCGTGTCGCCACCGTCGCCCCTTCCTGGCACTACAGGGGCGACGCCGACCTGGCCGCCCGGGTCATCGTACGCGGGCGGGCTCGCTCAAGCCCCGGCGAAACGGGTGATGGCGGGCAGGTGTCGCTCGCGCATCTCCTGGTCGCGAACCCCCAGGCCTTCCTCGGGTGAGAGGCACAGGACGCCGACTTTGCCCTGGTGGGCATTGCGGTGAACCTCGTAGGCCGCCTGGCCGGCACCCTCGAGCGGGAACGTCTTGGAGAGGGTGGGGTGGATGAGGCCTCTCGAGATGAGTCGATTGGCCTCGTAGGCCTCTCGGTAGTTCGCGAAGTGCGACCCCACGATGCTCTTGAGGTTCATCCACAGGTAGCGGTTGTCGTACTCGTGCATGAACCCCGAGGTCGATGCACACGTGGTGATCGTGCCGCCCTTGCGTGTCACGTAGACGCTGGCACCGAAGGTCTCGCGTCCAGGATGCTCGAAGACGATGTCGACGTCCTCGCCCCCGGTGAGCTCCCGGATGCGCTTGCCCAGGCGCTGCCACTCCTTGGGGTCCTGGGTGTGCTCGTCCTTCCAGAAGCGGTAGTCCTCGTCGCGGCGGTTGATGATGAGTTCCGCCCCCATGGCGCGGCACAGATCTGCCTTGTCGTCGCTCGACACGACGCACACTGGGATCGCGCCGCCGTTGATGGCGTACTGCGTGGCGTAGGAGCCCAGGCCGCCGGTCGCGCCCCAGATCAGGACGATGTCGCCCTGCTTCATGCCTCCGCCGTTGCGCGAGACAAGCTGGCGGTAAGCGGTCGAATTGACCAGGCCGGGCGCTGCCGCTTCCTCCCAGGTCAGATGCGCGGGCTTGGGCAGCAGCTGGTTGGACTTGACCAGGGCGACCTCTGCGAGGCCGCCGAAGTTGGTCTCGAACCCCCAGATGCGCTGCTCGGGATCGAGCATCGTGTCGTTGTGGCCGAGCGGGCTTTCGAGATCGACCGATAGGCAATGTGCGACGACCTCGTCGCCGGGCTTCCAGGCATTAACCCCGGTGCCGACGCGCAGCACGACGCCGGCGGCGTCGGATCCGATCACGTGGTAGGGCAGATCATGACGCCTACCCATGTCGTTGGTGCGGCCCAGTCGCTCGAGGAAGCCGAAGGTAGACACCGGCTCGAAGATCGATGTCCACACGGTGTTGTAGTTGATGGAACTCGCCATGACGGCGATGAGCGCCTCGCCGGGACCCGGTTCGGGCAGGGGTACGTCGTCGACGTGGAGTGACTGCCGAGGGTCCTTATCCCAGGTGTTGAGTCCCTCGAACATTCCGGCCTCGTCCTTGTGGACGGTGACACCGCGGTAGGACTCGGGAAGGGGGAGCGCGCCGATGTCGGAGCCTGCGCCAGCCAGGATTGCCTCGCGGATCTGGTCCATGGTGCTCCCCTCGAGCGCGCGCGATCGGCGCTTAACGATCGTTCATGCTAGTGGGCTGAGTGGTCAACTGTCGCGGGCTCCACCAGTTCGATCAGCACCCCGCCGCAGTCCTTGGGGTGGGCGAAGTTGACGCGCGATCCCGCCGTACCAACCTTCGGGGCGTCGTAGAGCATGCGCACGCCGGCTGCGCGGAGCCGATCCGCGGCGATCTCGATGTCGTCGACGGTATAGGCCACCTGCTGGATGCCGGGCCCTTGCCGCTCAAGGAACTTGCCGATGGGCGAGTCCGGGCTCAGTGGAGCGAGGAGTTGGATGTGCGCATCGCCGACGGCGAGCATCGCCTCGCGGACACCCTGCTCTTCGTTGACCTCCTCATGGACCACCTCGACCCCGAAGGCCTCGGCGTAGAAGCGGATGGCGGCATCGAGGTCGGGGACGGCGATGCCGACGTGGTCGATGCGCGTGATCACCGGGTCGGTCGACATGGCTCCTCCTGGGGGTGCGGGGCCCGAGGCCCTCGCTAGGGTGAGCCCCATCGTCGCAAGCGCCCCCGAGGGGCGCGCTCGGAGGTGTCATGTCGGTCATCGTCGCGGGAGCCCGCACCCCTATGGGTCGCCTCCTCGGAGCCTTCAAGGGCCTCTCGGCCGCGGACCTGGGCGGCGTCGCCATCAAGGCCGCCCTCGAGCGCTCGGGGGTCAGCCCTGATCAGGTCGACTACGTGATCATGGGTCAGGTCCTCCAGGCCGGCACCGGGCAGATCACCGCGCGCCAGGCCGCGGTCAAGGCGGGGATCGGCATGGACGTCCCCGCGCTCACCATCAACAAGGTGTGCCTGTCGGGCCTCGACGCGATCGCGCTCGCGGATCAGCTCATTCGCGCGGGCGAGTTCGACGTCGTGGTTGCCGGCGGCATGGAGTCGATGACCAATGCCCCGCATCTGCTCATGGGCTCACGCGAGGGGGTGAAGTTCGGCGACTGGTCCGTGGTCGACTCCATGGCATTCGACGGATTGACCTGCGCCTTCGACCAGTGCGCGATGGGCGAGGCGACCGAGGGCTTCAACTCCCGCTACGGCCTGACGCGTGAGGATCAGGACGCCTTCGCCGCCCGTTCGCATCGGCTCGCCGCGGCCGCACAGGAGGCCGGCCGCTTCGACGACGAGATCGCCGCGGTGGAGATTCCTCAGCGCAAGGGCGATCCGGTCGTCGTGACGCGTGACGAGGGCATCCGTGCGGACACGACGGTGGAGTCCCTGTCCGGTCTCCGCCCCGCTTTTGCCAAGGACGGCACGATCACTGCGGGCTCGGCGTCCCAGATCTCAGACGGCGCGGCGGCCGTCGTCGTGATGAGCCGTGCCAAGGCCGAGGAGCTTGGGCTCACCTGGATCGCCGAGATTGGGGCGCACGGTGTCGTGGCCGGTCCCGATGCGTCGCTGCACGAGCAGCCGGCACGCGCGATCCTGCGTGCGTGCGAGAAGCAGGGCATCAGCGTGAGCGATCTCGACCTCGTCGAGATCAATGAAGCGTTCGCCGCCGTCGGAATCGTTTCGATGCGCCAGCTCGGCGTCTCCGAGGACATCGTCAACGTCAACGGTGGCGCCATCGCACTGGGCCACCCGATCGGTATGTCGGGTGCGCGCATCGTGCTGCATCTCGCCCATGAGCTCCGCCGTCGCGGCGGCGGGCTCGGTGCCGCAGCCCTGTGCGGTGGGGGCGGCCAGGGGGATGCGCTCATCATCAGCGTGCCCGAGGCCTGATGGAGGTCGATGAGCTCGTCGCGCGCGTGAGCGCGGGGGAGGCGCGAGCGGTCGCACGGCTCATCTCATGGGTTGAGGACGGTGCACCCGACCTCCCGGAGGCCCTGGAGGCGCTCCCGCCTGGCACATCCGCCTACGTGATCGGCCTGACGGGCTCACCCGGTGTGGGCAAGTCGACCGTGACGTCAGCTCTTGTCGGCGCCTATCGCGCACGCGGCCAGCGGGTCGGCGTACTCGCCATCGACCCCAGCTCGCCCTTCACCGGTGGGGCGCTGCTCGGTGATCGCATCCGCATGCAGGAACACGCCACCGATCCGGGGGTCTTCATCCGGTCCATGGCGTCGCGCGGTCATCTAGGCGGCATGGCTGCAGCCACGCCCCAGGCCGTGCGCGTGCTCGAGGCGGCGGGGTGCGATGTCGTGCTCATCGAGACCGTCGGTGTCGGCCAGTCCGAGGTGGATGTCGCCGCTACCGCCGATGCCACCGTGGTGCTCCTCGCGCCGGGCATGGGCGACGGCGTGCAGGCGGCAAAGGCGGGCATCCTCGAGATCGCCGACATCGTCTGCGTCAACAAGGCCGATCGCGAGGGCGCCGAGGCGACGGCGCGCGACGTACGCCAGATGCTGCGCCTGGGCACTCCCGCAGACGGTTGGACGCCCCTCGTCGTCACCTCTGTCGCGGCCCAGGGAGCCATCGACGACCTCCTCGGTGCCCTCGATGAGCGGCGCGCCTGGCTGGATGAGGGGGACCGAGCCGTGCAGCGCCGGAGGGCTCGTGCTTCGGCGGAGATCCTGGCGCTGGCGAGCGGACGCTCACGGATCCTGCTTGCTGATCGACTGTCCCCGGAGGTGATCAACGCGGTGGCTGATGGCCGTTTGAGTTCCTTCGCGGCAGCCGATGGGCTCCTCTCGGAGCGCTGATCGCGAGTGCGAGGATAGGTGCGTGAGTCAGCCCTCCCTTCCGCTCCGCGGTGCCGTAGATCTCGGAGCCCTGGCCAGTCAGCGCGAGGCGGAGAAGCGCCGGGAGAGCGCGATGGTCGATGCTCCGACGGGCGTCGTCATCGATGTCACCACGGCCTCATTCGAGCGCGATGTCATCATCCAGAGCCAGACCGTGCCGGTCGTGCTCGACCTGTGGGCATCGTGGTGCGGGCCGTGCAAGACGCTCTCGCCGATCCTCGAGACGCTCGCGGCCGAGTACGGCGGGCGCTTCGTGCTCGCCAAGGTCGATGTCGATGCCGAGCAGCAGATCGCGGCTGCGTTCCAGGTGCAGTCGATCCCCAGTGTCTTTGCGGTCATCGCGGGGCAGCCGCTGCCGCTCTTCCAGGGCGCTCTGCCCGAGCCTCAGGTGCGCACCTACATCGACGAACTACTCCGAGTCGCCGCGGAGAACGGTGTCAGCGGCACGGTCGCCGGCGTCGAGGCTCCCGAGGGGCAGACCGAGGCGGATGCCGAGCCACCCATCGATCCGCGCTTCACCGCCGCCTTCGATGCCATCGAGGCGGGGGATTGGGCGGCAGCCGCCGACGCCTACCGCGAGGTGCTCGCGGCCACGCCGGGCGATGCTGATGCGCAGGCCGGAGTGGCGCTGTGCGAATTGCAGCTGCGGCTGGAGCAGGCCAATGAGACGGGTGCCCTGCGCGACGCTGATGTCGCCGCGGCCGAAGGGGATTGGGCCACCGCTTTTGCGGCGCTCATCGCCGAGGTCAAGGCCACGAGTGGTGATGACCGTGATCGCGCCCGTGGTCGCCTGATCGACCTCTTTGCCGTCGCGGGCGACGACCCGGCGGTGCCCCCCGCCCGCGTCGCGCTGGCCTCCGCCCTCTTCTAACTGCCCCGCCGGCGCCCTTCGTCGACGATCAGGGCGTCCTTGATGTCGATCACGGGGGAAGTCTCGGAAGGTCGGAGCCAGATTGTCGCGAGGGGCGGCAATGTGACCCGCGCACTCGCGGTCCGGCCGTGCCACGGCTCGTCCACGGCCGTCACCGCGCCGAGGTTGCCCACGCCGCTTCCGCCGTACTCGTGCGCATCCGTGTTGAGGACCTCGAGCCATACGCCGTTCATTGGGAGTCCCAGTCGATAGCCCTCGCGGGGGATCGCGGACATGTTCGACACATTGACCAGTGGCCGGCCGGCGTCGTCCCAGCGGATCCAACTGAACACATTGGACTCCGCGTCGTTGGCGTCAATCCACTCGAAGCCGCCTGGGTCGTCGTCGCGCTGCCACAGTGCGGGTGTCGCGCGATAGACCGCGTTGATGTCGCTTACGGCGCGCGCGACGCCGGCGTGCTCCCCGAACTGCAGGAGCCACCACTCCAGCCCCGCGTCCGCGTTCCACTCGGCAGACTGGGCGAATTCCGAGCCCATGAAGAGCAGCTTGCGTCCGGGGTGGGCCCACATGTAGCCGAGGTAGGCGCGCAGGTTGGCAAGTTCCTTCCAGCGGTCGCCGGGCATTTTGCCAATGAGCGAGCCCTTGCCGTGGACAACCTCGTCGTGGGAGATAGGCAGCACGAAATGCTCGCTGTAGGCGTACATCATCGCGAAGGTCATCGCGTTGTGGTGGTACTGCCGATGCACGGCCTCGCGCTGCATGTAGCCGAGTGAGTCATGCATCCAGCCCATGTTCCACTTCAGGCCGAAGCCCAGACCGCCCAGGTAGGTGGGTCGCGTCACGCCGGGCCACGCGGTGGATTCCTCAGCGATGGTGACCACGCCGGGGACACGCTTGTAGACGGTGGCGTTCATCTCCTGCAGGAAGGCGACGGCGTCGAGGTTCTCGCGACCGCCGTAGACATTGGGAGTCCACTCGCCCGGCTCGCGGGAGTAGTCGAGGTAGAGCATGGAAGCGACAGCATCGACGCGCAGTCCATCGACGTGGAACTCCTCGCACCAGAAGACCGCGTTGGACACGAGGAAGTTGCGCACCTCGGTGCGTCCGAAGTCGAAGATGTAGGTGCCCCAGTCGGGATGCTCGCCGCGCTGCGGATCCGCATGCTCATAAAGCGGGGTGCCGTCGAAGCGTGCGAGCGCCCAGTCGTCCTTGGGGAAGTGCGCGGGCACCCAGTCGACGAGCACTCCGATACCCGCCTGGTGCAGGCGGTCGATGAGGTAGCGCAGATCGTCGGGGCTGCCGAAGCGCGGTGTGGGGGCGAAGTACGACGTCACCTGATATCCCCATGACCCCGCGAAGGGGTGCGCCGCGACGGGCAGGAACTCGACATGCGTGAAGCCCTGCTCGACGACGTACGCGGTCAGCTCTTCTGCAAGTTGTCGGTAGTCGAGGCCGGGGCGCCACGATCCGAGGTGCACCTCGTAGATCGACAGCGGATGGCGCAGCGGATCCGATGCCGCTCGCTGGGCCATCCACGCGTCGTCTGACCAGCGGTGGTCGGAGGTATAGACGACCGAGCCCGTGGCGGGCGGCAGCTCGGTGGCGAAGGCGAAGGGGTCTGCCTTTTCGCGCCATATGCCATCGGCGCCCAGGATGGCGAACTTGTAGATCGTCCCATTGCCGATGTTCGGGATGAAGATCTCCCAGATCCCTGTCGCGCCCAGGCTGCGCATCGGGTGGGCGAGGCTGTCCCAGTGATTGAAGGTGCCCGTGACACGCACGCCGCGGGCATTGGGTGCCCACACCGCAAAGGACACGCCTGTGACAGCACCCTGCGGGGTGTCGTACGTGTGGGCATGGGCGCCCATGACGCGCCAGAGTTCTTCGTGGCGCCCCTCGGACACCAGGTGAATGTCGAGTTCGCCGAGGGTGGGGAGGAAGCGGTACGGATCGTCCGCGGGGATCACTCGGCCGCCGTACGTCACATCCAGTCGGTAGTCGGGCACCTCCTTGACGGGCAGGACGCCCGCCCAGACGCCCCGATGCTCGTGGCGCAGGGGCACGCGTGAGCCGTCGTCAAGCACCACCACGACCGCCTCGGCCATGGGGCGGAGTACTCGGATGGTGACGCCGTCCTTGCCCGGGTGCGGCCCGAGGACCGCGTGCGGATCGTGGTGCTCACCGTCGACGATGCGGTCCAATTCGGATCGGTCGACCTTGACGGTCCGCGGGAGCTTCCTGCTTCCGCTGTCCTTGGTCATGGTGCCTGCTCGACCGTGACGATGTGCGCAGCAATGCTCGCGGCGGGGTCAAAGCGCACGTACGTGCCCTGACCCCAGGTGAAGGACTGGGCTGTCACGTGGTCATGGGCGATGAAGCGGTCATTCCAGTCCATGCCGATGGCGGGCATGTCCCACCACACGGTCGTCTCGCGAACGCAGTTCGGATCGAGTGAGCACACCACCAGCACGGTGTCGTTGCCCACCCGCTTGGAGTAGGCGATCACCTCGGGGTCCTCGGTGCGGTGGAATCTCAGGCTACGCAGATCTTGCAGCGGGATGAAGCGGCGGCGCAGGTCATTGAGCAGGGTGAGGTAGGGGGCGAGAGTGCGGCCTTCGCGCTCGGCGGCTGCCCAGTCGCGCGGGCGGTACTCGAACTTCTCCGTGTCCAGGTACTCCTCGCTGCCCTCGCGCAACGGCACTGACTCGTAGAGCTCGAAGCCGGAGTAGGCACCCCAGGTGGGGGAGAGGGTCGCTGCCAGGGTCGCGCGGATGGCAAACGCGGCGGGGCCGCCTGTCTGCAGGAACTCGTGGAGGATGTCGGGTGTATTCACGAAGGCATTGGGTCGCATGTACGCCGATGCGGCACCTGCGAGTTCGGTGAAGTACTCCTCGAGCCCCTGCTTGTCGTTGCGCCAGGTGAAGTAGGTGTAGCTCTGCTGGAATCCGACTTCGGCGAGGGCCCTCATCATGGGCGGTCGCGTGAAAGCTTCGGCGAGGAAGATGACATCACGGTGCTCGGCGTTGATCTCGGCAATAAGGCGCTGCCACACCCACAGGGGCTTGGTGTGCGGATTGTCTACCCGGAAGATCGACACGCCCTGAGCAATCCAGTGCCGCACGATGCGCACGACCTCGGCGTAGAGCCCCTCGGGATCGTTGTCGAAGTTGAGGGGATAGATGTCCTGGTACTTCTTCGGCGGATTCTCGGCGTAGGCGATCGAGCCATCGACGCGCGATGTGAACCACTCGGGATGGTCCCTGACCCAGGGATGGTCGGGTGAGGCCTGCAGGGCAAGGTCGAGGGCGACCTCCATGCCGAGTGTGCGGCACTGTGCGACGAACGCCGCGAAGTCCGCCTCGGTACCCAGATCCGGATGGATCGCGTCGTGGCCTCCGGCCGGGGAGCCAATGGCCCACGGCGAGCCTGGATCACCCGCCTTGGGCTCGAGTGTGTTGTTGCGTCCCTTGCGATTCGTGGCGCCGATCGGATGGATCGGCGGGAGATAGACGACATCGAATCCCATGGCGGCGATCGCCGGGAGGCGCTTGGCGGCCGTCGCGAAGGTTCCCGACTTCAGCGGGCGACCGCGCGCCCCCTCGCTGCGGGGGAAGAACTCGTACCACGAGCCCACCAGGGCTCGTCGGCGCTCGACGAGCAGCGGCCACGGGCCGCACTCGGTCACGCCCGCGCGCATCGGATGGGCTTCGAGCGCCGCGAGCACATCAGGGTCGCCGGCAGCAGCGAGGCGCACCTCGGGTGGCAACTCGCTGTCACGAACGGTGCGCGTGATCTCCGCCAATCGCTTGCGGTCGCCGCCGGTGAGTGACTCGATGAGTTGCGCGCCCTCCTCGAGTTCGATGTCCATATCGACTCCGGCGGGCACCTTGATGCTGGCGCGATGCCACCAGGTGCCCCAGGGGTCGTCCCAGGCTTCAATCGAGAAGGACCACAGGCCCTGGGCATCCGTGGTGATCTCGGCGCCCCAGATGTCGAGCCCGGTGCCCAGGTCGCGCATGCGCGTCCTCGACCGCTCGCGGCCTGCGGGGTCGCGCAGCACGACCTCGACTCCCAGGGATCCGTGGCCCTCCCGGAAAACGGTCGCGCGCACCGGCACGTGCTCACCCACCACGGCTTTGGCCGGCGTCCGCCCCGATTCGACCACGGGCCAGACGTCCGTGACCGGGATCCGGCCAGCGAGCAGGGCGGGAACCTCGACCCTGCTCGATTCCGATCGAGTGGGCGCCTTCGTTGCCGGTGCCTTCTTGGCGGGGGCCTTCTTGGCGGGTGCCTTCGCGGGCGACTTGGCCGGGGCCTTCTTGGCGGGTGCCTTCTTGGATGGTGCCTTCTTGGCCGGAGCCTTTGCAGCGGCTCCCGACGCGGCCGAGAACACCGGTACGGCTGGAGGCGGGCGCCGAGGCATAGGCCCAGGGTAGTGGTCCCCGGAGTGCAGTATCAGGGTCTCGTCAGTCCCGGGTGATCCAGGACATGTCGGGAACGCGCCGAAATCGGTCTGCAAGGAGAGCGTGGATTTGCAGGCTCCACGACTGTTTTCCGTCGTGTCGCCGCAAGAGCCACGCATGCTCATCTCACGCCCGAGCGACCCGCTAGCGTGACCGCCGTGAAGGCCATCCGCAGATTCACCGTCCGCACCGTCGTGCCCGCCGAACTCGAGCCACTCGAGGAGCTCGCGGCCAACCTGCACTGGGCATGGAGTCCGGAGACACGTGACGTCTTCCGGGCGATCGATCCCGAGTTGTGGGATCGCGTGGGTGATGACCCCATCGGCCTTCTCGGAGAGGTGTCGCGCGAGCGCCTGCAGGAACTCGCGAGCGACCCGGGCTACGTCGACTGGGTACGGCGCACTCGCGACAACCTGCACTCCTACCTTCATCGCGATGCGTGGTACCAGCGACAGCCGGAGGATCGTCCGCAGGCCATCGCCTACTTCTCGCCGGAGTACGGAATCGCCGCCGCACTGCCGCAGTACTCCGGAGGCCTGGGCATCCTCGCGGGTGATCACCTCAAGGCGGCGTCTGACCTGGGTGTGCCCATCATCGGCGTGGGGCTCTTCTATCGATCGGGCTACTTCCATCAGACGCTGTCGCGCGAAGGCTGGCAGCTCGAGACATACCCGGTGGTCGACCCAGACGGCCTGCCCGTGTCGCTTCTGCGCGATGCCTCGGGCGAGCGCGTCACCATCTCGATCGGTTTCCCGGGCGGGCGCACCCTGCACGCCCGCGTCTGGGTGGCGCATGTCGGCCGTGTCGACCTACTCCTCTTGGATTCCGACATCGAGGAGAACGATCCTGCAGACCGCGATGTGACCGACCGTCTCTACGGCGGCGGCGGTGAGCATCGCCTCGCCCAGGAGGTGCTCCTGGGCATCGGTGGAGTCCGGGCTGTGCGTCGCTACTGCGAGATCACCGGTCATCCGGCTCCTGAGGTCTTCCACTCCAATGAAGGCCACGCGGGGTTCCTTGGGCTCGAGCGCATGCGCGAGCTGGTCGTCGGGGGGCTCGACTTCGACGCCGCGCTCGAGGCGGTGCGCGCAGGCACGGTCTTCACGACCCACACGCCGGTCCCGGCCGGAATCGATCGATTCCCCCGCGAGCTCCTCGAGCGCTTCTTCGGCGGTGACAATGCTGAGCCGGGGATGCCGGTCGAGCGCATCCTCGAACTGGGCGCGGAGTCGTTCGACGACGGAGACCCGGGTGTCTTCAACATGGCCGTGATGGGTCTGCGGCTGTCGCAGCGCGCCAACGGCGTGAGCTTGCTGCACGGCGCCGTGAGCCGGGGGATGTTCGCCGGCCTGTGGCCGGGCTTCGATTCCGATGAGGTGCTCATCACGTCCATCACCAATGGGGTGCACGCGCCCACGTGGGTGGCACGTGAGGTGCGCGATCTCGCCGCGCGCGAAGTCGGGCCCGAACTCGTGGAGGAAGGGCGCGGCTGGGAGGCGATCGGCCGCATCTCGAACGAGGCCATCTGGCCTGTCAAGCGACAACTGCGCGAGAAGCTCGTGGCGGATGCCCGAGCGCGCCTGCGGGCCTCGTGGCGCGTGCGGGGTGCGAGTGATGCCGAGCTCGGCTGGATCGACGGAGTCCTCGACCCTGACATCCTCACGATCGGCTTCGCCCGGCGTGTGCCTTCGTACAAGCGACTCACCCTGATGCTGCGTGATCCGGATCGCTTGCGCGAGCTGCTGCTCCATCCGCAGCGTCCCGTGCAGCTGGTGATCGGCGGCAAGGCGCACCCTGCAGACGATGGCGGCAAGCGACTTATCCAGGAACTCGTGCGATTCGCGGACGACCCCGAGGTGCGCCACCGCATTGTCTTCCTGCCTGACTACGACATCGCCATGGCCACGATCCTGTATCCGGGCTGCGACGTATGGCTCAACAACCCCATTCGCCCGCTCGAAGCCAGCGGCACGTCTGGCATGAAGGCGGCTCTCAACGGCGCACTCAACCTGTCGATTCTCGACGGCTGGTGGGATGAGTGGTACGACGGCGAGAACGGCTGGGCGATCCCCAC
>CAZLZC010000004.1:25556-28525 GCA_964563825.1 uncultured Actinomyces sp.
CGCGGACTGGCCGCGTGGAAGTCGCGCGTGGAGGCCGCCTGGGACGGAGTCGCGGTCGAGCATGTCGAGGCCATGGGAGTGGGGGATGCCCCCTCACTGGGCGCCCCGCTGCACCTGCGCGCGCACGTGCGGCTCGGTGACCTCGCCCCCGAGGACGTCCTCGTCCAGGTCGTCTTCGGTCGCGTGGACGGCGAGGATCGTCTCGTCGCGCCGGCCTACGCCGATCTGCGGGCCGAGGAGGGTTACGACGGAAGTCGCTGGCTCTTCTCAGGAGACATCTCGCTCGCGAGCACGGGCCCCTTCGGCTACACCGTTCGCGTGCTGCCGCGCCACGAGGGCATGGTCTCCCCGGTGGAGATGGGTCTCATCGCAGCGCCCGCCATGCTCGGGGCGGCCAACGAGCCCGTCCTCCGCTAGGACGCCACGCGCAGCAGTGCCGATGATCGCGGCTGCAGCCGCAGTGCGGCGCCGGCGGGTATGGGACCGGGTGGGCGCAGCGCGCCCGTGTCGAATACGACCTCGTACGCGGCACCGAAGGGCTCGCCCGGAAGCGTGAAGTCGATCTCGTCATCCGACGCATGCAGCAAGAAGAGGAATGAGTCGTCCGTCGGCGGGATGGGCTCGCCCGGCACCTGGTGCAGCTCTCCGGAGAGGTACATACCCAGGGTCTTGGTCCACGGCGCGTTCCACTCATCGTTGGTGAGCGGCAGGCCGTCCGGGCCCACCCAGCCGAGGTCGGGGGCGCCGCCCTCGCGATGCGGCCGACCATCGAAGAAGAAGCGCTGGCGAAACACGCGATGCTCTCGGCGCACCGCGAGGACGCTGCGTGTGAATTCGAGAAGCTCCTGTTGCCAGGGATCGAGACTCCAGTCGTACCAGGAGATGTCGTTGTCCTGGCAGTAGGCGTTGTTATTGCCTCCCTGGGTGCGCCCGATCTCGTCTCCCCCCAGGAGCATCGGGACACCCGTGGAGAGCACCAGGGTGGCAATCATGTTGCGAATCTGACGTTGGCGGACCTCGACGATCGCCGGATCGTCTGTCTCGCCCTCGACCCCGTAGTTGGCCGACCTGTTGTCGTCGGTGCCGTCGCGGTTGCCCTCGAGATTGGCCTCATTGTGCTTGTGGTCGTACGTGGTGAGGTCACGCATGGGGAAGCCGTCGTGCGCGGTGATGAAGTTGATGGAGGAGTAGGGACGCCGCCCCTCGCCGGCGTAGAGATCGGCCGACCCCGAGAGGCGCCAGCCGAGCTCGCCCACTCCCGCAGCGCCTCGCCAGAAGTCGCGGAGGTTGTCGCGGTAGCGGCCATTCCACTCCGCCCAGAGGGTCGGGAACTCACCAACCTGATAGCCACCCGGACCGACATCCCACGGCTCGGCGATCAGCTTGACGCGGCGCAGGGTCGGGTCCTGCTGGATCGTCGTCATGAAGGTGCCGAGCATGTCGACGTCGTGGAAAGACCGCGCGAGTGCCGATGCGAGATCGAAGCGGAAGCCATCCACGTGCATTTCGGTCACCCAGTAGCGCAGCGAGTCCATGACCATCTGCAGGACGTGTGGATTGGAGACGTCAAGGGTGTTTCCGCAACCCGTGTAGTCCATGTAGTGGCGGCCGTCGCTGAGCCGGTAGTAGCCGGGATTGCAGACCCCGCGGAAGGACAGCGTCGGTCCGAGTTCGTTGCCCTCGGCCGTGTGGTTGTAGACGACGTCGAGGATGACCTCGAGGCCCGCCGAGTGGAGCGTGCGCACCATTTCCTTGAACTCGCGCACCTGCTCTCCGCGCGTGCCGCTCGCCGAGTACTTCGCGTGCGGCGCGAAGAATCCCAGCGTGTTGTATCCCCAGTAGTTGGTCAGGCCGAGCTCGAGCAGATGAGGCTCGTCGACGTAGTGATGCGTGGGCATGAGCTCCACCGCGGTGATGCCGAGCCCGACTAGATGATCGACGACCGTGGGATGAGCGAGCCCGGCGTAGGTGCCTCGCAGATTCTCGGGGACCCCCGGATGGTGCATGGAAATACCGCGCACGTGGGTCTCATAGATGACGGTGTCGGTCCACGGCGTCTGCGGTGCCCGGTCGTCGTACCAGTCGAATGAGGTCGCGACGGCGATACTGCGCGGCACGAAGGGTGCGGAGTCGGCGTCATTGCGCACGAGATCGTCGTCACCCTCGTGTCCGTAGACCGCGGGGTCGAGCCGGAAGTCGCCGTCGAGGGCACGTGCATAGGGATCCATGAGCAGCTTGGCGGGGTTCCAGCGCGCACCACTCTGGGGATCCCAGGGACCGTCCACGCGGAAGCCGTACGCCGCGCCCGGTGCGATACCCGAGACGTGTCCGTGGAAGACCCCGAAGGTCTGCTCAGGAAGGCGGACCCGCTGCTCGCGACCTGAGTCGTCGAACAGGCACAGGTCTACCGCCGTCGCGCCGGGCGCCCATAGGGCGACGTTGGCCCCGGTGGCGTCGAGGGTCAGGCCCAGGGGATCCCAGGTCCCGGCTCCGTCGATCGTCGGCTGCATGCGCCCCTCTGGTCCCGGCTGTCGTCACGTGCGTCACCCGGCTCTCCGGCGGGCGACCCGAGCCACGCTACTAGGCTGCAGCGACGCCGGGTGGGATGACGCACGCGCCGGCACGTGCATGAGTGGGTGGGAGGCAGTCATGGCCGACGAGGTCACCATCGACGTCGTCAAAGGCATTGCCACGATCCGCTTCGAGCGGCCCCCCATGAATGCCCTGTCGATCCGCATCCAGGAGGGTCTGCGCGACGCAGCTCGAGAGGTGGCGGTGCGTCGGGACGTCGATGCTGTCGTTGTCTACGGCGGCCCCAAGGTCTTCGCAGCCGGTGCCGACGTCAAGGAAATGGCCGATTGGTCGCTCTCGGAAGCCCTCGAGCGCACCCGCGGCCTGCAGGATGCCTTCACCGCTATCGAGCGGATCCCGCAGCCGACGATTGCCGCCGTGACAGGTTTCGCACTCGG
>CAZLZC010000004.1:28625-31323 GCA_964563825.1 uncultured Actinomyces sp.
CCGGAGTCGGTCTACGACGAGGCCCTCGCGTGGGCTCGACAGTTGGGCCGGGGCCCGCGCCTGGCGATGCAGGCCGCCAAGGTGGCGATCGCCCGTGGCATGGAGACCGATCTCGAGGACGGTCTCGAGATCGAGCGGGTCCACTTCGCGAGCCTCTTCGGCACTCAGGATCGCGAGATCGGCATGCGGACCTTCATTGAGAAGGGTCCCGGGCAGGCGGAGTTCACCGGATCATGAGCGTCGACGAATCACGCATGCGCGAGGCCTGGGCGGATCCCAAGGTGGCCAACATCGTCTACCACGACTGGGAGGCCTCCACGTACGACGAGAAGTGGAGTATCTCCTACGACGAGCGCTGCATCTCTTATGCGCGCGATCGCTACGTGCACATTGCAGGTGATGCGGGATGGCCTGCCCAGCGCATGCTCGAGATCGGCGCCGGCACCGGGTTCTTCACGCTTAATCTCATGCAGGCGGGTCTCGCCCAGTCCGCAGTCGTCACCGACATCAGCCAGGGCATGGTGGACGTGGCGGTGCGCAATGGTCGCGCCCTCGGCCTCGACGTCACGGGTCAGGCGGCCGACGCTGAGGCCCTTCCCTTCGCGGATGGCGAGTTCGACCTCGTCATCGGCCACGCCGTGCTGCACCACATCCCCGACCTCGACCTGGCCTTCCGCGAGATCCTGCGCGTGCTGCGACCCGGTGGTCGATTCGTCTTCTGCGGCGAGCCCACGCAGCGGGGCGACCTCATCGCGCGACGCCTGTCCACCTTCACCTGGTGGGCGACGGGCAGAGTCACCCGCCTCCCGGGTCTGCGCGAGCGCTTCGCGCGCACAAGCGAGGAACTGGCCCAGTCGTCGGAGGAGGCGCGACTCGAGTCGGTGGTGGACCTGCACACCTTCGATCCTGACGAACTGTCCCGCCTGGCCTTGCGTGCGGGAGCCGTCGATGTGGAGACCGTGACCGAGGAGCTCACCGCTTCGTGGTTCGGGTGGCCCGTGCGGACCCTCGAGGCGGCCGTCAAGCCCGGGTCGCTGGGATGGGGGTGGGCCATGTTCGCCTACCGCACCTGGATGGCGCTGGATGCAGTCGACCGTCGCGCGCTCTCGCGCGTGGTCCCGGATGAGTTCTTCTACAACGTGAGCGTCACCGGGGTCCGGCCCTGACTCGCGAGCGCGATCCCCGGCAGGCGAGGTTCCTCACCGTCGCCTCCCTGCGCTGGATCATCCGCAATCGCGCGTGGTCGTGGTGGTATCTCGTGCGCTACTGGCGCTTCATGATCTTCCGTCTGCGCAACCCGCACATCGTCACCGAGGGCTTCGTCTTCCTGGGCCGCCGAGTCGAGGTCTACGCGCGCCGCGGCTACGGCCGTCTCATCCTCGGTCGCTGGGTCCACATCGGCGACGAAAACAGGCTGCGCTGCCACGAGGGCACCATGCGCGTGGGAGACAAGTGCGTCTTCGGGCGGGACAACACGATCAACTGCTTCATCGACGTGGAGTTCGGGGAGGGCACGATCGTCGCGGACTGGGTCTACGTCTGCGACTTCGATCACGTGACCGACGATGTCCACGTGCCGATCAAGGACCAGGGCATCGTGAAGTCTCCGGTCCGCATCGGCCCGGACGTGTGGATCGGGGCGAAGGCATCCGTCCTGCGCGGCACGACGATCGGCCGCGGCTGCGTCGTCGCGGCGCACGCCGTGGTGCGCGGAGACATCCCGGACTACGCCATCGTCGGCGGCATCCCGGCCCGAGTGCTCAAGGATCGACGCGAGGTCTACTCCGCGCAGGTACAGCGTCGCGAGGCCCTTGCCGATATCGCGCGCAAGACGGCCGTGGCAGCTGATCGCAATGCGGCGATCGACGCGGCTACGACCTCAGGAGATTGACCGACCGCCCCGCCAGGCGCGCGGGCGGCGCGGAGATGCGCGGGTGTGACTCCGCGAGAGCGTTGTCGTACGCGACGGCGGTCTGGGCGGCGACCAAGGACCAGCCGTAGGCATCGCGCAGAGAGGACCGCGCCGCCTCGGCCATCCGCCGGGAACCCTCCGGATTGCGGATCGCCTCCGTGACGGCATCCGCGAGGCCCGAGGCGTCCCCGGGCTCGAAGACCCTCCCGGTCTTCCCGTCCTCGATGAATTCTGCGAGACCGCCGGTGCGGGCCACCACGAGCGGTGCACCAAGAGCAGCGCCCTCGAGTGCGACGAGACCGAAGGGCTCGTAGAGGCTCGGCACCACGAGGACATCCGCAGCCGCGATGAGGCCGTGGAGCTCCGCATCGGGAAGCCAGCCAACGAAGTCGACGGCTCGACTCAATCGACGTGCGCGCACCTGCTGCTCGAGCTCGTCGGCGTGACCACCGCGTCCGGCGATGACCGCGCGCAGGCCGGGGAGTCGCCGGCGAAGGCGCGGCAGTGCCTCGATGAGCGTGTGGGCTCCCTTCTCCCACTCCAGGCGTCCGACGAAGACCACCAGGGGTCCGGTAGGCGCGTGCGCATCGCGAGCTCGTGCGACTCCCGCGCGCCTGGCGCGCCACCTCTCCAGGTCGATGCCATTCGCGATGACGCTGATGCGGTCGGAGGGCGCGGCGAAAAGCTGCTCCACCTCGCGCCGCATGTGCTGGGAGCACGTAATGACCCGATCGGCCTCGTGCACAAGCCAGTGCTCGATCGAGTGGACCGCATCGGAGAGGGGGC
>CAZLZC010000004.1:31423-37161 GCA_964563825.1 uncultured Actinomyces sp.
GCCTGCGCGCGCGTGAGCGCTTGGACATGACGCCCAAGGCCGCCGTAGACGATCGGGGGGTACTCCCACGACACGTGCAGCACGCGCATCGGTTGAGCATAGGGCTAGTCGGCGAGGTCCTGTCCGAGGAAGGACCGCGAGTCAAGCGCACCAAAGGGATGATCGCGCTCCGCGTCGCGAGCGGCGTGCTGCCGTGCGTCATCGAGGCGACCCTCACGCAGGGCGTGGACGAGTGCACCGGTGGCGCGGGCGTGGCCGTCGAATCGTGACCGCGCGTAGTCGGCGGCCGTGTCGTGACTGACCATGAAGGCCCAGTCACTGGAGAGTGCCAGCAGCAACTCGCGGACGAGTTGATCGTGCGCTTGCGAGCGCTGGTTCCGAGGGTGCGTCGCATCCAGCACGGCGAGCGCCTCCTTGGCCAGTGATCCCTGGCGGTCAGCGATGTCTTGCGGGCCCGTCCACACATGCCAGTCCTTGCCCAGTCCCCACGAGCCCGGGCCGGGGTGCACGCGCCCGACGGGATTCTCGGCAAGGTCGGCGAGGGTGACGATCTCCACACCCGCTGCCGGCAGGAGGTCCAGCACGCGTTCGAGCCACGCGGGACCCTCATGCCACCAGTGGCCGAAGAGTTCCGTGTCGAAAGCAGCCACCACGTGGGGCGTGCCGATCGTGTCGGGCGCAGAAGCGAGGTCGAGGAGCCTGTTGCGCACCACGTCGACGAAGTCATGAGCATCGTGCTCGACACGGGCGCGCGCCGCGAGCGGGTCGTAAGGGGCCTTCTCGTGTGGCTCCACGTGATGGCCGGTGACACGCGCCGGGCGGAATCCCCACTCGTGGTCGAAGGTGTGGAAGTCGCGGTACCAGCGGTCGCCGGGGTAGCCCCGCTTCGGGGACCACACGCGATACGTGACATTGAGGTCGCGTCCGAGGACCCGGACGTCGCTGTCTCCGAGGAGCCAGGCCCCGCTGGTCGTCGCTCCCGCACCGAGGAGGCTCGGGCCATCGAGCACGACGTGCTCCACCCCCGAGCGGGCGAAGACCTGCTCCATCCCCGGCTCCCAGGCGCACTCGGGTGTCCACGCCCCGCGGGGCCTGTGCCCGATGCGACGCACCGAGTCCTCGAGTCCGGCGGTCATGGTGGCCACCCCGAGGCGCGGGGGGATGAGCGGAGTGAAGGTGTGGGTGAGCGGGCCGCCGAGCATCTCGACCGTGCCGGCGTCGACGAGCGGGCGTAGCGCCGCGGAGCCCCCCGCGCTCCAGTGCGCTTCGAAATCAGCGAGTGCGCGGGTCGCCTCGGCGTACTCACGCTGCCCCACGTGTCGGCGTTCTGCCTGGGATGCCGATGCCATACCCGCGGCACGTGTCTGCCAGTAGGCGAGCCACGTGTGGTGCGCGCGGACCATGCATGGGTCATCCCATTGCGCAGCGACGATGGGCGTGACACCGAGGGTGAGTTGCCGCCGGTGACCGAGCGCCGCGCGGCGGCGCAGCAGCGCGAAGAGCGGCTGGTACGACGTCGCCCACGCCTGGTGCAACCATTCCTCGCCGACCGGCCACGTGCCGTGGTGGGCCACCCAGGGCAGGTGCGTGTGGAGGACGAGCGCGAAGCGCCCCACGGGAGCGCTCACGGGGCGGCCCGGCGGGTCGGCGAAGCCGCCCCTGTCGGGCTTACCCGCCCGATAGCGACGAGATCCTGCGCGCGAGCGATGTGCACGCTGTCCGCGGGGCAAGGGTCAGGGTCGATGACGAAGTCGTCGACGGTGACCTGCCGGACCGTCTCGCGCAGATGCGGCGGCCAGTCGCCGGTCATGGCGGCGTCGACCTGAGCCGCGACGATGGAACCGTGCGTGGCCTCCCAGTCGGTGAGGTGCGGACCGTGGTGCAGGCCGCGCATCTCGACTTCGTCGAAGCCGGCGTCCGCGAGCAGGTCGCGCAGCTGCGCGCCGTCGAACTCCTCCACGTGGAAGGGGTTGATGGGCTTCTCGCCCCGTCCCAGCCCCGGAGAGAAGGTGAGGCGCTGCGGAGTGGTGACGATGAGATCTCCGCCGGGACGCAAGGCGCGATGGCACTCGCGCAGGAAGCCCCGCAGATCCCATAGATGCTCGACCACCTGGAGGCACGTGATGGTGTCGACGCGTGCAGAGCGAAGGGGCAGTGCGACGAGATTCGCTCGCACCACGGCGATGTGCGGATAAGCGCGTCGCATGTGCGTGCACGCGGTGTCGTCGTACTCCAGCGCGATCGCCGGTCCGAGGGTGGGCAGTGCGGCCGTACCGTAGCCCTCACCGGCACCCGAGTCCACGACGACGCCGGGCGAGGCCACCCGATCGGCGACCCATCGGTAGGCGGCCTCATGGCGGGCGAACCAGTACTCCTCGTCGGGCAAACCGGGCGCCGTGCGCTCGCCGGTGGCCACCAGGCTCGCCTCGTCCACGGGGCCAGAGTGCCGCATGGGGTCGGGCCTGGCTCGGCGGGGGGATCTCGCCGCGCCGCCGGAGATACTCGCGAGTAACATGGCGACCACGTCCTATTCCGTGAGGAGTGATCGTGAAGATCGCCGTCTGCGTCAAGCAGGTACCCGACACCTGGGCCGAGAAGAAGCTCCAGGCTTCTGACTCCACCCTCGACCGCGAGTCGGCCGAGGGAGTCCTCAACGAGCTCGACGAGTACGCCGTCGAGGAGTGCCTGAAAATCGCCGAGGCATCGGGGGGTGAGGTGGTTGTCGTGTCGATGGGACCGGAGCGCGCTGCCGAGACGATCCGCAAGGCCCTGAGCATGGGCGCTGACGCCGGCATTCACCTGGTCGACGATTCCCTCCACGGCTCCGATGCCATCGCGACCTCCGCTGCCCTGGCCAAGGTCCTTGAAGGTCGTGGATTCGATCTCATCGTCTTCGGCTCCGAGTCGACGGATGCTCGCATGAGCGTGGTGCCCGCCATGGTCGCCGAGCGCCTCGGCCTGCCCCAGGTCACCTTCGCGCAGAAGGTCGAGATCGACGGCGCCGCCGTGCGCATCGAGCGCCAGACCGACTACGGCTACGACACGGTCGAGGCAAGCCTTCCCGCAGTCGTCTCCGTGGTCGAGAAGATCAACGAGCCCCGCTACCCGTCCTTCAAGGGCATCATGGCCGCGAAGAAGAAGCCGGTCGAGACGCTGAGCGTCTCCGACATCGGCCTCGAGCCCTCAGCAGTCGGCCTGGGTGCTGCCTGGAGCGTCGTCGATGAGTTCGCCGCGCGGCCGCCGAAGGCTGCGGGCACGGTCGTCGCCGACGATGGCGAAGGCGGCGTACGCATCGCCAATTACCTGTCCGAGCAGAAGTTCATCTAGGAGGCCTGGGAGATGTCAGAGATCCTCGTGCTCGTCGAGCATGCCGACGGCGCCGTCAAGAAGGTCACACTCGAGTTGCTCACCCTCGCCCGCTCCCTGGGCACTCCCGCCGCCGTCTGGCTCGGCGCCGGCGCATCGGCAGACGCGCTCGCCACCCTCGGCGAGTACGGCGCCGACAAGGTCTACGTCGCGGACTCCGCCGAGCTTGATGACTACCTCGTCGCCCCGAAGGCTGAGGTCCTCGCGCGTGTGGTCGCCGAGTCCCAGGCCGGAGCAGTCCTCGTCCCCTCGTCAGCGGAGGGCAAGGAGATCGCAGGTCGCCTCGCCATCAAGACCGGATCCGGTGTCATCACCGATGCGGTCGGCGTCGCCGCTGATCTCACCGCAACCCAGAGCGTCTTCGGCGGCTCGACCGTGGTGAAGTCCAAGGTCTCCACCGGCACGCCGATCATCACCGTGCGCCCCAACTCCGTCGCCCCCGAGGCAGCCGCAGCGTCGGCCACGCGCGTCGACGTGAGTGCGGACGTCTCCGCTGGAGCCAAGTCGGCGCGTGTCACGGGGCGCACCGTGGCACGCAAGGGCGGTCGCCCCGAGTTGAGCGAGGCGGCGATCGTCGTCTCGGGCGGACGTGGCGTCGGCGGAGCCGAGGGATTCGGCGTGGTCGAGGCACTCGCAGACACCCTGGGCGCAGCCGTGGGCGCGTCTCGCGCCGCGACCGACGCGGGCTGGTACCCCCACCAGTTCCAGGTCGGCCAGACGGGCAAGACCGTGTCCCCGCAGCTCTACATCGCCAACGGCATCAGCGGGGCGATCCAGCATCGCGCGGGCATGCAGACTTCCAAGACCATCGTCGTGGTCAACAAGGACCCCGAGGCCCCGATTTTCGAGCTTGCCGATTTCGGCGTCGTGGGTGACCTCTTCGCGGTAGTCCCTCAGTTGACCGACGAGATCTCCAAGCGCAAGGGCTGACCCGGAGAGGGAGGTAGTCTCGCGCCGTGCAGTCCGACCGCGCCTATCTCGATCACGCGGCGACCACGGCGCTCCTCCCGGAAGCGGCCGAGGCGTGGCGCGATGCGGCATCGCGCGTGGGCAATCCCTCGTCACTGCATGCGGCAGGTCGCTCGGCGCGCCGGCTGGTCGAGGAAGCACGAGAGTCCATTGCCGACGACCTGCACGTGCGTCCCAGTGAGGTGATCTTCACCTCGGGGGGCACCGAGGCAGACAACCTCGCGGTCAAGGGCCTGGCCTGGGCGCATCCGCAGCGCCCGCGCATCCTCTGCTCCGCCATCGAGCACCACGCTGTCTTGGACCCCGTCGTATGGCTGGGGGAGCAGGGCCGTGAGATCGACTGGCTGGGCGTCGACGCGCTGGGCCGTGTCGATCCGTCCCTCGTGCGCGAGCGCCTCGGCACCGATGTTGCGCTGTGCACCGTGATGTGGGCCAACAACGAGGTCGGCACCGTGCAGCCCATCGCGGAGATCGCCGCCGCGTGCGCAGAAGCCGGAGTGCCCTTCCACACCGATGCCGTGCAGGCACTCGGTCAACTTCCCATCGACGGATCACTCCCCGGGCTCACCTCAATGGCCCTGAGCGGTCACAAGGTCGGTGCACCCGTCGGCACGGGAGCGCTCATCCTGCGTCGCGATGCGCGCGTTGTCCCCGTGGTCCACGGCGGCGGTCAGGAGCGCGAGGTGCGCTCCGGCACGCTTGATGCTGCGGGTGTGGCGGCCTTTGGGGTTGCTGTGCACCACGCCGTCGAGGCGCAGGCCGCTCACGCTGCACGACTGGTGGCCCTGCGCCAGGACCTCATCGACGGCATTATGCGCCTCGCTCCGGATGCCATCGTCAACGGCGATCCGGTCGAGCGCCTGCCCGCTAACGTCCACGTGTCCTTCCCCGGATGCGAGGGCGACACCCTCCTCATGCTCCTCGACGCCGCCGGGGTGGAGTGCTCCACCGGGTCCGCATGCACGGCGGGGGTCCCTGAGCCCTCGCATGTCCTCGAGGCGATGGGTGTCGACCCTGGCCTCGCCCGCGGCTCCCTGCGTTTCTCCCTTGGCTGCATCAGCACATCCGACGATGTCGATCGCGTCATCGAGGTGCTTCCGGGGGCACTCGAGCGTGCTTCGCGCGCCGCGACCCCGCGCCTGCGGCGCACCCGCTGACATGCGCGTGATCGCTGCGCTCTCGGGCGGCGTCGACTCCGCCGTGGCGGCCGCCCGCGCCGTCGACGCGGGGCATGAGGTCGTGGGGGTGCACCTTGCGCTGAGCCGCGCCGAGTCCACGACCGGACGAACCAAGGGATGCTGCTCCATCGCCGATGCCCAGGACGCGCGGCGTATCGCCGACATGCTCGACATCCCTTACTACGTCTGGGACCTCTCCGAAACCTTCGCCCGCGACGTGATCGA
>CAZLZC010000005.1:0-1163 GCA_964563825.1 uncultured Actinomyces sp.
CACACCGTCCAGGTCCGCGAGAGTCCAGGCCACGCGCAGGACGCGATCGGCACCGCGCATGCTCAGCGCGCCTCGGGAGAAGGCCGTGCGCAGCAATTGCTCTCCCCCCTCATCGGGTGTGTGGCGATTGCGCAGGGCCGCACCCGGCGCTTCGCCATTGACTCGCCAGGTCACGCCCTCGGCTGACCACCGTGCGCTCGACCGCGCACGAGCCTCGGCGACGCGTGCGGCAACCGCGGCCGTCGTTTCCCCCTGCTCTCCGATGTGAGCGAGACTCGGCCTTTCGAGGGCCACTCGCAGATCGATGCGATCCATCACGGGGCCCGACATCTTGGCCGCGTAGCGCCTGCGATCTCCAGGCGAGCACGCACACGACGCGTCCATGCCCATCCCCTTGCCGCAGGGACACGGGTTCGCGGCGAGGACGAGGCAGAAGCGTGCCGGCAGCACTCCCGAGATGTCTGCGCGGGCGATGTGGACTTCACCGCTCTCCAGTGGCTGACGCAGGGCATCGAGGACCGAGCGCGCGAATTCGGGTGCCTCGTCGAGGAAGAGCACCCCACGGTGCGCGAGGGTCGCCGCGCCGATGCGCAGACGCCCGGCCTGGCCGCCCCCCACAATGGCCGTCATCGATGCGGAGTGATGCGGGGCCTGGAAGGGGGCGCGTCGCACGAGACCACGTGGATCCAGGCCCGCTGCAGACTGGATGGCGGTCACCTCGAGCGCAGTGCTGTCGTCGAGCAGCGGCATGAGACCCGGCAGGCGTTCCGCGAGAAGGGTCTTCCCAACTCCGGGCACGCCGATCATCGCGAGATGGTGCCCACCGGCTGCGGCGACCTCGAGCGCTCGGCGTGCCTCCGACTGGCCGCGTACGTCGGCGAGGTCGGGCGATGGCGTGACGTCAACCGCGTGATCGTCTCCTCCGCGCTCCGGTGGCATCTCCCCCTTCAGCACGCACACCAGATGGGCCAGATCGCGCACGCCACCGACATCGACGCCCGGCACGAGCGCGGCCTCGCCCACGCACGCTGCGGGCACAAGCAGGCGTGTGTCACGTCCCTGGATTCCCAGCGCGGCGGCGATGGCACCAGGGACCGCGTGAATCCGACCGTCGAGTCCTAGCTCGCCGAGGACACACGACGTGGCTGCCGCATCCTCGGGAA
>CAZLZC010000005.1:1263-2414 GCA_964563825.1 uncultured Actinomyces sp.
GTCACTCCGACCATGACCGCCGTGCGGCATCGGGCGACCATCACGCCACCCCGCGCAGATGCTCGACGTGGGGCGCACCCGACTTGCTCAAGAGGATCCCGACGACGTCGATGCGCACCTGTCGGGCATGCCGATCGTGGGAGCAAAGCCACTCGCCTGCCAGCACACGCAGTCGGCGCACCTTGCGCGGCGTCACCGCAGCGAGCGGTGAGCCGAAGTCCTCCGAACTGCGGGTCTTGACCTCGCAGATGACGATCGTGTCGGTCGCGGCCTCCTCGGCGACGATGTCGATCTCGCCCTCGCGGCATCGCCAATTGCGATCGATCACAGTGAGTCCGAGCCGCTCGAGATGGCGGACCGCGAAGTCCTCTCCCCAGCGGCCACGCTGCAGATGCTGTGCGCCCATGCCTCTCCCTCCACGGGCCGACGGCCCTCGCGGGGAGCGTGGTCACCTGGCGGTGCACGCGCAGGTGCACCTGGTCGCACTGGGGATGAGTCCGTCAGGAAGTCGCTGTGGACACACCGGGGAGCCGCCAGCTCAGCCGATGCCAGGGCGTCGGGCCATAGCGCTCGAGCGCTGCGAGATGGTCGGGTGCGGCGTACCCCTTGTTGGATTCCCAGCCGTACTCCGGATGCGTCGCCGCCAGGTCCACCATGAGTGAGTCCCGGGCAACCTTCGCGATGATGCTGGCTCCCGCAACGGCCGCACATGTGGTGTCGGCCTTGATCCGGGTGACGACCTGCGCTCGGGGAGCGACGCGAGACATCCAGTCATGCTTGCCGTCGAGAAGGACGAGGTCGGGGAGGACCCCGGTCGCATTGATGGCACGCGCAGCGGCCAAGGCAAGCGCACCGATGATCCCAATCTCATCGATCTCCGTGGATGACGACATGCCCACAGCACTGCGGTGCGCCCACATGCGCACCCTGGGCGCGAGTCGCTCACGGGTGGCCTGGTCGCACTCCTTGCTGTCTCGGACTCCCGTCGGAGCTGACACCACATCGCTGCCTAGGACGACAACCCCCACCGCGACGGGACCGGCCAGGGCGCCGCGGCCCACCTCATCGATAGCAGCGAGGAGCGCACCGGGCTCCGCCTGACGCAGGAGCGCTCGCTCGACGCGCAGAGTGACCGCCATGACCGGGTCAGC
>CAZLZC010000005.1:2514-25689 GCA_964563825.1 uncultured Actinomyces sp.
GCGATGATGCGCACCACCGAGGTGTCGGAGGCAGTCGCCCAACCTTCGGGGCTGCGCACCAACACCACGTCACCGACGCCGGGATCGCCCCAAGTGGTCACGACGACTCGATCACCCGCGGCGAGAGTGGGCTCCATGGCATCGTCGGCCACGTAAGCGAGTTGACCGACGATCAGCCTCACCGCGATGACGATCACGACGACGATCGCCGCGATGATGCCTGCCTCGCGGGCGATGACGAGCGCCCACTGCTGGGGGGACCGCTTCGACCGCGGAGCGGCGTGACGCCCGCGTACGACGGGGATGGGCTGGGTGTCGTCGTCAGGGCGCTGAAGCGACGGTGTGCTCACGGCGCGGATCCGGACCCATCGAGTGCAGGCTGATCGAAGGTCTGGGGAATCTCGAGGACCTGGGCATTGCCCACGGGCCAGACAACGGCGAAGGCGCGCCCGATCACCCGGTCGACAGGGACGAAGCCGCCGCCCGGATCACCCATGTGCGACCGAGAGTCGGCCGATGCCGAGCGGTGATCGCCCATCACCCACAGGGTGCCCTCGGGCACGAGGACGTCGAAGGGCTGTTTGCTCGGCGGGTTGTTGCGATAGAGGTAGGCCTCCTCGTCGAGCGGGACACCGTTGACCGTGATGCGCCCATCGGCGTCGCAGCACACGACTCGGTCTCCCCCGACCCCGATCACGCGCTTGATGAAGTCCGTGTCGCGGGGTGGGGCGAGCCCGACGACTTCACCGAGGAACCGGCCCACGACCTCGACGGGCGAGCGCTCCGGCTCAACCACCTCACCGGTGATGAACGACCCGGTGCCGTCGAAGACGACGATGTCGCCGCGTTCGATGTCGCGCAGGTGATAAACGACCTTGTTGACGAGGACGCGGTCGCCTACCTGGAGCGTGTCTTCCATCGACCCGGAGGGGATGTAGAACGCCTGGACGAGAAAAGTCTTGACCACGAAGGCGACAAGGAACGCCCCGATGATGAGGAGGGGAAACTCCAACCACGCAGGGATGCGCGGCCGGCGACGCTCCTTATTCGACACGTCCTCGGACGCCTCCTGGCCCACGTGGGTTCCCTCGCGCGGACCGGTGTCGCTCATGATGGTCCGACAGTACCTCTCAGGCCCTGCGCGCCGACCTCACTCCGCACTGGCGGAAGGGGTGTCGCGCAGCTCCTTGATCTTGGCGGCCTTGCCGCGGAGGTTGCGCAGGTAGTAGAGCTTGGCGCGGCGGACGTCACCGCGGGAAACGACCTCGACCTTGTCGATGATGGGCGTGTGCAGCGGGAAGGTGCGCTCCACGCCAACGCCGTACGAGACCTTGCGGACGGTGAACGTCTCACGGACGCCGTCGCCGGCGCGACCGATGACCACACCCTGGAAGACCTGGACACGAGTCTTGTTGCCCTCGACGACCTTGACGTGCACCTTCACGGTGTCACCAGGCCGGAAGTCGGGGATGTCAGTGCGGAGGGATGCGGAGTCGAGATCATCGAGGGTCTGCATGGCGCAATCACTTCCTGCCGGCGCCACAGGTCGCCCGCGGTCTATCCATCCCGCTGGGATGGCACGGCTCCCCACCCGGGATCGGGCGGGAGATCCACTCCCTGCGGTCGGTCCCCTGTGGCGGGCCGACCCCCGTATGGGCGGGAGCGCCCCGAAAGTGTGCCACATGGCCGCTGATGCGACGAAATCAGGCTGAGTCGACCCCTGGGCGCATGCGACGCGTGCGCTCGAGCGCCTGATCGCGCCGCCACGCCGCGATGCGCGCATGATCGCCGGAGAGCAGGATCGCGGGCACCTCGCGGCCACGCCACTCCTGTGGACGCGTGTAGACGGGACCCTCGAGCAGGCCCTCCATGGCACCGGGAGCGAAGGAGTCGTCTGTGATGCTCTCCTCGTTGCCCACGACACCCGGGAGCAGTCGTGCCACGGCCTCCACCATGGCGAGCGCCGCGACCTCTCCGCCCGCGAGGACATAGTCGCCCAGGGAGACGGGTACGACGTCCGCGCGATCGGCGTACTCCTCGGCGACGCGGCCGTCGATGCCTTCGTAACGCCCACATGCGATGACCATGCCGGGGCGCTCGGCCCACGCGAGCGCCATCGCCTGCGAGAAGGGCACACCCGACGGTGTGGGGATGACAAGCAGCGGATGCTTATGCTCCGGCAGGATCGCGTCGAGAGCCTCACCCCAAGGCTCCGGTCGCATCACCATGCCGGGGCCCCCGCCGTAGGGCTCATCGTCGACCGTGCGGTGCCGATCATGTGTGTGATCGCGTAGGTCGTGGATGCGGATATCGAGCAGCCCCTGCTCGCGGGCCTTGCCCACGAGCGAAAGCCCGAGCGGGGCAAGGTAGTCGGGGAAGATCGAGACGATGTCGATCCTCATGACGACTCTCCCGATTCCTCCTGCGCTTCGAGCAGGCCCTCCGGTGGCCTGATGACGAGGCGAGAGGCCTCGATGTCGACGACGGGCACGATCTCACTCACGAAGGGGATGAGGATCTCCGGCGCATCCGGAGTCGCACGCACGGCGAGTACATCCTGCGCTGGCAGATGGAGGACCTCGGTCACCGAACCGATGCGCTCCCCTGCCTCCGTGACGACCTCGAGACCGACAAGCGCATCGTCGTAGTACTCGTCGGGATCATCCGGCCTCTCCCCCTCCGCGCGCTCCGCCTCGAGCATCGAGCCCGTCAGCGACTCCGCAGCCGAGCGGTCGTCAATGCCGACGAAGTGCAGGCAGAGGCGGCCACCATGGGGACGCTCGGATTCGATGCGCAGAGTGCGACCACTGCCCATGATGTGCACCTCGGCGCCGGCAAAGAGCCTGCGCTCCGGCTCGTCGGTCAGGACATCGACGAGCAGGTCGCCCCTCACCCCGAGTGCGCGGCCTACACGCGCGACCACGACGCGCACGACGGAGTCAGCGTTCGTCGACGTCGAGGAAGTCGATGCGCACGTTCCCGTCACGCGAGATCGCCGATACGACGGTGCGCAATGCCGTAGCCGTGCGACCCGAGCGTCCGATCACGCGACCCATGTCTTCGGGGTGCACGCGAACCTCGAGCGACGGACCGCGTCGACCGCTGCGCGCTCGAACGGCGACGTCGTCGGGGTGATCGACGATCCCACGCACGAGGTGCCCCAGGGCGTCCTCGAGCACGTCAGGCCTCGGTGGACTCGGCCGCGGCCTCAACGGCCTCGGCGACGGCCTCGTCGGCAACCGTGGCGGCGGCGTCGGCAATGGCGTCGGCCTCGGCAGCAGCCTCGACGGCGGCCTCAGCCTCGACCACGCTCACCTCACCGGCGTTGGCCTCGGCGATCTCGACGACGGCCTCGGCCTCGGCGACGACAGCTGCCTCAGCAGCAGCCTCGGCGACTGCACCGGCCACTGCGGCATCGGCCACCTTCTCGGCGACCTTCCGCGGCGTGGGGGTCTTGGGCTCGTCAGCGGCCTGCTTGACGGCGGCCTCGTATGCGATGACCTTCGACTCCTTGGGCGCGGCCACCTTGAGGGTGCCCTCCTGTCCCGGGAGGCCCTTGAACTTCTGCCAGTCACCGGTGATCTTCAGCAGGACGAGCACGGCCTCGGTGGGCTGGGCGCCTACCTTGAGCCAGTGCTGGGCGCGATCGGAATCGATCGCGATGATGCTGGGATCCTGCATCGGCTGGTAGATGCCGATCTCCTCGATCGCGCGACCGTCGCGCTTGGTGCGCGAGTCGGCGACGATGACGCGGTACTGGGGGGCGTGGACCTTGCCCACGCGCTTCAACTTGATCTTGACGGCCACGGCCGGGACTGCTCCATTCGATTCGTCCACCCGAGGGTGGTCATGGTGGGCCGTGAGCGTCGCGTGGGGTGCGTCGCCGCCGGACCGGGCGGGTACGCCGCCCCGGGTTGAGAGGGACCCTGGACCGCGTACAGCAGGGGGAAGTCTGCCAGAGGGCTCGGTCCCCGGGCGAATCAGCCCCCGAGCAGCTTCTTGACGTCGTCAGGGAGCTCGAAGTCCGCAGCCGCCGGCTGCTCCGCCGGGGAGGGCTTGAGCGCCTCATCGCGCTCCTGGACGGCGCGCTTGGCGGGATTGCCGCTGCGGCCCTTCTTGGGCTTGGCCGGGGCCTTGCCGGAGCGGCCCTTTGCCTTCTTCCCGCCCCCGCCCCCGAAACCGGGCATGCCCGGCATCCCGGGCATCCCCGGCATGCCCTTACCGCCCCGCATCTGGCGCATCATCTTCTGCGCCTCACCGAAGCGATCCACGAGACCGTTGACATCGCTCACCTGGGTGCCCGAGCCACGCGCGATGCGCGCACGCCGAGAGGCATTGAGGATCTTCGGGTTCTGCCGCTCCTGCGGGGTCATCGACTGGATGATGGCCGCCACGCGATCGAGTTCGCGATCGTCCACCTGGTCAAGCTGGGCCTTCATCTCACCCATGCCGGGCAGCATGCCGAGGATCTTGCCGAGCGAGCCCATCTTCTTGACGGCCTGCATCTGCTCGAGGAAGTCCTCGAGGGTGAAGTCCTCGCCCTGCGAAACCTTCTGGGCCATGCGCTCGGCCTGATCGGCGTCGAACGCGCGCTCGGCCTGCTCGATGAGCGTAAGGACATCGCCCATGTCGAGAATGCGGGAGGCCATGCGGTCGGGGTGGAACGCCTCGAAGTCTTCGAGTTTCTCTCCGATGGACGCGAAGAGGACGGGCCGACCCGTCACCGACACGATCGAGAGCGCCGCGCCACCGCGGGCATCGCCATCGAGCTTGGTGAGTACGACGCCGTCGAAACCGACCCCCGCCCCGAACTCCTCGGCGGTGCGCACAGCGTCCTGTCCGATCATGGCGTCGACGACGAGCAGCGTCTCATCGGGATCGACTGCATCCCGCACGCGCTTGAGCTGGTCCATGAGCTCGGCATCGATCGCGAGTCGTCCCGCGGTATCCACGATCACGATGTCGTTGAGGTGCACTTCGGCGTAGGAGACGGAGTCGCGCGCCACCTGGACCGGGTCGCCGGTGCCGTTGCCCGGCTCGGGTGCGAAGACAGGCACACCGGCGCGCTCGCCGACGATGCGCAACTGATCGACCGCATTGGGTCGCTGCAGGTCAGCCGCGACGAGGAGCGGCGTATGCGACTGCGACTTCAGGTAGGCGGCGAGCTTGCCCGCGAGCGTGGTCTTGCCCGCACCCTGGAGTCCCGCGAGGAGGATGACGGTGGGGGGCTGCTTGGCGAATCGGAGCCGACGGGTCTCGCCGCCGAGGATCTCGACCAGTTGCTCGTGGACGATCTTGACGACCTGCTGCGCCGGATTGAGCGCACCGGACACCTCGGCGGACAGCGCGCGCTCCTTGATGCGTGCGCAGAAGTCGCGGACGACAGGGAGTGCCACGTCGGCATCGAGCAGGGCGATCCGAATCTCGCGCACGGTCTCGTCGATGTCGGCCTCGGAGAGGCGGCCCTTCCCCCGGAGATTGCGGAAGGTGGCCGACAAGCGGTCGGACAACGAGGCGAACAACGCGGCAACTCCTGATCGTTGGGGACCGGCGGGCCGGCAGAGCCGCCCCTGTCGAGCTGGCCCGGCGGGCCGGGCGTCGCCCCAGCCTAGATCGTGCGGGCCAGGTCCTCGTCCGGGCCATGCTGGAGCCGCTCCAGCACCGCGCCGATGATCCGCGCGCGATCGGGCGCGGGCAACCGCCCTCCCGCGGAGCGGCGCAGGTAGAAGACATCGACCGCCTCGGAACCGAGCGTCTCGATCCGCGCGGCGGTGATGGTCGCGCCCGCCTCGCTGATCGCCGCGCCGATCCGATGCAGCAGAGCGGGCTCATCGTGGGCGCGCACTTCGAGGACGTCGGCATCACTGGCCGCACCGGGCACGAACTCCACTCGCGGAGGGGGCCCGGCCGTGCCCTGGCGGCGGTGTGCCAAGCGCTGCCGCACGTCGATCTCACCCTCCAGAGCCCGCAGGATGTCGGAGCGCACGAGGTCGAGCGCGGGGAACTCACCGAAGAACGGCACCACCGTCCAGACCGTGAGCGCCCGGTCACCGACCGTCTCGGTGTCGGCCGCCTTGACCTCGAGGCGGTGTACGGCGAGAACGCCGGCGATGGCACCCAGGAGTCCCGAGCGGTCCGGCGCCGCCACGATGACGCGCGACGCGGGCACTCCTCGCTCCAGGATGACCTCCACACCGTGACCGGCAAGCAGCTGCGGGTGGAGGTCGGCGATCATCGGCGGCGCCGGGGCCACGGCGCCCGCGAGACGGGCGCGTGTGCGGGCTACGAGGTCGTCGACCAGTGATGCCTTCCAGTCGCTCCATGCGCCGGGGCCGGTCGCTGCTGCGTCGGCGTACGTGAGCGCACGCAGCAGGTCCAGGGTCTCCACCGTGCCAACGGCGGTGGCGACGCGCTCGGCGGTGAGGGGGTCGTCGAGGTCACGGCGCGTGGCCGCTTCGGGCAGCAGCAGGTGGTGCAGCACCAGCGAGACGAGCACCGCGCGGTCGGCATCGCCGTAGCCCATGCGCTCGGCGATCACCTCGGTGAGATCAGCGCCCACCTCGCTGTGATCGCCAGGCCGCGCCTTGCCGATGTCGTGCAGGAGCGCGCCCACGAGGAGGAGGTCCGGGCGACTCACCTCACGCAGGTGATCCGCCGACTGGGCCGCCGCCTCCACGAGATGCCGGTCCACGCGATACAGGTGCACGGGACTCCCCTGCGGTGCTGACCGCACAGCAGCCCACTCGGGAAAGAGCCGCACGATGAGTCCCTGCTGGTCGAGCGCTTCCCACACCGGCACAAGCCCCGGCCCCGAGCCCAACAGCGAGACGAGTGCGTCGCGGGCTTCCGCGGGCCACGGTGCGGGAAGTGGCGCCGACTCGCGAGCAAGCCGCGCCACCGCCCCGGGCGCGAGCGGGAGCCCTGCCTGGGCGGCCGCCGCAGCGACACGCAGCACGAGCACGGGGTCGCGGTCAGGACGCGCATCGGCAGCGAGCGCCACTTCGCCGTCGTGCACGACGACGCCTTCCCCCAGGGGCACCCGCTCCGGTCCCGGTCGACGCAGCCGCCGGCGGACCGGACGATCGAAGCGACCACGTTCGAGTCGCGAGATGCGGTGCCACATGGTGTCGGAGGCGTAGGCGATGGCACGCGCAGCCTCGCCGAGGTCCCGCAGCAGGGCATCGCGTCCGCCCAGACCGAGTCGGTGGGCGACATCGTCCTGGTCCTGAGTGCGCAGGATGTCGGAGGGACGCCGATCCTCCGATAGGGCGCAATCGTGCAGGGCGTCACGCACGTCGAGCAGCAGGTCCCGGACGTCGGCAAGTCCCTCGCGTGGCACGTCCGTCACCCAGGATGCCGCGACGGCATCGAGGATGCCCGCGTCGCGCAAACCGCCGTAGGACTCCTTGAGGTCGGGTTCGAGGAGGTGGGCCGCTTCTCCGTGACGTGCGCGCCGCTCGACCACGGATTCGCGAACCTCGCCCAGACGTGTCCGGGCAAGCGCGCGCCAGTCAGCAAGGATGGAGCTCGCTACCTGCTCACCGAGCGCGATCTCTCCCGCGATGGGTCGCGCATCGAGGAGGCCCAGGATGACGCGGATGTCCCGCGTGGCTGCGCGACGCACCTCGGCCGGTGTGCGCACGCTGTGATCGACCCGCACGCCGGTGTCCCACACCGGGTACCACAGCCGGTCGACCACCGCCGCGACGCCGGGGTCACTCGTGTCCACGCGGTCGGGGACGACGAGCAGCAGGTCGAGGTCGCTGCCCGCGGTCAGGGAGCCGCGCCCGTATCCGCCCACAGCAATCAGGCAGGCACCGAGATCACCCGCCCCGCTGGAGGCGAAGACCTCGGCGAGCCAGGCGTCCGTGAGCGACGACAGCGCGAGGCGTCGTGGCGCACGGGCCGTCACGGGACGGCTGAGCAGCTCGCGGCGCGCCTCGCGGTACGCCGAAGGGTCGGCGGACAGGGCCGCTGCCCCGTCCGCCGACCCGCTGCCCATGCCGGCGTCGCTCATCAGAGGGCGTCCGGCCCGCTCTCTCCGGTGCGCACGCGCACGACGGACTCCACCGGGACGACCCAGACCTTGCCGTCGCCGATCTTGCCCGTCTGCGCTGCCGCGACGATCGCCTCGACCACACCACCGGCGTCCGCGTCGTCGACGACGACTTCGACTCGCACCTTGGGCACGAGGTCCACGGTGTACTCCGCACCGCGGTACACCTCGGTGTGCCCGCGCTGACGACCGAACCCACTGGCTTCACTCACGGTCATGCCGTGGATTCCCTTGCCCTCGAGGGCTGCCTTCACATCCTCGAGCTTGAACGGCTTGATGATTGCGGTGACGAGTTTCATCTACTGCTCCCCTCCGTGCGCACGGTGGCCGATGCCTGCGAAGACCCCGCCACCTCCCGAATCGCCGAGCTCGTATGCCGACTCTGCATGCTCTTCGAGGTCCACCCCGCTGACCTCGACGTCCTCGCTCACCCGGAAGCCCATCGTCACCTTGATGAGGTATCCGATGATGAACGTGAGGATGAGTGAGTAGAAGAGCACGGCGAAGGCTCCGATGGCCTGCTTGCCCAGTTGCTCCGCTCCCCCTCCGTAGAGGAGGCCGTTGACCCCCGCCGGCGCCGCCTCGGTGGCGAGGAAGCCGATGAGCAGGGTCCCCACCAGGCCGCCGACGAGATGGACGCCGACGACGTCCAGGGAGTCGTCGTACTTGAGCTTGTACTTCAGGCCCACCGCGAGGGCACAGAGCACGCCTGCGATGAGTCCGATGATCGATGCGCCCAGCGGGCTCACCGCACTACACGCCGGGGTGATGGCCACGAGGCCCGCCACGATCCCGGACGCTGCGCCGAGAGATGTCGCGTGCCCGTCGCGGATCCTCTCCGTCACCAGCCAGCCGATTCCCGCGGCGCAGGTGGCGACGAAGGTGTTGAGGAAGACAACAGCCGAGGTGTTGTCGGCAGCGACCTGCGAGCCCGCATTGAACCCGAACCATCCGAACCACAGCAGTGCCGCACCGATCATCACCAGGGTGAGGTTGTGGGGCTTCATCGGCGTGCGCGGCCAGCCGAGACGGGCCCCCAGTAGGACAGCGAGCGCGAGGGCTGCGATGCCTGCGTTGATGTGGACCGCCGTGCCGCCGGCGAAGTCGATGACTCCCAGCTTGGCGATCCACCCGCCGTTCTCGGGGTCGAGGTTGAAGACCCAGTGCGCCACGGGGAAGTAGACGAGCGTGGCCCAGATGGCGGCGAAGACAAGCCATGCATCGAACTTCGTGCGATCGGCGATGGCACCCGCAATCAAGCCCACGGTGAGACAGGCGAACATCGCCTGGAAGGCGACGAAGATCATCGCGGGCACGCTCGCCTCGGGATCATCAGCCATCAGCCCCTCGAGGCCGAAGTACTCCGTGACGTTGCCAAGCAGACCAGCCTGGCCATACGACGCCCCGAAGGCCATGGAGTACCCGAAGAGCATCCACAGGATGCCCACGATGAAGAGCGCTCCCATGATCATCATCATCATGTTGAGCACTGACTTCACCCGGACCATGCCGCCGTAGAAGAAAGCCAAGCCGGGGATCATGAGCAGCACCATCGCTGCTGCCATGAGCATCCAGGCGGTATCACCGGTATTGAGCGCGGATTCCATGCATCACACTCCTCGCGTCGCGTCCCTGAGTGGTTCGACTGCGCGTGAGCAAATCCCACGACCGTTACCCCGGATGCCTCCCCGGGTTACGGTCCGGTGACTTCCCCGGCCCGGATGTTTCGGGCATGTGACGGGAGCGCCTACTCCTCGAGGAGGGCGTCGACGAATTCCACGGGGTCGAAGGGGGCCAGGTCATCCGGGCCCTCGCCCAGGCCCACGAGCTTGACGGGTACGCCGAGTTCGCGCTGCACGGCGACCACGATGCCGCCCTTGGCTGTGCCATCGAGCTTCGTGAGCACGATCCCGGTGACATCGACGACCTCGGAGAAGACCTTGGCCTGGGTGAGGCCGTTCTGCCCGGTCGTCGCGTCGAGCACGAGCAGGACCTCGTCCACGGGGCCCTGCTTCTCGATGACTCGCTTGACCTTGCCGAGCTCGTCCATCAGGCCGACCTTGGTGTGCAGGCGCCCTGCGGTGTCGATCACGACCGTGTCCACGTCGGCCTCGGCGCCAATGCGCACGGCGTCGAAGGCCACGGCTGCCGGATCGCCTCCCTCGGGGCCGCGCACGACGGCAGCGCCCACGCGGTCACCCCATGTCTGCAACTGGTCGGCCGCAGCGGCCCGGAAGGTATCGGCGGCACCCAGCACGACCGTGCGTCCTTCAGCGACGAGCAGGCGCCCGAGCTTGCCCGTGGTCGTGGTCTTTCCCGTGCCATTGACACCCACGACCAGCAGCACGGCCGGGCCCTCACCCTCGCGCGTGGTCCGCAAGCTGCGATCCATCGTGGGGTCGACAAGGGCGATGAGTTCTTCGCGCAGCAGGGCGCGCACCGCTTCCGGCGAGGAGGGGCTCTCGGCGAGCACACGCGCACGCAGGCGCTCCATCAGGTCGGTCGATGCAGCGACTCCCAGGTCGGCCGAGAGCAGCGTCTCCTCGACCTCATCCCAGGTGGCGGCGTCAACGGTGTCGCGAGACATGAGCGCGAGCAACCCGCGGCCGAGGGTGGACTGGGACCGCGCGAGCCGGCGCCGCAGGCGAGTGAGTCGTCCTGCCGCAGGCTCGGGCTGCTCGATCCCCAGCTCGGCAATGCTCAGTTCGTCGAGGTCGATCTCCTCGAGATCCGCCTCGATCCCGTCGAGTTCCTGCGTCGTGCTGGCGCCGAGGGCCTCGGCGGGCACCGCCTCCTCGATCGGGCGGCGGATGGTGTCGCGCGGCACCGTGTCGTCGTCGCCCACTCCGGGCGCGTAGTCGATGCCGGGACGCGGGGGCGCAGGAGGGGATGGCCGGCGGCGCACGAGGGCAACGGCCACGCCCACGAGGACCAGCAGGGCAACCGCAACGGCAATGATGAGGCCAAGGGAATCCACGGCCCGATCCTCTCAGGGGGTCAGGCGGAGACGGGATCGCGGTCGCGCAGACGCTGGCCGACCACCTGGGTCACGCCGTCGCCGCGCATGGACACGCCGTAGAGCGCATCAGCGATCTCCATGGTGCGCTTCTGGTGGGTCACAACGAGCAACTGCGAAGCGGTGCGCAGCTCATCGATCGCATCGATGAGCCGACCCAGATTGACATCGTCGAGTGCGGCCTCGACCTCGTCGAGCACGTAGAACGGGCTGGGTCGCGCCTTGAAGAGCGCGATCAGGAAGGCAACCGCGGTGAGCGAGCGCTCCCCGCCGGACAGCAGCGACAGCCGCTTGACCTTCTTGCCCGGGGGTCGAGCCTCGACGTCGACACCGGTGAGCAGCATGTCCGAGGGATCAGTGAGCACCAGTCGGCCGTCGCCACCGGGGAAGAGGCGGGCAAACACGCGCTCGAACTCACGCGCCGTGTCGTGATACGCCTCGGTGAAGACGGCCTCTACGCGCTCGTCCACTTCCTTGATGATCGCGAGGAGGTCCGCGCGCGAACGCTTGAGGTCATCCACCTGCTCGGTGAGGAAGCGCAGCCGCTCCTCGAGCGCTGTGAACTCCTCGAGTGCAAGGGGGTTGACCTTGCCGAGCAGTGCGAGGCCACGCTCGGCGGCCTTGAGCCGACGCTCTTGCTGGGCCCGCTCGTAGGGGTAGGGCTCGGGAGCGGGTGCGTCGGGATCGACCTCGTCGCCGGGGGCCGAGGGCGTGGGCGGGACGAGTTGATCGGGTCCGTACTCCGCCACCAAAGAATCGGGCTCAATGCCAAACTCCTCGATGACGCGTCCTTCCACCTGCTCGATGCGCAGGCGCTGCTCGGTGCGGGCAACCTCGTCACGATGCACGGAGTCGGTGAGGCGCTCCATCTCCGCACCGAGCTCTCGCAGGGACTGCCGCACCTGGTGGAGCGTGGCATCGCGAGTCGTCTGCTGCTCCTCGCGCTCACGGCGCTCGGCATCCGCGCGCAGCAGTGATGCTTCGAGATGGCGCAGCACGACTTCCACGCCCTTGGCGACGGCCTGTGCGACCTCTGCCTCGCGCGCGCGCTGCTCCCGGCGCTCGATGGCGCGCCGACGCGAGGCGCGCTCGTGGGCGGCTGCCCGCTCCAGGCCCTCCGCGCGCGCCGTGAGCGAGGCGAGACGCTCCTCCCCCGTGCGCAGCGCCAGCCGCGCCTCCACCTCGTGGGCGCGAGCCTGCTCGGCTCCCTGCGAGAACTCTGGCCGACGATCGGCGACATCCTCATCGCCACCCTCGGCCTCTGCCGCGACCAGTCGCTCCTCGAGATCGGCAAGGGTGGCCTCATCGGAGGCCAGGGCCTCGAGAGCGGCCTGCTCGGCCGCGGCGAGCCGGTCGGCCTCCGCGGTCGCGGCCCGTGCGGCCTGGCCCAGGAGTCCCAGCTGCTCCGCCACAGCAGCCAGACGAGCGTCCGACTCGTGCAGGCGCGAGAGCGCGGCCTCCGCGGTCTCGGTCGCCTCACGCTGCGCATCTAGTGCCGCGGCGAGTTCGAACCGGGTGCGCTCAAGGGAGTGCTGGACCGATTCGAGCGAAGACGCTGCTTCATCGACGGCCGACTGCAATTCGATGAGGGAGGGCGCATCGCCGGAGCCGCCGAACGCCACGTGCGGACCGACAAGGTCGCCGTCACGTGTCGCCGCAGTGAGACCGGCAACGGCAGCACGCGCGGCGTCGGCGAGGTCATCGACGATCACAATGCCCGCCAGTCGCGAGCGAAGTGCGGTGAGGAGTTCGGGCGTACCGGATACGACTTCGCTGATCCAGCGCAGGCCCTCCGGTGCGGTCCCAGGATCAGCGACGGGGCCGGTGTCTTGACCGAGTACGACGACGCTCGCCCGCCCCGCGGTGTCGCGATGCAGGAGCATGATGCCGTCGATCGCCGAGCGTGCATCTCGCACGACCACCGCATCCGACAGCGGGCCCAGGGCTGCAGCCACCCCTCGCTCGTATCCCGATTCGACGGCCAGCAACGAGGCCACGGTGCCGATGACGCCCACCGACTCCCCCGCCTGCAGCAGCGCGCCGGGGCCATCGCCACGAGCGAGCGCGATGCGCAGGGCCTCGAGTCGAGCGGCGAGCGCAGCGCGCTCCCTCTCGCTCTCGCGCTCCTGATGGCGCAGGGACTCCACAAGCGTGTCGGCGTCGGCCAGTCGCGTCTGCGTGTCTTCGTACTGGGTGTCCAGCCCGAGCTCGCCCGCATCGAGTCCGGCGACCTGGGCTTCCAGTGTCGCGAACTCGCGCTGGGCGGTGGCCGCGCGTGTGCGGGCATCCTCCCGCTGCGTGGCCACGCGCTCGATCTCGGCGGCCCGCGCCTCGCGCCGCGAGCGGGCAGCTGCGACCCGTCCCGCGAGGCGGGCCAGACCCTCGCGACGATCCGCCTGCGAGCGGATCCCGAGGGCGACACGACGCTCCTCCTCGGCGAGCGCCCGCTCCGCTTCGGTGCGCACGGCCGTGGCCTCAGCGAGAGCCGATCGATCCGCTTCCACCTGGCGCCCGAGCGTGAACTCCTCCTCGCGCAGCCCTGCCGCCTCGGCCTCGAGTGCCTCGGGGTCGCGTCCGCTCTCGGTGGCATCTTCGATCTCGGGGCCGATGAGCCGCAGTCTCTCGGCGGCGAGCGATGCGGTGCCGAGGAAGCGCTCGCGCAGCGCGGACAGACCGAACCACGACTGCTGCGCCGATGCCAGGAGCGGTGCCGCCGTCTGCGACTCGGCGTCGAGCAAGGCCTCCTGCGCCGTGAGCGCCGCAAGTCTTCCCTCGACCTCGAGGCGCCGCTCGCGCACAGCGGACTCGTCGGCTACCTCTGCGGCCAAGGTCTCGCGGAACTGAGCGAGGTCGTCGGCCATCAGGCGCAGGCGCGCATCACGGGCCTCGGCCTGGATCACCACCGCGCGTCGAGCGACCTCGGCCTGGCGCCCCAGGGGCTTCAACTGGCGCCGGAGCTCGGTCGTGAGATCCGTGACCCGCGTGAGGTTGCCCTGCATGGCATCGAGCTTGCGGAGGGCCTTCTCCTTGCGCTTGCGGTGCTTGAGGACACCCGCGGCCTCCTCGATGAAGCCACGACGGTCTTCGGGGGTGGCGTGCAGGATCGCATCGAGCTGCCCCTGACCCACGATGACGTGCATCTCGCGACCGATGCCGGAGTCCGAAAGGAGCTCTTGGATGTCGAGGAGTCGGCACGGGGTGCCGTTGATGGCGTACTCGGAGCCGCCGTTGCGGAAGAGAGTGCGCGAGATGGTGACCTCGGTGTAGTCGATGGGAAGCGCGCCGTCGGTGTTGTCGATCGTGAGGGCGACCTCGGCGCGACCCAGGGGCGCCCGACCACTGGTGCCCGCGAAGATGACGTCGGACATCGCCCCGCCGCGAAGCGACTTCGCCCCCTGCTCGCCCATAACCCAGGCGATGGCGTCCACGATGTTGGACTTGCCGGAGCCGTTGGGCCCGACCACGCACGTGACCCCGGGCTCGAAGGCAAGGGTCGTCGCCGAGGCGAACGACTTGAAGCCCTTGAGCGTGAGGCTCTTCAGATGCACGCGCCGACCCTACCGGCGGCGGCAGGTCAGCGAGGATCGGGCACGAGGAGGTCCGCCGGGACCTCCCAATCCCGCACCGGCCAGTCCTCGGCCACCGCGGTCAGGCGGGCCACCTCGGCCTCGAGATCGCGGACACGGGCACGTAGCCGGGCCACCTCAGCCGCGAGGCGAGCATCGGCCCCCGTGTGACCGTAGATGGCCTTGGCCATGGCAACTCCCCTGTTCCCGGGACCACCGGCCCCCGGGGACGCTCGCGTCCCCTCTCGTGCGAGCAGGGTGGCAGGGCCGGGATGACGCCGTCAAACCGTTCCCCGGGGCCGCCGCTGGCAGGACGGACATCGGTAGGACGAACGACTCATGAAGTGCTCACGCACAAGGGGGCGCCCGCATCGATCGCAGGGTTCACCCTCGCGGCCGTAGGCATGCAGGGAGCGGTCGAACCAGCCGCTCTCGCCGTTGACGTTGACGTAGAGGGAGTCGAACGACGTACCTCCCTCTGCCAGGGCCTCGTCCATGACCGCGCGCACATGGGAGAGGAGTTCGCGCACGCGCGGCCCGGTGAGGCGCCGCCCGGGTACGTCGTAGTGCAGGCGCGCGCGCCACAGCGCCTCGTCGGCATAGATGTTGCCGATCCCGGACACCAGGGACTGGTCGAGCAGACAGCGCTTGATGCCCGAGGAGCGCGCCCGGACCCCGCGGACGAAAGCGCTGTCGTCGAAGTGGGGGTCGAGCGGATCCCGCGCGATGTGTCCCACGGCGATGGGGATGCGCCCACCGACGCCATCGTCTGTGAGTTCGTCGATGTGCATGCCTCCGAACATCCGCTGATCGACGAAGTGCAGGTCACGGTCGGCGCCCTCGAGTTCGATGCGAACCCTGAGGTGCTTCTCATCCGCGGACTTCGGCTCAGGGAGCAGCAATTGACCGCTCATGCCGAGATGCACGACCAGCGCACGATCATCGTCGAGGACCATCCAGAGGTACTTGCCCCGTCGGCTCACCGACTGCACGCGACGCCCCGTGAGTCCATGGGCGAGGTCGGCGGCGCCCGCGGAATGACGGCGTACGGATCTTGGCTCGATCACCTCGACGCCAGCCACGCGGCGATCCGTCAGGTAGGGGGCAAGGCCGCGGCGGACGACCTCCACCTCGGGAAGCTCAGGCACCCTGTTGGCGCAGGGTCGCGGCTCGATACGCCGCTTCGGCCGCCTGCTGCTCGGCCTCCTTCTTCGAGCGGCCCTCGCCCTCGCCCCAAACCTCGGTAGCGAGGGTCACGCGCGCACGGAAGGTCTTGGCGTGATCAGGCCCCGACTCATCCACGGAGTAGTCCGGCACGCCCAACTCGAGGGCTGCGGTGAGCTCCTGCAGTGAGGTCTTCCAGTCGAGTCCCGCTCCGAGCGTGGACGCATGGTCCACCAGTGGATCGAACAGCCGGTGCACGACAGCTTCGGCGGCACGGATCCCGTGCTCGAGATAGACGGCTCCGATCACTGCCTCCAGGGTGTCGGCGAGGATCGAGGACTTGTCGCGGCCGCCCGTGATCTCCTCTCCCCTGCCAAGCCGCAGCAGCACTCCGAGGTCGAGGGATCGGGCGACGTCGGCGAGTGCACGCGCATTGACGATGGCAGCGCGCATCTTGGCGAGTTGACCCTCGGCCACGTCGGGATAGCGGAGGTAGAGCGATTCGGTGACCACTAGCCCGAGCACGGAATCGCCGAGGAATTCCATCCGCTCATTGGTCGGAAGGCCGCCGTTCTCGTAGGCGAAGGACCGATGGGTCACGGCGAGTTCCATGCGGTCTTCGGGCAGCGCCACACCGAGGTCGGCGAGGACCTGCTCCATCTTGGTCACGACGGCATTGCTCACGCAGAGGCTTCCTTGGTCATCAGGCACGACGCCAGGTCGGCGACACTCGCCGCGCGCAACGCCGCGACTGAATCGCTGCGCCAGCCGGCTTCGCCCACGGCGTCACTCCAGCAGATACAGGCGAGCGAGTCCCAGCCGAGCGGCACCAGGGGCGTGTCCGCACGCAGTGTCGTGGCGTCGATCCCCAGGACGCGAGCAACCGCGTCTCGGGCGATCGAGACCGGCAGCTCAGCCGAGGACATGCACTGCTCAGACGTCGAGGACGCGCCGCTTGGCGTAGGTGCCGCACGTGGGGCACACGGTGTGCGCGAGCTTGGGCTCACGGCAGCGAGCGCAGGACACCAGCGTGGGGGCGGCGGCCTTCCACTGGGAACGGCGATGCCGGGTATTGGAGCGGGATGTCTTCCGCTTGGGAACGGCCACGTCACTGGTCCTTGTCGTCGTCGTGCACCGTGTCGCGCACGAGGTCTTGCTGATCCTGCGGGTCCCCGGCGAGCAACGCTCCAAGCGCTGCCCATCGAGGGTCTTGCTGTTCGTGGCGATGACCGGGGTCGAGCGCGAGGAGCGCGCCGCACTCGGCGCACAACCCCGGGCAGTCATCCCGGCACAGCGGTGCGATCGGCAGTCGCAGCACGACCGCATCACGCACCGTCGCCTCGAGGTCGATGAGATCGTCCTCGATGACGGGTGGGGCATCCTCCTCGCCGTCGACCCCCTCGTCCACGCGATGACCTCGCGCGTCCTGAGGCGGGTAGACGAACAACTCCTGGACGTCCACGTCCTCGTCCCAGGTGAAGGGCTCGAGGCAACGCGCGCATTCGGCGTCGACCCTCGCCCGGATTGACCCGGAGACGAGCACCCCCTCCACCACCGACTCCAGCCTCAGATCGAGGTCGACGTCGCTGCCTTCGGGGACCTTGGCCAGCCCCGCTCCCCAACCCGTCGTAGCCGGCACCTCGAGGTGCAGGTCCTTCATCGCGCCCGCCCGGCGACCGAGGTCGCGGGTGTCCACGACGAAAGGTGCACGGGGGTCGAGGGCGTTCAGGACTCCTCCGACTGCTCCAGGCCGGGGAAACCGGCCGCGCCAAGGATACGCCAGGGGCACCCGCGCCCGCCAATGCCGGGGCTCAGTCGGGGATCGGCCCCTCGTCCTCGGCGTACTCCTCCTCGAGCTCCGCCTGGCCGCGCAGCTTGTCGCGCCCGCGCTCCACGGCCGAGAGGGTCTTGTGGAGGGTGATCTCGAAGGTGGCCAGGCGGGCGTCGATGTAGTCGTCGGTTTCGCGGCGCATCCGCGTCACCTCGTCGAAGGTCTCAGCGCGCAGGGCCTCGGACTCCGCCACAGCGACGAGGTAGACCTCGTGCTGGGACAGCATGCGCAGCTGCTCCTCGCGTGCCTCGGCGATGAGGCGGTCGGCTTCCCGACGTCCTTCTGAGACGACGGCCTCGCGCTCCGCGAGCAGCTGGTCAGCATCGGAGAGGGAGCTCGGCAGTGCGTCGCGAATGTCATCGATGAGATCGAGAACGACGGCGCGATTGACCATGCAGGACGCCGACAGCGGGACTGCCTTCGCCTCCTCGACAAGCACGGAGAGCTCTTCGAGCTTCTGATCGACGTCCATGCGCCACCTCCTATCGACGAACTGACGACCGCGTCAGCCCGCTGCACATCCAGCGACCGACACTAGCGCCGCTGCTCCAGTGTGGCGTGGAGCCGCTCCAGGACAACATCCGGGACCAGTCCCTCGACACTGCCGCCGTGTGTGGCGACCTCCTTGACGAGGCTGGATGAGAGATAGCTGTAGAGGGGATTCGTGGAGACGAAGAGCGTCTCCACCTTGGCCAGGCGGTAGTTCATCTGGGCCATCTGCAGCTCGTAGTCGAAGTCGCTCACCGCGCGCAAGCCCTTGACGATGGCCTGGACCCCGTGCTCCTTGCAGTAGTCGACGAGCAGACCGTAGAAAGAGTCCACCTCGACGTTGGGCAGGTCAGCCACAACCTCACGAAGCATGGCGATGCGCTCGTCCACCGTGAAGAGGCTCGACTTGGTCTTGTTGATGAGCACTGCCACGATCACGCGGTCGGCCAGCGTGGATGCTCGTCGGAAGACATCGAGGTGCCCGTTGGTGACCGGGTCGAAGGATCCGGGACAGACCGCGACGTGCATCACGCCTCCTCTGACGGGCTGGCCCGGCGGACCGACGCGGCCGCTCCTGACGGGCTGACTTGACCGTACCAAAGCGCGGTATCGCCGTAGTCGCGCTTGCGAAGCTGCTCCCATCCCGTTTCGGGCCAGGGGGCCGGTGAGCGTGTCGACCGCTCGACGATGACGAGCGCATCCTCGGCCAGTGCGCCGTGGGCCGCGAGGGACGCGAGGAGTGCGCGCACCTCGTCGTCCGAGAGCGCGTACGGCGGGTCGACGTACACCAGGTCGTAGGGGCCCTGGTCGGGGCGCCAGGTCATGGCGTCGGCCGAGACGACTTGTGCGCGCGGATCCACCGCGGCTGCGTTGCGCCGCAGGACCTCCAGGCACCGTCGGTCGCGCTCGACCAGGGTCGCGCTGTGGGCGCCCCGACTCATGGCCTCGAGCCCGACGGCACCAGAACCCGCGAAGATGTCGAGCACGCGGACATCGCCCCATCCGCCATGGTGGGCGTGCACATGCGCATCGAGGCTGGAGAACAGCGCTTCGCGCACACGATCGGTGGTGGGACGCGTGCCGTCGGGGGGCGCAGCGAGGCGACGACCACCGGCCTGACCGGCGATGATCCGCATGTCAGCCCTTCTCCAGGAAGTCGGCGCGATCGTCGGCGGCGAGCATCCGCACGCGCTCACGCAGCACCGGATGGCGCGCCAACTTCGGGTCAGCGGACACGATCTCCTGCGCGGCCTGGCGCGCCTCCTCCACCAGGGGCTCGTCGCGGATCACCTCGAGGAGTCTCAGCGAGGAGCGCCGACCCGACTGAGCGGTGCCGAGGATGTCCCCCTCGCGCCGTGCTTCCAGATCCACGCGAGCGAGGGCGAATCCATCGGTCGTGGCTGCCACCGCCGCGAGCCTCTCCCGGGCAGGCGAGTCCGGCTCGGCTGCGGTGACGAGAAGGCAGAGTCCGTCGCCTCCCCCGCGGGCGATGCGACCGCGCAGCTGGTGGAGCTGTGAAATACCGAACCTCTCGGCGTCGAGGATCACCATCATGGACGCCTCCGGCACGTCCACGCCCACCTCGATGACCGTCGTGGAGACGAGCACGTCGAGTGCACTCGGGTCGTCGGAGGGAAGGGTGAAGCGCCGCATCGCTTCGTCCTTGTCCTCCGATGGCATGCGCCCATGGAGTACGCCGACGCGCAGGCCCGCGAGCCAGCGGTCCGACAGGGCCCGCGCGACATCGATGACGCTGGAGAGTGGGGACTCCTCGGGTGTCGCTTCCGGGTCCGCATCGACCTCATCGGAACTGGCGGACGACGCGTCGTCTCCAATGCGCGGACACACGACGAAGACGCGCCCTCCCGCCTCGACCTCTTCCCGCACGCGATCCCAGGCGCGCACGAGGTGCGCGGGTTGCTCGCGAGGGGCCACCACGTGCGATGCGATCCGGCCGCGGCCGGGCGGGTATTCATCGATGATGCTCACGTCGAGGTCGCCGAAGACGGTCATGGCGACAGTCCGGGGAATCGGCGTCGCCGTCATCACGAGCACGTGGGGTCGCATGTCCCCGGCCCCCCGCGAGGTCAGCGCAGCACGCTGCTCCACACCGAAGCGGTGCTGCTCATCGACGACGACGAGTCCGAGGTCGGCGAAGTCGACCGTGTCCTCGAGCAGAGCGTGAGTGCCTACGACGATGCCTGCTTCGCCACTCGCTATAGCGGCGAGCTCCTCGCGTCGCTGCTTGGCCGACTGGGAGCCCGAGAGATAGGCCACGCGCGTGCCGATGTCACCGGAGCCCAGCAGCCCCGACTCCGCAAGCGGGCCGAGCAGGCTCCGAATGGTCCGCAGATGCTGCTGTGCCAGGACCTCTGTGGGCGCGAGCATCGCCGCCTGCGCACCCGCATCCACCACCTGGAGCATGGCGCGTAGGGCAACGAGAGTCTTGCCACTGCCGACATCACCCTGGAGGAGGCGCTGCATGGGGTGGCTATCAGAAAGGTCGGTAGCGATCTCACCGCCGACGCGCTCCTGCGCCGAGGTGAGGGCGTAGGGCATGCGCTCATCGAAGGCCGCGAGCAACCCGGCGGAGGAGACCGGTCGCGGCATCGCAGCCTGGGCGAGGCGCTCCTCGCGCCGCTGCGCCAGCACCACCTGTAGATCGAAGGCCTCCTCGAAGCGCAGCCGGCGTCGCGCCGCCTCGATGGAGTCTTGATCGGCGGGTCGGTGGATCCCCCGGAGCGCATCGTCGAGCCCCAGGAGGCCCTTCTGCATCCGCACGGCCGGCGGCAGCGGATCCTCGATATCGGCGAGGGAGTCCAGCGCCAGCCGGACCGTCTGCTGGATCCGCCAACTCGGGAGTCCCGCGGTAGCGGGGTAGATGGGGATGAGGAGATCGGAGAAGGCTGCCTCGGCTTCGCGATCACGCTCGGCCTGCGCGTCAGCGGAATCCTCGACAAGGTGCAGGCCGCTGTCGGGAATCATCACGTGGCGGGGGTGTGCGAGTTGTCGTGTGCCGCCGTACGCCGAGACCGTGCCAGCGAAGAGCCCTCGCCTGCCCACCCGGAACTCGCGCTCCACGCGCCACGGCTGGTTGAAGAACACCAGGCTGATGCGCCCACGACCATCGGAGACGACGACCTCCGTCACGGTGCCCTTGCGCTGCTGCATGCGCCGATTGGTCGCGGACACCACCTCGGCAAGCACGGTGACGTGTTCGCCCACCTCCAGGGAGTCGAGGTCGGTGAGTTCGCCGGGGTCGATGTAGCGGCGGGGGTAGTGGCGCAGCAGGTCGTCGACAGTCTCGATGCCAAGGCCATCGCGCAAGGCCTTGGCGGTCTTGCCGCCCGCGACCGTGGAGACGGGAGCGGCGAGGCTCACGCGCGCCATCGTCACTCCACGCCGACGATCACCGGCCACAGGGGCTGGCCACCGTCGATGGTCACGACATCGACTCCCGGGTGCCGGCGCTGCAGCGTCTCCGCGAGGGCTTCTGACTCTGCGGCGCCGAGGTCGGCTCCGCACACCAGGGTGAGCAGCTCCCCGCCGCCGCCGAGGAGCCTGTCGGCCACGGCTGATGCGACGGCGTCGACGTCGGATCCGATGTCGACGATGTCGCCCTCGGCCAGGCCGAGCACGTCACCGACATGACACGGGCCTGCCATGGTGAGCGCGTCCTTGGACGCGATGGTCACCGCGCCGTAGCGCGTGGCCCCCGCGGCACGCGTCATCGCCACGACCGCATCGTCGAAGCGCGCACCGGGATCGTGGACCGCGAGCGCCGCCAGACTCTGCACGATGGATCGAGCGGGGATGACGGAGACGCGCAGCCCCTCGGCTCGCGCCTGCTCGGCGGCAGCCTCGGCGACGGCGAGTGAATCCGAGTCGCTTGGCAGCATCACGACCTCAGCAGACGCCGAGCGACGGACACCATCGAGGAGCTCGGCGGTGGAGGGTCGACGCCGCGGGCGCGCCGGCACCGCCACCGCACCGTTGTCGGCGACGAGCGCTGCAGTGCCGGGTCCGTGCGTGACCACCACAAGGCCGCGCCCCGACAGCGGTGGCGTCGACGTCGCGTCAGGCAGATAGGTGACGCGAATGCGCTCGAGCGCCCCGACCGCCAGGCCCGCCTGGATGGCCGCTCCTGCATCGTGGACGTGCACGTGGACATTCCACAGGTCGGCATCCCCGGTGACCATGAGCGAGTCGCCGAGGGTCTCGAGCTCACCCCGCAGGCGAGCCACCTCGTCCGCGGTCGCGGTGACGAGATACATCACCTCGTACGACGGCTCCCCCGCCAGCGGGACCGGCGCTCCGTGGACCACGTGCGGAGCCGGCAGCTTGGCGCGGGTGGAGGGGCGCGGACGCCGCCGGCGGACGCCGGTGACGACTTCGAGCAGTGCGTCGTACACGACGACAAGGCCCTGACCGCCCGCATCGACGACGCCCGCATCGCGCAGGGCCGGAAGCTGCTCGGTCGTGAGCGCGAGCGCGTCGTGTGCAGCGTTGACCGCACGCTCGATGACTGTCACAAGATCGGATCCCGCGTCGACGGCCTGATCCGCGGACTCCGCGGCAGCCCGCGCAACCGACAGGATCGTGCCCTCCACCGGATGCGAGACGGCGGCGTACGCCTCGTTGCTGGCGGCGCGCAGAGCGCGACCGACGATGTCGGGTGTGAGCGCGTCACCATCGGAGACTGCGCCGAGCACGCCCGAGACTCCGCGCACGATCTGGGCCAGGATGACGCCGGAGTTGCCACGCGCGCCCAGGAGCGCGCCACGCGCCATGGCGGCAGCGACATCAGCCGTGCGGGGCCGCACTCCGCGCTCCTCCTCGACATCGAAGACCTCGTCGATCGCGGCGCAGGCCGACTCCACCGTGAGAAACATGTTGGTGCCGGTGTCGCCATCGGGGACGGGGAAGACGTTGAGAGCGTCGATCGCGGCGCGCTCCTCGCCGAGGGCCTCGAGCGAGGCCTCGGCCCAGGCCCGCACGGCGGCAGCGTGCAGGCGAGTAGGCCCGGGCTGCGCCATGGTCACCTCCCCGCCCA
>CAZLZC010000005.1:25789-33756 GCA_964563825.1 uncultured Actinomyces sp.
GCGGCAGCGTGCAGGCGAGTAGGCCCGGGCTGCGCCATGGTCACCTCCCCGCCCATCTCTCGGCCCACCCCCTCGGATGTGGCCTCGCTCACCGTATCCCCCGGGGCAGACCGAGGCGGGCCTCCCGGTTTGGGCTGCGCCGCTCCTCTCGGCTACCCTCATGGGGCTGCTGCCGACGGCGGCGGCACGCGACCTGGGCCCGAGGGGGCCCGCGCTGATGACCTGAGGAGTTCACCGTGGCTGCCACCTGTGACGTCTGCGGCAAGGGCCCGGGCTTCGGCAACAGCATCTCGCACTCGCACCGTCGCACCCCGCGGCGCTGGAACCCCAACATCCAGTCCGTGCGCGCGATGATCGGTCGCACTCCCAAGCGCCTCAACGTCTGCACCTCCTGCCTCAAGGCAGGCAAGGTCACCCGCGCCTAGTCGCCCTTGGCCGCGCTACGCGCGGAAGTGCTCGAACCCCGCTATCTGATCCGGCTCACGCCCGTCCACGAGCACGCGCGTGCCCTCCCCCACCGCGGCCATGACCGTGCCGACCTGGACGAATCCCTCCGGCAGGCGCGCGTCGGCCGGAAATGCCGCAAGCAGCGCGTGATCATCGCCACCGCCCAGGATCCACGTGAGCGGATCCAGGTTGTACGCCGATGCGGTGGTCACCACGGCCTCGTCACGGGGTAGAGCCTCAGCGTGGATATCGATCGCGACCCCTGATGCCCGCGCCATGCGATCCGCGTCGAGCAGGAGGCCGTCGCTCACATCCATGAGGGCATGGGCTCCGGCATCGGAGGCCCTCACTCCCGCGGGGTAGTCCGGCCGGGGGCGGCGGTGGGCATCGACGAGCGCGCGCGGCGAGCGGAATCCCCGGGACAGCACCGCGAGTCCGCCAGCGGCACTGCCGAGTGACCCGCAGATGGCGATGACATCACCGGGCTGTGCACCCGAACGCAGGATCGGGGCACGGCCACCGAGGTCCCCGAAGGCGGTCACTCCCACGGTGATCGCGTCAGCGCGCACGAGGTCACCTCCCGCGAGCACCGCACCCGCGCGTCCCGCCTCTTCCAGCAGTCCACGGAGGAAGCCGTCAACCCAGGCGATCTCGGTGTCGGGTGGCATCGCGAGGGCGACGACGAGCGCCGTGGGCTTGGCACCCATCGCCGCGATGTCCGCGAGATTCTCCGCCGCCGCCTTGTGGCCGATATCGGCCGGATCCGACCAGTCGCGCCGGAAGTGCCGGCCTTCGACGAGCATGTCGGTCGTCACCACCATGCGACCGTCGGCGCACGCGAGCACGGCCGCGTCGTCACCAGGGCCCACGGGGACTCCCGGCAGGGATCCCACCGCTTCGAGGATGCGCTGGACGACGGCGATCTCGCCGAGGTCTCCCACCGTCGTACCCGCCACAGTGCCTCCCTGGTCGCCCTGGTCCACGCAGGTGCGCGATTCCCCCCACGCGGCCCCGGTCGCTAGTCTGCCCGGGTAGGCAACCGATCCGGGAGGCGACATGAGCGTCCAGGCATATGTGCTCGTGCAGACCGAGGTGGGTGCCACGGTCGGAGTCCGCTCCGCGATCGCCGCCATCCCCGGTGTGGTCTCCGCCGAGGATGTCACCGGCCCCTACGACATCATCGTGCGCGTCGAGGCTCCGGGGATCGACGAGCTCGGGCGCGAGATCCTCAGCGCGATCCAGCAGGTCGGGGGCATCACGCGCACCCTGACCTGCCCCGTCGTCCACCTGTGACGGCACGGGCCCGCCATGACCTCGCGTGTCCCGCTCATGCTCGCGCTCGCCGCGAGTGCACTGCTCGCCGCATGTGGCCGGCAGGTCGCCGTGCCCGCGCCCGACGCCCCGGCACAGGTGTGTGGCTCGGTCATTCTCCCCGCCACGGTCTCGGGCGCTGGCCTTCGTCCCACCCAGGAGCAGGGCACGGCAGCCTGGGGCGAACCCCCCATCACCTACCGCTGCGGTGTGAGCCGTCCGGCTGCACTCGCACCGACGTCGCAACTTCTTGACGTCCTCGGCGTCGGCTGGCTGCCGGTCGAGGGAGTCGGCGGCACGGGCTTCATCGCGGTCACCTGGCCGACGCAGAGTGAGCCGGTCTACGTCGAGGTGCTGGTCCCCGAGGAGTACGCCGCCCCCGCGGATGTGCTCATCGATATCTCCGCGGCACTCGGCGCACCGGAGCAGTAGGCCCGTTAGCGCAGTCCCGTGCCTCGCCGCAGCGCATCAGCGATGAGCAGGTCGAGCACCGCGGCGTAGTCGATGCCACTGGCCGCGCACATGCGCGGGAAGAGGGAAATGGGCGTGAAGCCCGGCATCGTGTTGACCTCATTGATGAGCACGGCGTCGGGGCGCACGAAGAAGTCGACGCGCGCGAGTCCCTCGCAGTCGAGAGCCTCGAATGCCGCGACGGCGAGGCGGCGCACCTCGTCCTCGACATCCGCAGGAAGGCTTGCCGGCACCACCAGCTCGGCAGCATCGTCGAGGTACTTCGCCTCGAAGTCGTAGAACTCGTGTCCGCCACCCACGATGATCTCCGCGCATCGCGTGGCCCGGGGACGCCCCGTCTCATCGGCGATCACCGCGCACTCGATCTCGCGGGCGTCGCCGACGGCCGCCTCGACGATGAGCCGCGGATCCCATGAGCGGGCCTCGGCGATGGCGGCGTCGAGCTGCGCAGGGTCGCTCACCTTGGTGATGCCGACCGAGGAACCCGCACGGGCGGGCTTGACGAAGACCGGGTAGCCCAGCTCGGCGATGCGCGCGCGGACGGCTGCCGGGTCATCCTCCCACTGCGCAGGCGTCACCACGGTGCTCGGACCGACGGGCAGGCCGGCCGAGGCGAGCAGAGCCTTCATGTGTCCCTTGTCCATCGCCGCGGCCGAGGCGAAGACACCGGATCCGACGTAGGGGATGCCCGCCATCTCGAGCAGTCCCTGCACCGTGCCGTCCTCGCCCCAGGGACCGTGCAGCACGGGGAAGACGACATCCACTCCTCGGATCGCATCCGGGGCGTTGACACCCGCCACCGGCTCGGGCAGCAGCACCGCTGACTCACCGGTGTCCGCGACAGCGGGCAACTCCCCCGGCTCAGCCGCGGAGATCGCCGCCGGGTCAGGGTCCACGCGCACCCAACGGCCATCGGGGCGGATCCCCACGGCCGTGACGTCGTAGCGCGAGGGATCAAGGGCACGCAGGACGCCCGCAGCGCTCAGGCAGGAGATGGCGTGCTCGCTGCTGCGACCCCCGAAGAGCACGAGGACGCGTACGCGCTGGGGCCCGGCCACGCCCGAGACGTTAGTGCCCGGGCTGCGCGTTAGGGTCGGCGCCATGCCGGAGCAGCCCGAGTCGCCGTCCACACCGGAGAGTTGGACCGTAGACACGCAACTGGTGCATGCCGGTCGCCCCCCGGCCGAGCCGGGCAATCCGGTCAACTACCCCGTCGAGATGTCCGCCACGTATCACGCGGGTGGTGACGTGGAGTACCGCCGCGACGGCACGCTCGGCATGCGCGCCCTGGAAGAAGCCGTAGGTCCGCTCGAAGGAGGCGAGGCCGTGGCCTTCGCATCCGGCATGGCAGCGGCCAACGCCATTCTGGATTTGCTGCCCGCGGGCGCCACCGTCGTCGCGGCGGAGTTCACCTACACCGGCGTCGCCGTGCGCCTGCGCGAACTCGCCGCACGCGGCACCATCACATTGCGTCGCGTCGACATCGCCGACACCGCCGCCGTCATCGATGCGATCGATGGTGCGGATGCCGTCTGGATCGAGTCGCCCACCAATCCCATGATGGAGGTCGCCGACATCCCGGCAATCAGCGCAGCCGCGCACGCAGCCGGCGCACTTGTCATCTGCGACAACACCTTTGCCACCCCGCTGGGTCAGCGCCCACTGGCCATGGGTGCAGATGTGGTGCTGCACAGCGCAACCAAGGCCATCGGCGGGCACTCCGACTGCCTCCTGGGCCTTGTGATCACGCCCGACGCCGAGCGCGCGAACGCCCTGCGCCTGCGCCGCATCCTGCTCGGCGGTGCCCCCGGCGCCCTGGAGTGCTACCTCGTGCTGCGAGGACTGCGCACCCTGTCCCTGCGCCGTGCCCGCTCCCAGGCCAGTGCTCAGGTCATCGCCGAGCGCCTCGCCGCGCACCCCTCGGTCGAGCGCGTGCGCTACCCCGGACTCCCGGGCGACCCCGGCCATGACCTGTGCGCACGACTCATGTCCGGACCGGGCTTCATGATGAGCATCGAGATCGCCGGCGGCGAGGTCGCGGCGCAGGCGGTCGCGGAGTCCACGCACCTGTGGGTGCATGCCACCAGCCTCGGCGGTGTCGAGTCGCTCATTGAGAGGCGCCGACGCTGGCCGGCCGAGAATCCGCTCGTGCCGGAGGGGCTCCTGCGTCTTTCGGTGGGCATCGAGGATCCCGAGGACCTCTGGTCCGATCTCTCACGCGCACTCGGCGCGCACTAGCGTCCGCCCCCCCTCCGAAATCGTTAACCTAATCCTGCTGATCACACAACCCTCTGACGTAAACGGACACGGAGGACGGCCTCACTCGTTTACGGGGGTCACGCTGCCGTCCTTCACCGCCGGTAGACCGAGATGTGCTTGCCACTGTCGGACGTGAAATCTGACCTGTCCCAATCGCCGTATCGAGCAACGAGCTTCATGCCTGCGATCTTTGCCATGAGATCGCACTCGGACGGCCAGATATACCGGAAGTTACCGACGCCATATCTGTACCGGCCATCCTCGTCGCGCGTGAAGTGATGCGAGGAAAGCTGCTGCGTCACCACATCGATCGTGTCGAAACCAACATGGGATTCGCTCACGTCGAAGAGGACTGCCTCATCGCCCGGAAGCAGTCTGCGGAGCGGCGGCACGAAGAGTTCGATGACAAACTGGCCGCCATCGACCAAGTGTCGGGCAGCGTTGCGGAAACACTCAACTTGCTTCTCCTGTGTTGTCAGGTTGGAGATGCTGTTGAAGGGGAGAAATACAAGAGTGAACTCACCGGGGACTCGCGTGTCGGCCATGTCTCCGACAACGACGGGAATCTCGGCATCCGAAGACTTAGCGCGCAGTCGAGCGAGCATGGCCGGAGAGAGATCCAGCCCTACGACGGGCACCCCCAGGCGGGCCAACGGGATGGCCAGCCGCCCTGTTCCCACCGCTAACGCGAGAGCGGGGCCCTCGCCCGCAGCGGCGGCGAGGAACGCAACGGCGGGATCGACCATTGCGGGGGCGAACATCTCAGCAGAGTCATCGTCGTAACTGGCCGCGTCATCCTCCCCCCAGAGATCACTACTCGCCATGGTCCCTACGGTAGCCCCGGGTCCTGCCCGGCAATCGAGGAAACGCCAACCCTGCAACGTCGCTTTAGGTCAACGATTTCGGAAGGGGGGCACCCGCTAGGTCAGGCGGGTCTCGGCCTTCGGAGATCGCGACATGAACGCCGCGAGCATCTCCTGGGGCTTCATGTCGTGATGCACGATCTGGACCACCTGCTCGGTGATGGGCATCTCCACGCCGTGGCGCGTGGCCAGGTCGAGAATCGACTGGCAACTCTTGACGCCCTCGCACGTCTGCTTGGTCGCCGCGATCGTCTCATCCACCGTGAGACCCGAGCCGAGGTTGACGCCGAAGGTGCGATTGCGGGAGAGGGGAGACTGACAGGTCGCGATGAGGTCTCCCACACCGGCGAGGCCCATGAAGGTGAGCGGATCCGCACCGAGCGCCGTGCCGAGTCGCGCCATTTCCGCGAGGCCGCGCGTGATGAGCGACGCCTGGGAGTTCTCACCGAAGCCGAGCCCCGCAGCCATGCCGTTGGCGAGCGCGATGACGTTCTTGACGGAGCCGCCAATCTCCACACCCACGACGTCGGTGGTCCAGTAGGCGCGGAAGTAGTCGGTGGTGCAGGCGTCCTGCAAACGCTGTGCGCTTTCGCGATCGGAGCAGGCCACGGTCGTCCCGGCCGGCTGACGTAAGGCGATCTCGCGAGCAAGGTTGGGGCCGGACACCACGGCAACTCGCGCGGGAGGGATCTGCGCCACCTCCTCGATGACCTGACTCATGCGCAGGGTGGTGCCGCTCTCGATGCCCTTCATGAGGCTGACGAGCACACTGCCCGGCGCGAGGTCGTCACGCCAGCGCGCGAGGTTGTCGCGCAGCGACTGCGCGGGCACCGCCAGCACGACCAGCGGTGCACCGTCGAGGGCCTCGCGCTCGTCAGAGGTCGCTCGCAGGCCGGCGGGCAGGCGGATGCCGGGGTGATAGCGCTCGTTGACGTGGTCGTCGTTGATCTGCCGCACGATGTCCGCGTCGCGACTCCACATCACGACGTCGCCTCCGGCATCGGCGAGGATCATCGCGAAGGCCGTGCCCCATGACCCCGATCCCATGACTGCGACGCGGCTCATGCGGCCTCTCCCCTGCTCAGTTGGGCCTGGTCTTCGCGCACCTCGCGCAGGAGCGCCGTAATGGCGTTCATGACGCGATCGGTGGCCTGGTGCAGTGTCTCGGCATCGGGCTCGCCCTCCGTGCGCAGGTCATCGAGGTTGACGGGCGGCCCGATAAGCACATGCATCATCTTGGGCGGCAAAACCTTGAACTCCTTGCGGTAGGGGCGCATGACCTCCTGCGCTCCCCAGTGCGCCATCGGGATGACCGGCACGCCCGCGGTGAGTGCGATGCGCGCGGCCCCCGTCTTGGCCGCCATGGGCCACAGGTCGGGATCCTTGGTGATCGTGCCCTCGGGATAGACGATGACGCACTCCCCGGCGGCCGCGGCATCCACAGCTGCCTCCACCGCAACCGCGGCATCGCGGGTCCCTCGGACCACGGGGATCTGCCCGGCATGACGCAGGACCCAGCCGACCACGGGCACGCGGAAGAGCGAGTCCTTGGCGAGGAAGCGCGGGGGCCGGCCGTTGTCCCAGAGGACGTGGGAGATGACGATGGGGTCGAACCATGACAGGTGATTGGCCGCGAGGACCATCCCGCTATCGACGTCGAGGTACTGCGTGCCGCGCCAGTCCCGGCGCGTGATCACCATCATGAACGGCCTGAGGATCACGGCCGCCATCCGGTAGGCAAAGCCCAGCCGATCGCTCCGCGTCACCCGAGCCACGCCGTCCCACCTCCCATCGCTGCAGTCTCCCAGGATCGGGGCGCCCCTGTCAGGGGGACGCCCATCACCACCGTGGGATGCTCACGTCGTGGAATCCCCCTGGCGCATCGTGGTCCCCATGCGCCTGAGCGACGCGAAGTCACGGCTCTCCACCCTCACCGCACCCCGCCGTCGCGAGCTCGTCGTAGCCATGGCCCTGGACGTCATCGCCGCAGCGCAGGCGTGCCCCGCCGTGGGCGAGGTCGTGCTCGTGGCGGACCAGGAGGGCATCGACGCGGTCCGCGCCGCAGGACCCTTCACGGGACGCCTCGATCTGGATGCTGGCGAGGGCCTCAACGCCGCGATCCTCGCCGGCGCTGCAGACGCTTCGGGGCCGGTCGCGGCACTCCTTGCCGACGTGCCGTGCGCCACCCCCCGATCCCTGGATGTGGCCCTGGCCGCGTGCAACACCGACGCCGTCATCGTGAGCGACGCAGAGGGAATCGGTACGACGCTCCTCGCCGCACGGCAGGTCAGTGACTTCCATCCTCACTTCGGCGTGCGGTCGCGGGCTGCGCACGTGGCAGCCGGGGCGCGCGAGATCCGCGATCCGGCCCCGGGGGCGCTTGCCGGGCTGAGACGCGATGTCGATAGCGAGGTGGATCTCTGGGACGCCCGGCGACTCGGCCTCGGCGCCTTCACCCGTGCGCTCATGGACCGCACATGACGAAGCGGGGCCGGGCTTACGCCCGACCCCGCCTGTCGTGAAAATCCAGATCTAGCGCTTCTTTGCAGCCTTCTTGGCGGGGGCCTTCTTGGCGGGGGCCTTCTTGGCCGGAGCCTTCTTGGCCGGAGCCTTCTT
>CAZLZC010000006.1:0-33723 GCA_964563825.1 uncultured Actinomyces sp.
CGTCGTTATCGGATCAGCCTGCGATAGTCGTCGCGTGGACTTCCCTCAGGTTGCTGGTCGATCGCTGTCAGGGGCTGACGTCGCGCTCCCCGCGGATCTGCCGGCACCGCGCACCCTGGCTCTCCTGGCCTTCCAGCAAAGGCACCAGGGTTGCGTTGACCGCTGGATCGCTCGCGCGGAGGGCGTCGGCGTACCCGGTTCACCGGTCGACATGGGGCCGGGTGATGAGACATGCTTTGTAGAGATCCCCGTGCTTTCCACTCGATGGAAGCTTGGTCGCGGCTTCATCGACGGTGGCATGGCCTCGAGCATCCAGATCCCGCGCGTGCTCGCGCGCACGATCACCGTCTATACGAATGTCTCGGCGTTCCAGAAGGTCCTCGGGATCCCCGGTTCCGAAGATGTGCAGGCATGTGTGGTCACGCCCAGCGGGTCTGTGCTCGCGCGCGTGCCCGGTGAGCCGACCGATGCCGCGTGGGATGTGATCGCCGAGGCGCTCTTTCCGTAGGGTCCCCGGCGCAACCCGCCTCACGGTGCAGGCAGTGTGCCGACCACGCGGAGTGACCCATCAGGGCGTGACTTCACGACGATCGCCTGGCCTGACGAGGGCACGGCCCCTGTGAGATCGGTGATGTTGACCTGATGGCCCACGAGGACGAGCACACCCGGTTGCCCACGATGTCGAGAGATGAGATCGCGTACCCGGGCGGTCCGGCTGGCGGCGACGGCATCGGACACCGTGAAGCTTGAGTCGAGATTCGGGTCTGCAGTCACCTTGCCGACGGCGAGCAGGCGCGCCGTGTCACGCGCTCGGCACCATCGGCTGGTGAGGACGCGATCGACGGGCATCCCCTCGCGTCGCCACTGGGCGCCGATGGCGATGGCTTGACGACGCCCCTCGGGTGAAAGGTTGCGCTGAGTCGAGCAGTCGCCGAGCCGGAAGCCTGCGGGATCCCCTGTGCCCGGAGCAAGTGCGTGACGCAGTAGGACGGCGTAGCCGCGGCCCGCGCGCAGTGTCTGCCAGATGTCGGACCGGGGCGTGACGTGATCCACGGTTGCAGACGGTGTGGCGTCACGAACCCCCGCGGCTGGTGCGTGTGCGGGTACGGCGACCGACGTAGCGAGGGCGCATCCTGCAAGAGCGAGCGCAGCGAGGCGGCGCATCATCAGGCCACGCGGTCGTGAGCGGGATCGTGATGGACGTGTCGCTTGATGTGAGGGAGCACGCGATTGAGTGCAATGGGTATAGCGATGAGGATGATCACGGTGCCGATGCCCCACGACCCGCCGAGAATGATCGCGGTGAGCAGCGCGATCGCATCGACCGTGAGTCGTGCGAAGCCGAGTGAGCGGCCGGTGCGGAAGGAGATGGAGCGCACCACCTGGTCGTAGGGGCTTGCGCCGAGGTCGGAGCTGAAGATGCCCAGGATCCCGGAGCAGAAGAGCAGGAGTCCGACGATCCAGAGCACGATGCGCCAGCCCACCACCCACTCGGGGGCGTCGACGACGGCGAGAAGCATGCGCGTGAGGTCGACCACGACTGCGATGCCCACGAAGGAGATGAGCGTGCCGATCGCAGGCTTGAGTCCGAGGGCCCAGGACATGAGCACCATGAGAACGCTCACGAGCAGGAGGATGGTCCCGACGGTCAGCCCGCTCACGCGTGACAGCGCGGTGAACAGTGCATCGGGGGGCGCCACGCCGAAGCCCCCGTCGATCATCATCCCGAGTCCAACTCCGACGAGGACCACTCCGATGAGCAGGGCCGCCCACGCGCGTGGAGTCCGCAGCGGGCTGCGGGCGAGGGGATCGGCTGTGGTCACCATCCGAGCCTAGGGCGCCGGCCGGCTACGGCTATCCCTGGACACAGGGCGCGCCCAAGCCTCACACTGGCCCCGTCCCCGCAGGGGGGCGCTACGGCTCTATCTCGGGAGGCTCAATGCGGCTGCGCCGGACCACTTCGTTTCTCGCGCTTGCCGCGATCACCGGTTTAGCCCTGGCTTCCGCGCCCGCGCAAGCAGCATCACTCGTGGGCAAGCCGTGCAAGCAGGTCGGTGCGAAGCAGGGCGATGGTCCTGGCCGGACGATCGTCTGCACGAAGATGACCAAGGGCAAGAACAAGGGCAAGTTGATCTGGCAGTTGCAGAGGAATCCAGGTCCGGGTCCAGGACCGGGTCCAGGACCGGGTCCCGGCCCGAGTCCGAGTGGTGACATCCCCGCCGTCATCGAGTCCTGGGGCGTCGATGTCGCCCCGTACGACGCCGCCACGCGGAAGGCGGGTGCCCTCTACGTCGGCTCGATCCCCTTCCCCTCCGACTCGGTGATGCAGGCACCTATCCAGTACTACGGAGAAGGTCCCCGGCGCAAGGATGACCCCACGGACTACGTCGATCCGCAGATGACGTTCTTCGTGCCCCTCGGCACGGTTGTGCGCGCGATCGCCAGCGGAACCGTGTGCGCCGTCACCAAACTCAATACCGGCTACAGCGATGACTACTCGATCGGAATCGGCGTCTCTGCTGGGGGTAAGCCGGCATGCATCACCGCGCCCGATGGCAGTGGATTCGGCGCCGTGGCGACCTGGGAGCACGAGCACGTCATGGAACCTGCGGTGAAGGTCGGTGACGTGGTCAAGGCCGGCCAGCCCATCGCCGTGGCGAGCTACTACAAGAAGGACAACTGGCTGTATACCTCGGGATACGCGCTCTACGAGATCGGGATTCTTGCGTCCTCACCCGATGGGCGGCCGATGCATGTCTGCCCGGCGCTCTACCTCAAGGCATCAGTCAAGGACACGCTTCTGAGTCAACTCGCGACGGCGGCTCGCGCGTATGAGACCAACACCGGCAAGACCTACTACTCTGCCGCCACGCTCGCGACCGGGTGCGTTACTGACAAGCCGGCGTACGGATAGGGACTAGCTATGTGGATGCGCTGGCCCCTCCCCAACGCAGTGGGTGTCGCTCTCGCGATCGCCGGCCTAGTGGGGATGAGTGTGGCGGCTGCGCCCGCGCAGGCTGCGTCGCTCGTGGGCAAGCCGTGCAAGCAGGTGGGTGCGACGCAGGGCGATGGTCCTGGGCGCACGGTCATCTGTACGAAGATGACTAAGGGTAAGAACAAGGGCAAGTTGATCTGGCAGTTGCAGAAGGGCCCTAATCCAGGGCCGGGCCCAGGGCCCAATCCTGACCCCGCATGCAAGGCCCGGCCGGTCTTCACCAAGGACTTCATCGACCCCGATCAGGTGCAGGTCGTCGTCCCTATCGGTGAGCAGACGGCCTACGGTGGTGTGCTCTCCGTCCGCTCCTACGTGCACTCCAAGCCGTCCCTGGATGGTCAGAAACTGCCGCTCTATGCGCCGGTCGACATGACCTTGAACCAGGCGGCCTACTACAAGATCGGCACGGATCCGGCGTATAAGCCGGAGTACTCCCTCTTCTTCGACGCGGGTTGTGGCATCACGGTGCAGCTCTACCACGTCAAGGGCGTCGTCGGAGCGGTCGCGAGCGTGGTGCCCAAGGACCCGGTGCCTTCGAGCGCCGGGCAGCCGGTCACGCCGACACTCATCAAGGCCGGGGAGCAGATCGGGTGGTTCGAGGGTGAGGCAGGCAAGAGCGTGGCCTTCGACCTCAGGGTTGAGGACTCGAGTCGCACGAACACCTTCATCAATCAGGCTCGGTTCACGTCGTCCCCTGGAGCTTCTGGGGAACTCTATGCAGTCTGCCCCTATGACTTCTACGCCGGAGCACAACGCGAGCGCTGGCTTGCCAAACTGGGCGCTCCGTCGACCGATCCCGTGCCCGGTACGCCTTGCGGCACGATCTCGCAGGGCAAGGCGGGCACCGCGCAAGGCATGTGGTTCTTCAGCGATGCCAAGGTCAACTCCCTCACCTATCGCGGGGAGACGTGGAATGAGGGGATGCCCGCCGGTCAGTACCAGTCGCAGATCGTCTTCAACGTCGATCCTCGCAACACGATCCGCATCGGCGGACTCAACGCTGCCAGGCCGCTCGTCCAGATGATGATCAGCAAGCAGGGTCCGGGATCTGATACGTGGCGCGATCCGATGTCGGTGACTGCCGGCCAGGAACACTGCTGGTCGAATGCGAGCCAATCCGTGAAGGTGCGCCTCTCCGCTGACGGTGCTGCCCTCACGGCCGTCGTGGGGCCGGGGCCGTGCTCGTCCCTCGATCTCTCTCGCGGCCAGACCTACATCCGATAGCCATCCGGGCTAGGGTCATGCGCATGCGTGCCCGTCCCGTGTTCCTGATCGCGTCAGTATCCCTCGTCGCGGGTGCCCTCATCGCACCTGTAGCGGCAGCGCAGCCCGACGCCGCTGCGGAATCCGCGCAGTCCGCCGCGATCCGCGCGGACAACCCGGAGGTCACCTTCATCGTCGGCCTGCCGCGTGATCGCAAGGCGCTCGATGCGGCCGCGGTCGAGCGCTCCACGCCGGGCAATCTGCTCTATCGCGATCATCCCTCCCTGCTAAACGCGGGCAAGGCGTACGGCGCAAAGTCGAAGGCCATCACGCGACTGCGCACTACTGCCCAGCCCCTGGGCATCGACGTGAGCATCGACAAGGGGCGCATCACTGCGCGTCTCACCGCGACGGTGAAGGAGTGGGAGAAGGTCTACGGCGCCAAGATGGTCATCACGCCGGCGACCACCGCATCCCCTTACGTGAGCTTCGCGATCATGGACGGCGACGTCTACGCCGAAGCACCCGCACCCCTGGCGGGAGTCGTCGCCGAGATGCTGGCCTTCTACGCCGAGTACGACGCCACGGCCGACTCTCGCGGCGTGGATCCGGACACGGTGCAGGAGCTCAGCGGCCTCCTGGCATCCAAGGGCAGTCCCGAGTCATGGCCGCGCAACCTCGGCGCGATCCCGTCAGGCGTATGCGATGCACCGGCGGTCACTGAGAAGGCCGTCTACGTGCCTGCGCAGATCCAGCAGGCATATGGCACCCCCGCGCTCGCTGCCAAGGGGGTCCGAGGTGACGGCGCTCGATTGACGATCGTCTCCCTCGGCGGTGGCTACGACCCTGTCGATATCGAGGTGGCAGCGGATTGCTTCGGCTATACCCAGCCGACTATCGACATCGTGACGGGGACCGGAGTGCCTGAGCCCTTCGTCAATGCTTCTGCCGAGACGCACCTCGATCTCATCACCGCGTCATCGGTGCTATCACGAGCCGAGAGCCTCACCCTCCTTCAGATCGCGAATTCCGAGCTCGGCTTCACCGATGCCTTCGCCCGCATGCTCGAGGGCACGCAGGTGCCCGACGCAGTCTCCATCTCCTACGGAGAGTGCGAGGTCGAGGTGGGGCCGGCCGAGATCGTCCAGCTCAACGAAGACCTGCTGCGCATGGCCGCCATCGTGGGCACATCAGTCGCCGTGTCGACCGGAGACAACGGATCGTCCGCGTGCGGAGCCGAGGTCGCCGAGGAGACCGGCGAGCCCACGGTGTCCTACCCGGCGACATCGCCGTGGGTCACCGCGGTCGGCGGCACACGCCTCGGACTGAAGCCGGACAACACGCGTCGCTCGGAGCGCGTGTGGAACGACATGCCCTACGCCGGTGGAGTCGTGCCCGGACCCGCGGGCGCGGGCGGCCCGAGCCTGATCTTCGATCGGCCGTGGTGGCAGGCGGGCGCGACCGCAGCCGGTCCCCGCACCGTGCCGGACATCGCCGTGCTTGGTGCCATGCGGCCGGGCTGGCCCATTGCCTACGGGGCCGACATCTACACCGTCGGGGGCACGAGCGGTGGCACGCCCTTCTTTGCTGCTCACCTCGCCGCGATGTCGGCGCGGCAGCGCGACCGCGGATTCCCGACGATCGGCTTCGCCAATGCCTGGCTCTATCAGGCAGCCGGAGCAACCAAGCCCGCGTTCTTCGATGTGATCACGGGGACGAATGGCGTGCAGCTCGTGGGGTGCTGCTCGGCGTACCGTGGTTACGACATGGCGAGCGGTCTCGGCGCACCGATCATGGACGGGCTCTACGCCACGCTCCCGCGACCGGCAGGCTGATCAGGCGGGCGCTGTCTCGCCACGTAACGCCTCGACCCGCATGTCGAGGTCGCTGAGTTCGGTGTCGATGCGACTCCAGAGGGCGGGATCCGATTGGCCGCGCTCCTCGAACAACTCCTCGGCGAGAATCGACGAGGCCGCCCCGATGATGTCGGTGATGACGGCCGCCGCCTGGACCGGGTCGACGCGGTCACCGTCACGCTCCCAGAAGCCCGGCGTCTCCATCGTGGCTGCTGCTACGGCTGCGGTCGCTGCGGTCCTCTCCTTGAGCGCGCGCGAACGCGCCTGTGTGGAATCCCCGCCCGCCCGAACGATACGTGCGTAGTCCCGGAGAGCGTCGGTTGTCGCGTGCATCGCCGCCACGGCCGTCGACCCCGTGCGTCGTGGGCGCACGGATGCGACGAGTAGGACCCAGACTCCTGCAAGCGCGGTGATGAGCAGGCGGGCGATGATGTCGTCGGCCGATCCCTCGCCGGACGCGTACTCGATGAGGATGACGAAGCCAGTGATCCCGACGACGGCGAGCGGGTAGTTGGCGTTGAGGTAGGCGAGTACCAAAGCCCCGGCGAAGCCGACCGTGACGGACAGGATGATGGCCTTGCCGGGCAGCTCGTCGGCGATGACGAGAATCGCGCTCACCAGGATCAGTCCCACCATCGTCCCCGCAATCCGCATGGTCACGCGTGACACGGTGTTGGCGAGGTCTGGCTTTGCGATCCATGCCACGGTGAGCGGCAGCCAATAGGCATGCGGCACATCGATGATCACGGAGGCCAATGTTGCCCCGCCGAAGGCGATGGTCAGTCGGAGTGCGTGCTCGGACACCGCGTCGGACCAGTGCAGTTGGGCGCGCAGGCGCGGCATGATCGGCTCGGAGGTACGGGGCGGCGAGACAATCTCGGCCCGTGGACCAAGGGGCCATGGGGAATCGAGGACAGCCACCGCTGATCCGATGGACTCAGCCGCGTCCTGCGCAAGGGTGGCGAGTTGGGGATCGGGTGCGCGCGCGGCCAGATCCTGAAGCGCAGCCAGGCGCTCCCTGGCGCGTGCCCGTCGGCGGCTCCCGGGCAGGCCGAGTGGTGCTGCGATCTCATCGGCAATGGCGCCAGCCGCTGCGCTCAGGCGCGAGGTGAGCTCGTCGACATACGCCGGGTCGATGGAGCGCTCTGAGATGAGCGCAAGCATGGCTAGCCGCGCGCGCTCCGCGTGCGAGAGCAGCCGGTTGGCCCATTCGTTCGACGCCCCCACGCAACCCTCGTGGTCGATCAGGGTATGGGCCGACAGCACAGCCGCCGCCACCGTGGGTGCAGCGAGCTCGAGACCGCGGCGCTGTGATGCATCCTGGAGCTCGCGATAGGCGTGTGCGATGCCCGATCTCACCGCGCCGAGTCGACGTGGCGGCGTGAAGAGGAGGTTGACGACGATGGTGATGACACCACCCACGATGAAGTAAGCCGCGTCGAGCGCTGCAACGTCGTTGACGACGGGGGCCCCAGCGTAGAGGGCGAAGAGCACCAGCGTGAGCACGCCGATGAGAGCACCGCGGGCTCCGAGTGCGCCTGCGTAGCCGCACGCAGCCGCGATGACAAGTGCGACTGCCACGTGGGCCACGCCGTACTCGCTGACCAATCCGCCGAGGAGGACTCCGATGGAGATCCACAGCGTGGCCCACAGCATGGTCCTCAGACGCACCCCGCGGGAGTCGGGACTATCGGCGATTGAGACGAAGAGCAGGCCGATGGAGATGGGCAGAGCGATGCCGATCCGTCCGACGCCGATCCCGACGAGGAGTGTGAGTGAAATGAGGATGCCCGTGCGCAGGCCAGCCACCCACTGCACGTTTGCCCTCTGCAGGCGCAGGCAGGCGTGGAGTGCTTCCTCCGCGACCCGCCTCTGATTCATTCCCGGAGTATGCCCCCCGGTGCTAACGTCCGGCCTAACTCCACCGGATGGTGGTCACGTGTCCTGGGCACGTTCACACGCAGGAGGCCTTCATGAGCCGCTCCCGACTCGCCACTATCGCGACGGCCGCAGTAGCTGCCGCACTTCTCACACTCACCGCCTGCGGGGGCGGTGGTGACACATCCAACGACAACTCGGCTCTCGTCGACGAGCTCATGACCGAGATTGGCGACGAAGGCATGCCCGAGGGCGCCAAGGACTGCATCAAGCAGGGGCTCAGCGGCTTCAGCACGGAGGAACTGACCACTCTCCGCGACGGCCAGACCGATAGCGACGTACCCGTGGAGCTCCAGGACAAGGTCATCGAGATGATGACTACCTGCGTGATGGAGTAGCGAGAGTTACTGCGACACCGCTCGTCCGTCATCCATGTGACGACACCTATGCGCGACTGAGGGCCCGTCGGATCTAGTCGATCCGGTGGGCCTTCAGTGTGTAGGTGAGGGGCAGTCGCTCCGGCCGCTCGAGCAGTCTCCACTCCCCGTCGTCGCCCTCCGCCATCTTGCCGGGCAGGGCTTCCCACGGGCAGCTGTCGTGCTCGATGAGCAGGTCAAGGGCCATGCCCGTGTCGAGGAGCGCCATCACCGTCTCGCCGATCCCGTGGTTCCACGAGTGAGAGACGTCCGCCCGGAAGGTCGTATCGACGGGGAGGTAACTGCCGTCGTGTTCGTCCGTAATGGGGGTAGGCACCTCGAAATAGGGGTAGCCCACCACGAGGTCGTCGTCGACCGCCTCATCCATGGCCCACAGCATGGGATGCCCCTCACGGATGAAGAGGAATCCCCCGGGACGCAGCAGATCGTGCACGACCCGCGCCCACCGGCGTACGTCGGGAAGCCAGCACAGCGCGCCGATACCGGTGAAGACGAAGTCGAAGCGCTCGCGACCCAGGGCTTCGACCGCGGCGTAGACATCTGATTGCACGAAATCGACGTCCGCATCCGACTCGCGCGCGAGGGTGCGTGCCTGCGCGAGGGACTCCGAGGAGAAGTCCAGGCCCGTCATGCGGGCACCCCGCCGGGCCAGCGAGATCGTGTCGGTGCCGATATGACACTGCAGGTGCACGCCGTCGAGACCGCTCACATCGCCGAGGAGGGGGATGTCGAATCGCACGACATCACTGAGATACGCCGCATCCTCGCGGAAATTGCGCACCTTGTAACCGTCGGCGCGTGCATGAGCAGGTGCGCGCTCATCCCAGGCCGCGAGGTTGTCACGGTAGTAGCGGCTTTCGATGACCTCCGAGCCGCCCTTCCTAGTCGTGGTGGCCCGTGCCTTCGTCGATTTGGCGGAGGGACTCATGCGTGAACTCTAGGGCGTGAGCGCCCCATCGTGGCAGGCTCTGCGCGTCACGCGGCGTGCGACGCTCGGTGCGGGCATAGGCTCGCGGGATGAGCGCCGCCACCCCCGAGCCTGTTCTCGAGGTAGCCCGCGAGGGCGGATGGAAGTCGTGGCTGCCCAAGGTCATCCTCACGGTCCTCGGTATCGCTCTGGCCTACTTCATCTTCAGTTACATGGCGAGCAATTTCGGCGGCTTCGAGCAGGGCGTGAAGGCAGCCTTCTCCATGCCTCCGGTGTGGACTCTCGCGGCGATTGTGGCCGCGATCATCGCCATCGGTGTCTATCCGCTGACAGCCCCTGCCGCGATTCCCAAACTCGGCTATGTGCCCGCCTTCGTCGACAGGCAGGGTGGATTCGCGATCTCAACGACGATTCCCTTTGGTGGCGGTCCCATTGCGGTGGCGACCCAGTACGCCATCCTTGCTCGCTACGGCGTCGAGCAGAGACTGGCGGCGGCGGCTGTGGCAGCCGATGCCCTGTGGACCTATCTCATGACGTTCGGTGCTCCCGGCGTGGCGCTCATCCTGCTCTGGGTCTTCGAGCGCCGCACCCTCTCGGGGAGCGAGTGCGGCGCGATCCCCTGCGAGACGATCGACGTGATCATCATCGTCGCGGGGGTCATCTGCCTCGTCTCGATGGCCGGCATCGCCTTTGTCCTGCGCAGCCGAACCAACGCTCAGCGGGTTGGGGAATTCGCCCAGGGTGCTCTCGGCAAGGTCTTCCGGCTCATCAAGCGCACACCGCCCAACGTGGTCGAGGGCGTGGTCGGCTTCAATGACACGGCTGCGGAGATGGTGGGGACCCGCTGGGTGCCCATCACCATCACCAACATCCTCGCTCAGCTCACCCCGATGTTCGTCGTGCTTGCAGCCCTGCGCGGGGTGGGAGCGGACTCGGTCACGGTGCTCGAGGTCTTCGCGGCATTTTCCGTGGCGCTCTTGCTCACCACCGTGCCGCTAGCACCCGGCGGCGCAGGCACCGTCGACGCTGCACTCATTGGCATGCTCGTGGCCTTCGGTGCGAGTTTCGAGCAGGCCGTCGCGGCCGATGTGATCTGGCGCGCCTTCTGCTTCTTGCCGCAGATGGTGCTCGGCTGGCTGGCCGTGGGCTACTTCGCCATTCGCCAGCGGATGGCCAAGCGTCAGGCTGCCACGGCGGCCTAACGCGCTAGTGGGTCTCGCCTGAAGCGGCCATTTCCTTGTCGAGGCCTCGGCCGAAGATGAAGAGTGACACCACCGTCCAGATCGCATACGCGACGAGGAGCGGGAGGTAGCTGATGTAGTTCTGGGAGAGGAAGCCGAAGATCAGCCACACGAGTGCCACGAGCACCCAGCCCACGATGATCCCCGCCACCAGGTGCGACTTGGTGACCTCGTGCGTGCCCATGGCATCTCCCTCCCAGTCCTGGGATCCCTCTCCCTTGACCTGCCGTTCAGCCTAGTGGGGGAGCGGGTGGATCCCGGGGGGAGGTTCAACCGAACGGACGATGCGCTCACCGCGCGACCCCGGTCCCGCGGCCCCTACCGTCGGAGGATGTCGCGCCGACCCGTCATCGCCCTGGCCCTCGCGGGCACCGTACTTCTCGTTGCCGCCTGCTCGGCTGGTTCTGCCGACGCACCCACGGCCGCACCGAGCGATGCGCCTGCAGCGTCCTCTGCGTCAAGCGCTCCCGCCTCCGAGCCCAGTCCCAGCGCATCGGTATCCATCGAGGCGTCGGCACCGGCCGTACCGAGCAAGCCGAGCGCGGCGGACATGGCCACGGATCGATTCGCGGATGCCGTGCTCGAGCAGCTCAAGATCGATTCAGCAGATACCTTCAGCGACCAGCTCATCACGATCGCCTTGAGCCCACTCATGCGCCAACTCGCCTCGACGGCTGAGCTCACGACTCGCGTAGCATCGAAGGGTGACAGGGTGACACTCACGCTCGCGGGCACCGACGGCACGTGCATCGTGACCGTCACCGACAAGCCGCAGGCACGCGGCGTGGTGTGCAAGCCCGTCTGACCCGATCAGCCCTCTACGCCGTAGCGGTGCAGCATCACGGCGGCAACCGCCGCGTCTAGGCGTGATCCCGCCAGGGGTGGGCCGTCATCCAGAACCTCACCCATGAGCAGCAGCGGGACGATCTCGCCCGTCTCGCCATGCTCGGGCGGTGTGTAGTTGGGCACGTCGAGCAGATCCAGCCCACACCGCTCGTAGAAGGAGATGCGCCGGCGGTCTTGCTCTGCGTGCTCCCCCCTCGGATCCTCCACGTCGAGAAGGAGCACGCTGATCCCCTCGGATCGCAGTGCGTCACGCAGAAGTGCGACCAGTTGTGTGCCCAGCCCGCGATCACGACGGGTGGCGGTGACGGCGAGGTAGCGCACGAAGGTCATGTCCGTGTCGCCGAGCCTCCTGATCAGGGCCATCCCGACCGGGGTCGCATCCACGTCGATGAGCACGAGGAAGCGCTCGTCGCCGCGATGCTCGACGAGATCGGACCAGGGCGCACGCACGCTGGGTGGGAACGATCCCTCGTAGAGGGCGCGCACCGACGCATCGTCAGCGGCTGTGTATTCGCGCAGGAGGATCTCGCGCACCTCACCCTCTCTCGTATCGTCCCCGGTCATGTCAGCCAGGATCCTGTGTCGGCATCCCAGGTCCGCCCGGAGATGAGCTCCGGCTTGGCGACGCGCTCGGAAGGCGTGCGGGGGAGGTCACTGCGGACCTCCCAGAAGCGCGGCACTTTGAAGCGCGCGATCCGCTCAGCGCAGTAGGGGCCGAGGTCAGCAGCGGCCTGCTCGGCATCGCGCAGATCGGTGAGCACGACGTAGGCCTTGACCTCCTCGCCGCGGATGTCGTCGGGTACGCCGACGACTGCTGCCATGCGCACAGATGGATGAGCGAGCAGGGTGTCCTCGACCTCGCGTGCGGCGATGTTCTCTCCTGCCCGCCGCACGACCTCCTTGAGACGACCGACGAGGGTGATCACGCCGGCGTCGTCACGCCGTGCCAGATCGCCGGTGTGCAGCCACCCGCCGCGGAAGACCTGGGCCGTTGCCTCCGGCTCGTCGTCGTAGCCCGACATCATCCCCGGACCTCGGAGCACGAGTTCGCCGGTGCCACCCGCGGGAATCTCTGTGCCATCAGCATCGACGATGCGGGCTTCCCGCCCCGGTTTGGCCACGCCGATCGCACCTGATCCCACGAGGGCATCGTGCTCGATATCGGTGACGTGGATGTCGCCGCCGGTCTCGGTCATGCCGAAGACCTCGAACCACGGGGCACCCCAGCGCTCCTCCAGTGCTGCATGGCGAGCGGGCGGGATAGCGGAGCACTGGATGACGCGCACGCGATGCTCACGATCGCGCGGATCCTCCGGCGTCGTGAGCAGGAGGACGGGCATGGCTGCCAGGCAGTAGAAGTAGGTGACGTCGTGCTCGCGCACGCGCTCCCAGAAGGTGGACGGGTGGAAGCCATCGAGGATGACGAGCGACGCACCGCTGGTGAGCGATGCGGCGAGGTTCCACTGCGGGTCCATGTAGGACATGGCCTGGGCGGTGAGCATCCGATCGTCGGGGCCCAGACCGGGAAAGCCATCGACCAGACTCGTGGCGAGGTGCAGCCAATAGCGGTGCGAGAGCAGGCAGCCCTTGGGGTGGCCGGTAGTCCCGGAGGTGAATTGCACGTTGACGATGTCGTCTGCGTCGTGCACGTCGGGCAGGGGTGCTGCATCAGTGGGATCGGCGGCAAAGTCGGCCACATCAATCACGGGCACGTGCACCGGTGAGATGCCGGCGGCGAGCTGCGGCGTGGTGACGAGTGCGACCGCGCGAGACTTAGTGAGGATCCAGCCGGCATCTGCGTGGCGCAGCTTCGTGTTGAGTGGCACCGAGGTGGCTCCCAGGCGCGCGAGGGCGAGCCAGGTGAGTGCGGCTTCCGGGCGGTTGTGCAGCAGGACCGCGACGCGATCACCCGAGCCGATCCCGCGGGCCCGCAGGTGCCGGGCGACCCGCTCGGACGATTCCTCGATCTCGGTAAAGGTGAGCGAGGTGGAGGCTGATGCATCAGGGCCTTCGCGTAGGTCGAAGATCCACGCCGTGCGGTCCGGCCATCGAGCGGCGGCTCGGCGTACTGCCTCCGGCAGTGTGCGGGGTGCGTCGTCCATAGCGGTCAGTACCGAAGGGGGCAGACGATGTCGCGCCCGGGCACTCGCAGATTGACGAGGTAGCGCGTGATCGGTTGGTCGACACAGGAGGTCGTGCGGCCGTAGACGATGTGGTGAGTCCCGCCGTACTGCACCGTGCGCGCACCGGTGAAGGCGCGCTGCATCTCCATCGCGGCAGTCCACGGCGTGCGGTTATCGGCAAGCGCATTGGCAACGAGCGGGGGATTCGCGAGCTCGATAGGGCTGAGGATGCGAGGGATGGCCCTACCAAAGCGAGGCAGCCCTGCGCACTGCGCGCCCTCGCGCAAAGCTGACTGGCCGATGTGCACTCCTCCGGCAGCCGCACCTTCTCGGGCGATCTCCGCGAGGCGTGCCGCGGTGGGTCGATCGGGCATGTCGGAGCAGTTGACGTAGGTCCATTGCGGGTCGAACCAGCCCTTGGGCTGTGGCCCGCTCGACGTCGAGAGCATTCGGGCGGCCGCGTCGATCTGCGCCTGGGCTTCGCGGCCGTTGCCCGCGCGAAGGCCGGCGTCCACCCGGTCGAGCAGCCCCGCCACAGAACTCCAGGTGGACTGGAAGGAGGCCCAGCTGATGATGTCCTTGCCCACGGTCCAGCGCGTGATGCGGCTTCCATCGCTGGAGCGCAGTGTGCGGGTCTGCAGTGACGACATCACGCGGTCGTACTTTGCCTGGTACGCCGGGCCGAGAGCGTCGAGCATCGTCTCGATAGCCAGTGGGTCATCCCAGGTGTGCTCCCGCGACCACAGCTCGATCGTGCTCAGCGGAGAGATCACGCCGTCGAGGAGAAGTGCGCGCACATGGTCAGGGAAGTACTGCGCGTAGGCGCGGCCAACCGTGGATCCGTAGCTCATGCCCCAGAATGTGAGCGACTCCTCCCCGAGCGCCTTACGCAGGGCATCGAGATCGCGCACCAACTGCCATGTGCCGACGTAGGGCGCGTGCCTGCGGTTGGCTTCGAAGCACGCTGCTGCGGCCTCGCCGTTGACGCGCAGGTACTTCTCCACCCAGGCGTCCCAGTCGACCGCACCGGTCTTGGGGGGCGCGATGTCCTTGACGTTGCAGCCGGAGACGCTCGGCTCCGAGCCGCCCACACCCCGCGGATCCCATGCCACGATGTCGAAGCGATCGCGGACGCGCTGGGGAAGCATGCCCTGCACCCAGGTGATGTTGGAGACAGCGGCGGAGCCGGGACCGCCGGGATTGAACGTGAGTACGCCGATGCGCTCCGAAGGCTTCTCGGCGGGGATGCGGGCGACCTGAATGCGGTAGGTGCCGTCGACCCGTCGATCACCCCAGTCGCGCGGCACGGTCAGGGTCGCGCAGCGCGCCGGCCCGCCGCCGCAGGAGCCCCAGTTGAGCGATGCGCGGGGAGCGGGAGAGCCCGACAGGGCTGTCGCCGTCGAAGCGCCGGGATCCGACTGGGCTGTCGCCGTCGAAGCGCCGGGATCCGACTGGGCTGTCGCCGTCGATGATGTGGCAAGAGCGGGCGCGGTGCCCAGGAGGGGAAGCGCGACAACCGCACTCGCGCACATCAGCCCGACGCGACGGCCAAGCCGCCGCTGTCGGGCTGTCTCGGTGCGGTGCATCAGGCCATGTTAGGCGCTGACCTCAGTCGAAGAGCTCCTCGAGGAAACTCTTGCGCTTCTTGTAGGGCTTCTTGCCGCGGGAGTCGTCGTAGCCGCGGTCATAGCCCTGGTCATAGCGCTGGTCATAGGCCGGGGGCATGGCGTAGCCGGGCTGCGCCGGTGGCGCAGGGGCAGCGGCCGCCGCCGGCGCAGGGGCAACGGCGCGATCGGCCCAGGAGTTCTCGGCGTCGACCAGGCGCTCGAGCTCGCCGCGATCGAGGAAGATGCCGCGGCACTCGGCGCACTGGTCGACGTGCACGCCGCTGCGCTCGTAGCTTCGCATCTCACCGTGGCACTTGGGACAGGTCAACGTGGTCATCACTCCACTGTGCCCGGCGCGCCTGCGGCCGGCAAGTCGGGAGGTTTGCTCGGGAGACCCATGGCGTGGTTCGCGATAGGTGCAACAGCCTTGACATGGGCCCTACCGTGAACGCATGGCCGATGACAATGCACGTCAGCAGGCAATCCAGCGGCTCCATCAGCGCCGAGGCTTCGCCAACTACATCATCGGTGCGATCGTCATCTCCCTCTTCATGGTCGTCATCTGGGCTCTCTCGGGTCGCGGCTACTTCTGGCCCGTCTGGGTGATGGGCGGCTTCCTCATCGGTGCGATCTTCTACGGCGTCAACACGCTGATGAACAAGCCGCTCACGGAAGATCAGATCCAGCGGGAGATGCAGAAGGGCTCCTAGCCAGGAACGCGGGGACGCTAGCCTGCCTGACATGAGACCGCTCGTCATCGCGCACCGGGGTGCGAGTGCCTACCTACCCGAAGGCACCCTCCCGGCGAAGGCCCTCGCGGTGGGGATGGGCGCCGACTACGTCGAGCACGACGTCGTCATGACGCGCGACGATCGCCTGCTCATCAACCATGATCTGTGGCTCGACAACGTGAGCGACGTCGCCAAGCGATTCCCGGGCCGCGAGCGGGCCGACGGCCACTTCTACGTCATCGACTTCGACCTCGATGAGATCCTCAGTCTGGCCGTCACGGAGTGCTTCAACGTCGTCGACGGGCGTGATCTCCCCGCATTCCCCGATCGATTCCCGGTGTGGCAGTCGAGTTTCCACTTCCACACCCTGGAGTCCGAGTTGGAGTTCCTCCAGGGCCTGCGCCATAGCGCGGGCCGGGACGTGGGCGTCTTCACCGAGCTCAAGTCGCCGTGGTTCCACGAGCAGGAGGGCAAGGATCTGGTCTCAGCCGTGTACGACGTGCTCGCTCGCTACGGCTACCGCACGCGCGAGGACCACTGTCGCGTGATGAGCTTCGATGCTCACGCACTGCAGCGCATCCGAGCGGAGGTAGGCCCGGCCTTCGGGGTCGACGTACCCCTCACTCAGCTCATCGGGCGCACAGAGAGTCACGAGACCTACGAGCGCAAGCCCGATGGCACGTGGGAGAACTACGACTACGACTGGATGCTCGAGCCGGATGCGATGGAGCGCATCCGCGAGTGGGCGGACGGGATCGGTCCCGACGTACGCATGCTGCTGCGCCACGGCAAGCCCATGGCCGCCAGCGACCTCGCGGCGCGCGCGCATGACGCCGGCCTCTACATCACCCCATGGACGGTGCGCGCTGATGATCTCCCGCACTGCGCGCCCAGTCTGCCCGCTCTGGTGCGCCTGCTTGTCGACGAGTGTGCAGTGGAGGGCATCATCACTGATTTCCCCGACCGGGTGATCGAGGCCCTGGGCTAGTCGGATTTGCGTGATGCGCCGACCTTCCCTAACGTGGAAGGGAGTCAAGGGGAGTACCTCCGCGCGGAGACCTCGTCAATACGTCGCCCCCATGGGCGACCGGGGCTTCGGCCGTACCACCCGCCATGGAGATGTGATTCTCCAGTCGGGTTGGCCACGGTGATGGGAGACCGAGATGTCGTTCTGACGTTCTCGAGGAGTGCCCCGTGTCCCACCCACATGTGCGCCGAGATCGCGCGCTTGCCGTCGTCGTATCCGGCGCCCTAGCCGGACTCCTGCTCACCGGCTGCGGCGCTGTCAACGAGGCTGTGTCCCAGGGTCAGCAGGCGCTCGACACCGTGAGCCAGGCCGCAGATGCGGCCGAGGGCATCATCGGGGCTGGCGCCCAACTCGGCGCGGCCTGTGCCGCCGCCCAGGTTGCCTGGCTGCCCGGTGTGAGTTCTGCTGACGCGTACGCCGCATTGGACGAGGCCACCGGGCTCGTCAATGAGGCACTTGCGGCCACCCCCGGCCTGCCTGGTGCCGCGGAGATCGACCAGGCCCTCACCACGGCACGCGAGTCCCTCGGCGCGGACCAGACCGAGTTCGGCGTGGCACGCGAGACTCTGCAGACCGCCTGCGCGCTCGTGAGCATGGGCAACTGACATGGACGTCGCACTCTGGGTCTGGGGAGCGCTGCTCGCGGGCATCCTCGCGATGCTCGCCGTTGACCTCTTCATGCATCGCGACGCCCATGGCATGCTCATGGTGCAGCTCGCGCGCGAGGGCCGGCAGCGGAGATTCGACTTCTGGCGCTACCTCCCCGGGCGGAGCGGCACCGTCGACGTGCGGGCGACCTCCTCGACCGGCGAGAACTGCCGCGTCAGACTGTGCGCTTAGGCATGTGATTCATACACCCATCGAGACCGGATCACCAACGAAGGGACTTCACCATGAAGGACAGCAAGCCGTGGCTGCGAGGCGCACGACTGGGCGCAGCGGCGATCCTGGGACTCGGCCTGGTCATGCCGGCCGTCACCGCCTGTTCGTCCTCGTCTGGAGATGAGACGGAGCAGGTGGAGGAAGAGTCAAGCGACTCCGAGGATGGCGAGGACACCGAGGAAGCCGAGCCCGAGCCCGACATCGAGGAGTAGAAGTGGGTGCCTCGCGTCTCTTCCGGTGGCAGGATGCGGTCATGACGTCCACTCTCCGACGCGTCGCCGCCACTGCCCTCGCCGCAGGTCTCGTGCTCGTGCCGCTCACCGCGTGCTCGGGCAACCAGCAGCAGAACGACCAGAACCAGAACCAGAACGACCAAAACCAGAACGACCAGCAGCAGAACCAGAACCAGAACGACCAGCAGCAGAACCAGAACCAGAACGACCAGCAGCAGAACCAGTAGCCGCGCGGAAGCTCTCCGCCTAACGCTTGGTGTCGGCCAACACCTGCTGGCTGGCGAAGCGCCCCGGCGCGCCGATGACGCAGCCACCCGGATGGGTGCCCGACCCGCACTGGTAGTAGCCGCGGATCGGCGTGCGGTAGTCGCTGTAGCCCGGGGCGGGTCGGAAGAAGTACATCTGGTGCGGGAAGAACTCCCCGGCGTAGATGTTGCCTTCTGAGAGACCGGTCTTCGCCTCGATGGTCTCGGGCGTGACGATCTCGCGCTGAAGCACCAGGTCGTTGAAGTTGGGGAAGAAGCGCTGCATGGTGGCCTGCACGCGATCGGCCATGTTCTCCGCCTGAGCGTCCCAGGTGCTGTCCTTGAGCTTGTACGGCGTGTACATCACGTAGCAGGACATGACGTGCTTGCCGGGGGGAGCCATGTCGGGGTCGATGAAGGACTGGATCGACGCGTCGATGTAGGGATGCTCGCTGTACCAGCCGTACTTCGCCGCGTCGTAGGCGCGTTCCATGTACTCCACGCTCGGGGCGACATTGATGAATCCGCCGTACTGGTCGGTGCGATCGCCGAGCGCGGGGTAGTAGGGGATGCCATCGAGTGCGAAGTTGACCTTGGACGTGACGCCCTGGAAACGGAAGCGCTGGATCGTGTCGACGAGATCTGCCGGCAACTCGCGCGGATCGGCGATCTGCAGGAAGGTGCGACGCGGATCGAGCGAGCTCACCACGACGGGGGCCCGGAATTCCGTGCCGTCGTCGAGCACGACGCCACGCACCTCGCCACCCTCGGTGATGAGGCTGGAGACGTGCGAGTCGAGGCGGATCTCCGCTCCGTACGCCGTCGCCGCGCGCGCGAGCACCTGGGTGAAGCCGCCGTTGCCGCCCTTGTGGAAGGACCAGGATCCGCCGAGGCCGTCATGCTCGCCCATGGAGAGGTAGAGCCAGTTGATGCCCGACCCAGGCGACATCGGCCCGAGCTTGATGCCGACGCACGCGGCCGAGCAGATCGTCGCCTTGATGATGTCGGACTCGAGGTAGTCGTCGACGAAGTCGGAGATGCTTCCCGTGAGCAGGCGGACGGTGTCGTGCAGGAGCTTCTTGTCGGCATTGCCGAGATGCTTGACGAGCCAGGCCATGCGCTCGGTGTCAGCGGGATCATCGCTGAAGAGATTGGGCGGGATGCTGTCGAAAAGTGGCCGGATGAACTGCCTTACGCGTGACGTGTCGTGCTCGAAGCGCTCCATGCCATCGACGTCGGCCTTGGAGTGCCGGGCGATCTCCTGACGATTGACGGCGGCATCGGGACCGATGAGGAAGTAGTCACCATTGTCCATGGGTGCGAAGTGCGAGCGCATGTAGAGCGGCATGAAGCCGAAGCGCACGAGGTCGAGCTCCTGGATGATCTCCGGCCGCAGCAGGCTCAGAGCATAGGAGAAAGTCGTGAAGTTGAAGCCTGGGCGGAGTTCCTCGGTGATCGCCGCACCGCCGACGAGGTGGCGCTGCTCGAGCACGAGCACCCGCTGACCGGCCTGCGCGAGGTAGGCGGCGTTAGTGAGGCCGTTGTGACCTCCACCGATGACGATGGCGTCGTAGCCGTGTGTATCGCTCATGTCAGGCCGTCTTCCTCTCGGGGTTGTAGAACGGCAACGTCGTCACAGTGGCACGCACGTTGATGTATTCGTGGTTGACGGTCTGCTCGATGAAGACCTCGCTGCCCGGCTCGGCGTACTTCGGCTTGATGCGGGCGATGCCGATGTGGCGCTGTAGGACGGGGGAGTACATAAAGCTCGTGGCGTAGCCGATGCGCTTATCCCGATCGTTGTAGATCATCGTTTCCCAGCCGACCGGGATCTCATCGGGCACGGGGATGACGCCGCGGCTGTCGTAGAGGTTGTAGTAGTCCTGCCATGCGACGGTGATGCCGACCGTGCGCCAGCGTGACGTGCCCTCCAAGCGCTCGCGCATGACGGCGTCGCGGCCGACGAAGGGCCGCGTGGGATCGTCAATGCCCTTGAGCAGCCAGCCGAGCCCGAGCTCATCCGGCGTAAAGCGCTCGTGCTCGGTGTAGGCGTAGCGGCTCGAGGTGAACTCCACTCCAATGAGCGGTAGGCCCGCCTCGATGCGCGTCATGCCCAGGGCTTCTTCGCCGTAGGGGCGCATGCCGTGGGGTCGTCCGGCATCCAGGAGGGCGTCGAGGACCCGCAGCGCATCTGCAGCGGGAATGAGCATCTCGTAGCCCAGGTCGCCGCTGAATCCGGTGCGACTCACGGTCACGGGCGTCTCGGCGATCTTGGTCTCGGCGAACCCGAAGTAGCGGAGCTCAGAGATGTCCGGGGTCAAGGCCTCGAGAATGGCGCGCGATCGCGGACCCTGGATGGCGAGGGAGGCGAAGTCCTCGCTGCAGTCGACGATCTCAACGTCGAATGGCCGCGCGAGCTGGCGGAAGTAGCCCATGTTGGGCTCGGCTGCAGTGAGCAGGAACTCGTCAGAGGAGTAGCGGAAGATCACGCCGTCCTCCATGACGTAGCCCGCGTCATCGCACCAGATGGTGTACTGCGCGCGGCCCGGCTTGAGCGTGCGGATGTCGCGCGCGAAGACGTAGGAGCAGAAGCGCTCCGCATCGCGTCCCCGGATCCAGTACTTGTTGAGTGGCGAGGTATCGAAGAGGCCGGCCGAATTCCGCACACCGAAGTACTCGTGCTTGCTGGAGAGGTCGAAGCGGATCGCGGAGAGGTATCCGGCCCAGTTGCCCCACGCCTGTGTCTGGCTGAACTCGGCCAGGCGCGGGTGGAGCGGTGTCTGCTTGAGCATGGTGCCTCCTCGTCGAGCTTCGACCGTCGTCTCGAGACGCGGACGTGAAGCAATGTGTGCCGGGCGGCGGGGGGCGCCGCCCGGCACGCCGCCCAGCCTAGATTGATATTGGACAAGCGCGCAATAGGCCTTAACGTTCTCACATGGCCCGGATGAACCCCGAGGAGCGTCGGCTAGCCATCGTCGCGGCCACCCGTGCGGTGATGGCGCGGCAGGGCATCGCCGCCACGACGGTCCGCGACGTCGCGGCCGAACTCGGCACGTCCAGCGGGCTCATCCACCACTACTACTCATCCATGGACAATCTCCTCGCCGAGGCCTTCGAGCAGGTCGCGCGTGAGGACCTCGAGCGTGTGCGTGGCGCTCTTGCTGGCGTTGATGACGCGATCGGCAGGCTCCGGGTGTTCTTCGATGTCTACGCCCGAGATGATGACCAGGGCATCCAGACCTGGCTCGATGCGTGGTCGGAGGCTGCCAGGCGCCCCGCGCTGCAGCGCATCTCACGCCGACTCAACGAGGAGTGGCAGGCCCTGCTTGCGAGCATCATCGGCCAAGGGGTGGCCGATGGATCCATGGCATGCGATGACGTTGATGCGGTGTCCTGGCGAATCCTGTCCCTGCTGGATGGCCTTGCCCTCCAGGTCGTCGCCCACGGCGATGTCATCTCGCTCGGCGAGGCCGATGCGTGGTCTCGGGCAGGAGCGGAACGCGAATTGGGCCTTCCGAGCGGGGCGCTGAGTCTTGCGCTGACCCGGTGACGGATCACTAGAGCGGATTGCTCCACGCACGATTCCCGTGCTCGTCCACGATGACGACCCGTCGGTAGCGGCGTTCGGCCGCTCCTTCGACGAAGGCCCTCGTGATGAGCCCTCGTCCGTCCGTTTCCAGGATCTGTCCCATACGACGGCCAGCGCGACCGACCGTGACGCACGCGCCGAACTCCTCCTCAGTCTGGAGGCGAATGGACCTCGCCGGCGAACACGTGATCTCCATGCCCCCGTCTTGGTCGGAGACGTCGTAGATGCTGGGACCATGCGAGAAGTAGGAAGCCCCGGTCCGCAGGGCATCAAGCACGGCTGCCGGTGACCTCTCGGCCACGTTGAGCATGGTCCACGCAGTCCCTAGCTCGAAGAGCGGGTAATGCTGGTCATCCGTGGCGATCCCGAAGACCTCCCGACCTTCGCCGAGTAGCAGGTCCCACCAGGGTGAAGAGTCGCCGCGCCCACACTCGAGTTCCGCGGAACCGTTGAAGACCTCAATGCCCGTGTATCCCTCCATTGCCATCAGTTCCTGCGGGGGAAGCTGGTTCCAGTACGGGTGGGCGACGTAGGTGACCGCTCCTTGGCCAGCAGCCCACTTCGTGCCCTCCGAGAGCGATGGGAAGGTTCGGACTTCGTAGTTGTCCTCGTCGCTGAAGTACCAGTTGGATCGATCCCCACCCGGGTCCTCAGGAATTTCGGTCAGGCCGTAGACGAGGAACTCAGCGGACTGACGTGGATAGGCGGGGGCGATCATGTCGAAACCGAGCTCAGCACCGGGCACCAGGATGACGTCGTCACGTGCGTTGGGCTGTGCGAGGCGCCAATGATCGGTGATCGCGACGATGTCGAACCCTGCCTCGACATAGGACTGCACGAGCCGATCAGGTCCGAGAGTGCCGTCACTCACGGTCGAGTGGGTATGGAGTGCTGCCTTCAGCCACTCGCCGTCACTGTGAAATGGGTTCATGCGATCAACCTCGTCTGAGTCGTGGGTCGAGCGTCTCTTCCAGTGCATAGCCAACAAATGTGAATGACAGCGTAACCAGGATGACGCAGACCCCCGGGGGGATGATCCACCACCAGTAGCCGTTGGACATAGCACCGGACTGGAATGCTTCCTCGATGATCCGGCCCCATGACATCGAGGTGGGATCACCCAGCCCGAGAAGTGAGAGCGTGGTCTCGGAAAGGATCGCGATGGCAACTGTCAGCACGCCCTGGGCGATGATGATCGGGGAAACCTCTGGCAAGACGTACTTCCCGAGGATCCGAGCGTTCGTGGCTCCGAGGGCCCGTGCCCGCTCAATGAAGGGTTGTTCCCGCACGGACAATGTCTGAGCCCGCACGAGTCGCGCAGTAAGCGCCCATGACGTGACCGCGATGACGACGATGACGTTGAGCAGGGTCGGTCCGAGAATGGCCGCTAGGACGATCGCCAGGACCAGCCAGGGGATGACCAGGAACCAGTCGGTCAACGCTGTGAGCGCCGTCCCCAAAGGCCTACCCGCGTAGTAGCCGGCCAGGATGCCCATGGCAGCGCCAATGATGACGGCCCCGAGCGTCGCAAGGACCCCGACGGTCAAGGAGACGCGTGCACCGACGAGCAGGAGTTGCACTACCGATCTCCCGAATAGGTCAGTACCCAAGGGCACAGCAGCGCTGGGGGGCTGAGTGGGCTGGCCGGGTGCGAAAGCGGGATCAATGTCGTCGCTTTCGACGAGTAGTGGCGCAAGCAGCGCGGCGAGAGTGAAGAAGGCGAGTATCGCAAGGCCGATCATGCCGCGCTTGTTGTGCCGGAAGGCCTGCCAGAACTGGCTGAGGCTGCGGCGCCGACGGGCCCACGAAAGCGAACTCATGTCGCGTCCACTCGTGGGTCAAGGAATCCGTAGGTGATGTCAGCCACGAGGCTCGCAACGATCACCGCCGCGCTGCTGAGAAGGAAAACGCCCTGAAGCACGGGGTAGTCGAGGGTTTGGATCGCCTCGTACGTGAGCAACCCGATGCCCGGCCACGAAAACACCGTCTCGATCACAATGGCGCCACCCAAGATGAATCCGACGCTGATCACGACGAGCGTGAATATCGGGAGGATGGCATTCGGGACTGCGTGACGGCGACGGACGTCAGGATCGGTGAGTCCCTTCGCCCGCGCGAGATCGATGTAGGGCTGCGCCTTGACCTCCATCATGCTTGAGCGCATCACGATGAGGAACTGGCCCACATAGCCCAGGGCGAGGGCCAACACAGGGAGCGCGAGGTGCATGGCGACGTCCGTGGTCCCGCTGCTGGTCGACGACGAGTAGCCCCCCGCCGGGAACCACCCCAGAAGCCCCGCGAAGAGGATCAGCAGGAGCATCCCCAGCCAACCCTCGGGGGTCGAGTAGAGGACCATCGAGGTGTAGAGGCTTCCCGAGTCGAATCGACTACCCCGTCGCCATCCCCCGCGGATACCCGCAAGAACGCCGATCCCGGCCGCGAGGATCGTGCCGATCCCCACGAGGAGCAACGTGGGCCACATGCGCGACAGGATCAACTCCCACACGGGCAATCCCGAAATCAGTGACACGCCGAGGTTTCCACTAATGGTTTCGCGGACATACACACCAAATTGCGTGACGAGTGGCTGATCCAGGCCGAACGCGACCCTCTGCAACTCAAGTGCTTCCGGCGACAGTCTCTGGCTTCGTGCCAGTAGGGCGATGGGGTCGCCCGGCATGATGCGAAAGAGGAAGAAGTTCACTGTGAAGATGAAGGCCAGGGTGAGCAGTGCCCAGCCGGTACGGCGGGCAATGAATTCAAGCCTTTCGGAGCGGGTCAGTGTGTGTCCGGTCGATCTTCAGTGCCGCGACGCCTCATCACGATGACAGCGACGACACCGAGGACGATGAGAGCAGCGATCCCCCACAGCCACACCGGCGGCCCACTCGGGCTGGCGGAAGAAGTCTCGCCGGCAGTGGCAGCCGAGTCACTCCCCGAGTCGCCCGATGCCGGCTGGCCAGAAGCCGACGCGGCAGGATCGGCTGATTGAGCCGGACGTGCTGACACCATGCCGGTGTAGGAGTAGGACGGAGTGAGGTAGCCGTCACCAGCCGGGACCGGTGTGAGCTCAGCGACGATGTCAGTCCGGTAGGCGGTCAACGAATTCGGGTATGCCAAGACAATGGACGGGATCTGGTCGTAGACGTACTGCTGTGCCTCGCGGACAAGGGTGAGGCGTTCGTCCCGATCCAAGGTCGATGCCTGGCGGGCCACAATGTCGTCGTACGTGGGATCCCTCCAGCAGCCATCGCTGAGATCACCGCACTGCTCCGAGGTGAAGACCGAGAGTTGGTAGTTCGGGTCGGGATCGCCAGTCCAGTACCAGATGTAGGCATCAAAGTCGCCTGACTGCTGCAGGTCGTACATCTTGCCGGCGCTGACGGGTTGCGCCTTGACCTCAATGCCGATCTGGCTGAGGTAGGACGCAATGAGCTGGCCCGCGATATCGCTTCCCGGGGTGTCATTTGACGTGGGCATGCGGATGACCAGAGGCTGGCCAGTCTGCGGGTCGACGCGGATGCCATCTTCGCCGCGCGCGTAGCCGGCTTCGTCCAGGAGGGCGTTCGCTTGATCGGGGTCGTAGGGAATCACCTGATCGTCGGGAACGTCAAGGTGCCAGTACACCGAGAGCGGTCGCACGATGCTTTCGCCCGGGCTTGCGGCACCCTGGAATGCCTTGTCCACGATTGCCTGCTTGTCGATAGCGAGCGCGATCGCCTGACGAACGCGAAGATCCTTCAGTGCGGGAAGGGGGTTCGCGGCAGGGTCCTGGCCACCGAAGTTGAAAGCCAGATTCACCCAGGAGTCGGCCGTGATCTTCTGGACCGCGACGTTAGGTATCGCTTCAACCGCAGGAAGCAGCGCGCTCTCGAGGCCGTCAGCAATGGCTATCTCGCCGTTCTTCAGCGCCTGAACCATGGCTTCCTGGTTGGTGTAGAGACGGAAGACGATCCGGTCATAGGCGGGCGCTGTCCCCCAGAAGTTGGGGTTGCGTTCGAAGGTCCAGCTCTGTCCCGGGACTGCCTCGGTCATGACGTACGGACCGGACACGACGTTGGGCAGGACCGCTGCCTGCTTGATCTCCTTATTCGTCTTTCCGATGTATGGACCCCAGACGTGCTCGGGGACGATGTAGACCCATGGAGGCAGGTCCATACCGCGAGTCGGTTCCGGCGAATTCCACACGATGGTTCGGTCATCCGGCGTCTCGAAGGTGGAGCCCTTGGGGAAGTAGCTGGTGAAGTAGGAGAACCCCTGGTCGATTACGAAACGGTAGGTGAACGCGACGTCACGTGACGTCAGCGGGGTGCCGTCGCTCCAGGTCAGGCCCTCTCGCAATGTGCAGGTCCACGTTGTGTAGGCAGGGTTGTGTTCGCACGATTCAGCCAGACCTGGAGATGCGCTGAGATCCTCATCGGAGAACTTCATCAGCATGTCGTACTGGAGTGTGACGGCGCTCCACTCGCTGGTGGAGTTGAGTGCCCAGATGTTTGGGTTGTCGATCCCCACGGTCATCCCGATGGTGAGCGTCGTGCCGTCATCGGCGGCCCAGGCCGACGACCCCGAGCCACTGACGAGGCCAGCCCCGGACAGTGTCATGGCTGCGAAGGCAACGGCCGACAAGCGGCGATGGATGGACATGCTGCCTCCGGAGTCCGTCATCGTCCCAGTATGGCGCCGCGCCCGGTGGCAGAGTCCGAATCGCGTCAACTCTTCACCTCTATGTCATCAGACGGTCGCGCCCATGAGGTGGAGCGGTGGCTCACCTCCCAGGCGCTTCACATGCTGGGAGAGCTCCACGGCGAGATCGCCGACCGCGATCCCGAGACGTGCATGGGCAAGGAGGTAGGCATCCGCCAGTCCGTCGCCCACCGCCACAGTGGGTCGCTCAGCGCCCTCCTCGAAGAGCAAAGCCAGTTTGCTCGCAGCGAAAGCGACCGGACCCCCGGCAAACGGCGTGATCACCAAGGAGGGTTCGGCGCCCGTCAGGTAGGGAAGGCCACGTGACACGAGGTCGCGGTCAAGTCGCGGTACGCCGTGTTCACTGAGCAAGGTCGTGACGCCCGACACGTTTGCTAGGTCGATTTCGCCGACTCCATTTCCCCGAAGGAGTGGGTTGATCACAGTGTGAGTGAACCGTCGCACACACCATGCCACGCCAGCACTGACGATACGAATATCGAAGTCCAGACGGCGAAGGCCAATGAGTAGTTCGCACGCTTCTTGCCTCAGGGTGAGCCCAAGCGCTGCTTGGTCGGTGTGGCGTACGAGTTCGGCCAGGGACGATCCCGCGAAGGCCTGGGCGAGGAGCAGCGCGCCGGGATAGTGCCCCCACGGCACATCAGCCGATGCGCAATCCGCGACGGCCCGGTAGTACTCCGTCGGTGCAGCGTCGAATGACAGGCCGTCGAGCGAGGGCCACTCCGGGTGGTCGGGCAGCGACCGGTTGTCGACGCACCACTGGAAGACGGCTTCCGTGATGTCTTCATGGATGAGCGTTCCGTCGAAGTCGAAGATCGCCAGCTGCCCCGGTGCATCCGTCAGGTCCTCGAGGATCGCGGACACGCGTGTCGATGGGGAGTTCACGCTCACAGGCTAGTGACTGCATCCGCGTTCCTGTGCCTGTGTGAATCCAGTGATCGCATCCCCGTGCGCAGCACATGCTCACGGAAGCCGATCAGTCCGGAATCTCCTCGTGGCGGGGCGCTGAGTCTTACGCTGGCCCGGTGACCGCCACCGCACCTGCTCCCGTGAAGCGTCGTCGCTGGCCCTGGGTCCTCGGGATCATCGCCATTGTCCTCGTGCTGATCCTGGCCATCATCTCGTCGTTCCTGCAGTGGACGGTGAAGCGCAGCTGGCCGCAGACCTCGGGCACCATCGAAGTCACCGGACTCGCCGCACCGGTGGATGTCGTTCGCGATGAGCTCGGCATTCCGACGATCTACGGTGACAGCCTCGCTGACCTGATGTACGCCGAAGGCTACGTGCACGCGCAGGACCGCTTCTGGGAGATGGACGTGCGACGTCACATCACCGCCGGGCGTCTCTCGGAGATGTTCGGCGAGAGCCAGGTGCCCACCGATGCCTTCCTGCGCACCCTCGGGTGGAGGCGCATCGCGGAGCAGGAGGTGCCGATGCTCAGCGACACCTCGCGCCTCATGCTCGAGTCCTACGCCGAGGGTGTCAATGCCTATCTGGCGGGGCGTGCCAAGTCGGATATCAGCCTGGAGTACGCCGTCTTGGGACTCACTAATCCGGGCTACCTGATCGAGGAGTGGACGCCCGCGGACTCGGTCGCGTGGCTCAAGGCCCTGGCATGGGATCTGCGCGGCAACATGACCGAGGAGATCTACCGCGTTGTGCTCGCGTCGGCCACATCGGTGGAGCAGGCCGAGCAGGTGTTCCCGCCGTACCCCTTCGATCGCAACCGGCCGATCGTCGAGGGCGGAACCGTAGCGGATGATGCGTACACACCGGCGGCTGTCGGACCCACCGCCTCTGCGGCGGCGGCCGCGATGCGCGTCGCTCCGGAGGAGGTGCCCGGTATCGCCGGCACGCTGCAGGGTGTGCTCGCGGCGTCATCGCTCCTCGATCCCTGGCTCGGTGAGAGCGGCAAGGGCATCGGCTCCAACTCCTGGGCCGTCGATGGTCGCCACACGACGACGGGCAAGCCGATCCTGGCGAACGATCCGCACCTCGCGCCGAGCATGCCGAGCCTGTGGTACCAGGCCAACCTGCGCTGTCGCACGGTCACGCCCGAGTGCCCCGTCGCCGTCGGCGGCTGGACGATGGCCGGTCTGCCCGGTGTCTTCATCGGCCACACGGATCGATTCGCCTGGGGCTTCACCAACACCGGTCCCGATGTCACCGACCTCGTGCTCACCAAGGTCGAGGGCGATGCCTACGAGTACGACGGGGCGCTCGTGCCACTCGACGTACGCACCGAGCGCATCCAGGTCGCGGGCGGTGACCCGGTCGACATCACCATCCGCTCCACTGAGTCCGGCCCGATCATCTCCGACGTCATCGAGGCGGGGGAGAACTACGCGACCATTGGTGCCGAGGCTCCGGTGCCGGCTCCCGGCTACGCCGACGCCGGCGATCCGGGCAGTGACTACGCCGTCGCACTGCGCTGGACCGCACTCAAGCCCGGCACGACGTTCGATGCCTTCGCCCTGCTCAACAGCGCCCAGGACTTCGCGGCTTTCCGTGAAGCGGCATCGATCCTCGAGGTGCCCGCGCAGAATCTCCTCTACGCCGACATCGACGGCAACATCGGCTACCAGATGCCGGGCCTCATCCCCATCCGCGAGGGATACGACGGCAAATGGCCCGTGCCCGGCTGGTCCAGTGAACTCGGCTGGAATGGGCACATCCCCTTCGAGGCGTTGCCGTGGGCCTACAACCCACCGGAGGGATGGATCGTCACCGCCAACCAGGCGGTCGTCGGGCCGGAGTATCCCTACTTCATCACCGACGACTGGTCCTACGGCGCGCGCAGCCAGCGCATCGTCGACCTGCTGACCGCGCAGATCGAGGAGGGGCGCGCCTTCACCGTCGCCGACATGCAGGCGCTGCAGATGGACAACTGGAATTCCAATGCGGACTTCCTCGTGCCGCGCATCGCTGACATGCCGGTGCAGGAAGCGACACGTGCGGGTACGGCGCTGCTCAACGGCTGGGATTACCAGCAGGGCATCGATTCGGCGCCTGCCGCCTACTTCAATGCTTTCTGGCGCCAACTGATCACGCGAATGTTCGACTCCAAGACCGGCACGGAGATCACCTCGGCCAGCGGCGATGACCAGTTCTTCGAGGTGATGCGCACGCTCTGGGATCGCCCGGATGACCCGTGGTGGGATGACCCGCTCACGGCCGAGACCGAGCGGCGTGACGCCGTCGTCACAGCAAGTCTCGACGCGGCGTACCAGGACATGGTCTCGCTCCAGGGCGATGATCCTGCGTCGTGGCGCTGGGGTGCGCTGCACAATCTCCTGCTCGAGCACGGGACGCTCGGCGCTTCGGGTATCGCGCCGATCGAGGCACTCTTCAATCGCGGTCCGATCGACACGGCGGGCGGCAGCGGCATCGTCAACGCGACGGGGTGGACGCCGAGCGAGGGATTCGAGGTCACCTGGGTGCCGAGCATGCGCCAGGTGGTCGACCTGGCGAACTTCGACAGCTCCACCTGGGTCAACCTCACCGGCAATAGCGGCCACGCCTTCAATCCGAACTACGAGGACCAGGTCGATGCGTGGCAGTCGGGGGCTCAGTTCCCGTGGGCATGGAGCGCTGAGGCGATCGATCAGTCCGAGGAGGCGACGCTCACCCTGACGCCAAGCGGCTAACCCGCTTGCACGGGCGTTGGCGCCGTCCTGCGGAGGAGAGCGCGAGCACGATGCTGTGGAGTGCGGCAACTCTGTATCGTGAAGGCGTGGGCACAAACATGGGCGCGTACTTCGAAATCCCCGTGGTGGACATGGAGCGAGCCATCACCTTCTACGAGACCCTCCTGGGAGTGGAGCTTGAGCGCGGCTCCATTCATGGTTATGACATGGCGTTCTTTCCCCACGAGCCCAACGGGGCAGGAATCAGTGGTGCTCTTGCCAAGGGCGACGTCTACAAGCCGTCGATCGATGGCGTCTTTCTCTACCTCCGCACCGAAAGCATCGACGAGGTGCTTGTGAGGGCAATCGAGCTGGGTTCGCAGGTCTTGCTGGAGAAGACCGTGGCGCCCTCCTGTCTTGTCGCGGAGATCATGGACTCTGAGGGCAACCGCGTGTGCTTCATGCAGGACATCTAGCGCCAGCAGGGCGCCACGGGGCGCGGCTAGTGCGTCGCCCCCACCCAGCACAGCGCACCGAGGTAGGCGCGGACGCAGATGTTGACCCAGAGCAGCAGCGTGAAGACGAGGATGATCCCGGCAGACACATCGGGGTTGATGAGAGCGCCGACGTAGGTATAGAGCAGGAAGAAGTTGGCTGCGACCACGATCACGGCGACGAGGGCCGCTGCGGCAAGAGAGCGCCGAGGTAGACGGCCCAGGATGGTGCGCACGACGAGCAGCACGATGATGCCGATGAGGGCGAGGCTCGCGAGCACCGCAAGGACCTTGCCGGCGTTGACGACGCCGGGCGACATGTCACGCCCGAGCAGGCTGATCCACGCTCGCTGGCGAATCGACGTGGCAAGTGTGAAAAGCCAGGTGGCGAAGACGCCCACGGCCAAGAGCACGGCGACACCGATAGTCCGGCCTGAGAGCAACGTGACATGGGGGGCCTGATCCCCCAGGAGTGCGCGCTGGCTGCCCTGGCGGATCGCGTGACCAGTGAGTAGTGCACTGGCGACGAGTGTGATGACGCCGAGGACGCTGACGACCGACGCGCTCGTCTGTGAGAAGGCACCCTGCGCCAGAGCACCGAGATCGACGTCCGAGTCGACGGTGATGGTGGGGATGAGCACCTCGTTGGTGCCTGCGAGGAGGTCCGTCACCCGTGTGAAGACATAGAGGAAAGCGACCATGAGCATCACGGCAAGGAAAAGGCCGCGACCCACGACGCGCAGGGCGGCGTATTCGAGGTCGAGCGCGCGATAGCGGGTGAACGTCGTGGCTATGCCGCTCGGTCCTCGCATCCCCCGAGGGTAGGCGAGACCGCTGTGCGATGGGGCATGCGAGGGGTCGACGTTGGTGGCCGTCGCCTCTACCATCGTGTGATGCGACGCGTAGGACTCCTCCTCGCACCCGGTCTTCTCGTGCTTGCCGCCTGTGGCGGCTCGAGCACGGCAGAGGATTCCTCCAGCCCCACTCCCTCAGCAGACGCCGCCTCATCGTCTGCCGCGGCATCGCCTACGCCGACTCCTGAAGAGACGACGTCATCCGCCCCTGCTCCCGTGGGCGCGCCCTTCGTCGATGTCGTCGACGACGCGCTGTCGGCGTACTCCGCGCTCATCGGCTCACCGGCGCAAGGGTCGGACGTGTCCTCAGCTCTGCCCCTCTTCGACGGAGACGTCCCGCTTCCAGCGGGCACCATCACGGGGGCGGGACGCCTGGTCGAGCAATGGGGCGACACCCTCGACGCCGTGCAGATGATCGGTGTCGATGCCGCCCCGGGTAAGGAGGGCCTCGAGCAGTACGGCGAGGCAGCACCGTCGGGCTGGACCTACAACTCGATCTCCACGACCGACTCGAGTAGCACGCTCGTCATGACGCGCGAGAGTGATGGTCTGCGCGTGGTCTACATGTCCTCCAAGGATCCCGGGCCCGGTGTGCCCCCCGCGGAGTTCAGCCTCGAGTCCGATGCCTCGGAGATCCCGCAGCCCGCGTGGCTCGCCGCCCTGCCCGTGCCCTCGGGAGGGGAGCTCACGGCCGTCGGCGAGGGAATCGGCGAGGTGGAGATCAACTACTTCCCCGCGGTCGGGGGACTCGTCACGGCCACGTGGCGCTACCCCGCCGATCAGCTCGAGGCACTGCAGGAGTTCTACGCCGGCGAGGCGCTCCAAGCCGCAGGCTTCACGCTCGTCGACCCGGATTCCATCGTGGTGGGCGCGTCGTACTTCGATGTGACGGCGGGTGACTGGACCGGCCAGGTCATCGTGGGGGAGCTCATGGAGGGTGACGATTCCTTCGCCACGGTGCAGTGGTTCCTCACGCGGACCTGATCGCACGACTGGGATGATGACGGGATGAAGGAACTCAGCCCTCTGCGACGCACCATCGGCCTCGTCCTCGTGATGATCGGGGGGTTCTGGGCGGCGATCTCCCTGGGCTTCCTCGAAGAGAGCTTCATGACAGGCCAGCCGATCTACACCGTGCTGGGTTCACTCGTCGCGCTAGCCGGCGTGCTCGTGCTGGTGATCAAGCCCAAGGCTCCTCCGGCTGCGGAGGCGCCCGACGAGAGTGAGTAGTGTCGATGGGAAACCATCCAGCCATGGAGAGGACAAGTACATGAAGAAGATCATCGGCATCGTGGCGAGCGTTGCCCTCGCCGGCGCCCTGGTCGCGTCGGCGACCACTGCGGCTGCCGCGGAACGCTCGCTCACGGGCGTGACCGCCATGCGGGTCAACGTCAGCGTCACGGAAGCGCTGCTCAAGGCCAATGTCTACGTCAACGGCGAGGATCCGGGCGGAAGCTCGATCATCACGCCGGGCAAGCTCGCGCTCGCCTTCCCGGTCTCGGGCACCAACAAGGCCAAGATCTCGCACAAGGGATCGCTCTTCATGTCCCACTACGGACCCATGGGCTGGCGCACCATTGTCGTCGACAACCTCGTCGCTGATGTCGACAAGGGCACCCTCAAGGGTCGCGTGTACGCCACCGACACCGATCTGGGGACCTACACGATCTTCACGCTCACCAACATCAAGTCAGGGACGAGCCAGACGACCTACACGATCAAGTTGGCTCCCGGGGTCGCCGAGGTGCTCAACTCCGGGCTGGGAACGCACGTCTTCAGCGAGGGCATGCGCCTCGGCTCGGGCGTGACGACGCTCGTTTCCTAGTTCTCAGGGCGCAGGGGATGGACGGAGCACTCCGTCCATCCCCTGCGTCGTTCTACGGCAGGATCACGCCATGGATTCCGACCTCCTCGAGTTCACCACCGGTGGCCGCTTGACCACCGACATCACCGCGGCCGCTGCCGACTTCTGTCGCGGTCGCGGTGACGGTCTCCTCCAGGTCTTCGTGCCTCACGCGACCGCCGGGGTGGCGATCTTCGAGACGGGCTCCGGGTCCGAGGAAGATCTCGAACTCATCCTGGAGTCGATGCTTCCCCGCGGTGCGGCGTACCTGCACCGCCACGGATCCCCCGGCCACGGCCGCGATCACGTCCTCCCCGCCCTCGTGTCTCCGAGCATCACTGTCCCTGTGCTCGAAGGCCGGATGCAGCTGGGCACCTGGCA
>CAZLZC010000007.1:0-4853 GCA_964563825.1 uncultured Actinomyces sp.
CGACGCTCCTCATTGTCGGGGGCAATGACGTCGATGTCCTTCGCCTCAATCGCGAGGCACTCGGGCGCCTCAGGTGCTCCGCCACACTGGAGGTAATTCCCGGGGCGAGTCACCTCTTCGAAGAACCCGGCACCCTTCAGCATGCCGCCGCATTGGCACGGGAGTGGTTCACCCATACGGCGCTGTCACGCGCGGCCTGAGGCCACCGTGTTGGGGTTGCGTGGGATCGTCGCGCTGGGTTGCGCATCGCTGGCGCTCGGCGCGCTGACACCATGGGTGATGGCGGGGCAGGACACCACTCAAGACAGTGCGCTCTTCGTCCGGCAAGCGGTGCCACCCGAGCCCGGCCCTCCCCTCGCTGCGGCGGCCGCCGCACCGAGGCAGGGAGTTCAGGGCGTGATCGCCGTCGGCGACGAGGCGATGACCGATGCGCGTGAGTGCTTGAGCGAGCGCGGCGTCACCGTGTACCCGAGGACAATGTCATCCGCAGACGACCTGCTCACGGTCCTCGCGGATGCGGCCGGGGATCACGCAGCAGTATTCATCCACGTGGGCACGGAGTCCGGAATAGTCGATGGCCAGATCCTGAAGGCCCTAAAGCTCATGGGGCCATCTCAGCGGATTGTGTGGGCCACGATCCAGATTCCCGACCCCGAATGGGGCGGCTTCTCCTTTGAGGAGCGCACCAATGCCTCGATTCGCAACGTCGTGGGGCGCCAGGCGGAGGGGCGCGTCCTGGACTGGAACGTCTCGACCGCAAGCCATCCCGAATGGACGCTTGACGGCGTTCGCCTGTCTCCCGAAGGCTGCCGGGAGTACGCCAGAAAGGTGATCAAGCTGAGCGGGCTCCCCCGCGGGACCTGACCTAGGCCCCCAGCGGCACCATCGGTTCAGAGAAGAGGCCCGCCTGGCGGGCAGCCGCCACCGCCTGACCTCTCGAGCGCACGCCCAGGATCCGGTGGATCGCCATCGACTCGAGCCGGACAGTGGACTCGCTGAAGCAAATGCGCGCCGCGATCTCGCGATTCGTCATCCCCTCGGCCATCCACCGAAGGATTTCCACTTGGCGAGGGGTGAGGGAGCTCGTGGGAGCCATTCCCCATGAGAACGGGTCGGCTGCTTGCGACTGACGACCATCTGAGACGGGGACGAGTGACGAAAGGACGGTGAGCCGAGCGGCCATGCGCAGCGCCTGCCCACGGCTCGATGCGGTGATGCTGCAGGCGACAATGCCTTGGACGCCCCCGGCCGGGCGTAGAGGAATACACAGATACGCCAGGGCTTCGCTTCTTTCGGCGCGCACGCGGACAATGGTGCGCCCCTCGCGCAGGAGCTCCAGGCCGGTAGGCGTCGCCCAGATGCACTCCAGTACCCAGGTGACCAGGTCGGAAGTCATGCGGGACCCCGCGGGCCGCAGGAGTGCGTCGTGCGCATCCACCCGCGCGATTTGGCATTCGCGCAGGCACCCCGGCGGCACGATCCGACCAATGAGGTCCGCGTGCCTTTCCTCGACACTCGCTTCCGATGACATCGAGGCCAGCACGTCGAGGAGCGGTGAAAACTCCCAGCCCGAGTCAGAACGACGCCAAGCGTCGTCGGGAAGCACATCCTCATGCCAATCCCACGGCACCATGCACTTCTTCATGCGAAGCGCTTCCTCATGCGAACCCCCACTCCCCCGAGCTGACGTCACTGTCGCGCAACAACCCCCGACCCGAGTCGCGGTGCGCATCGTCAGCATCACGGGTTCCGGTCCGGTGCCGGGGACCGACACGCACGCGGGTGGTCATACATGGACGTGTGCAACGTGAGCTAAGCAAAGAAAGTTCTCTGATGCGAGCCCTTGAATAACCATTCACGATCCCGGGCACGCGACATAGTCTTGCCCTGCGGCACTAGGCGGGTCGGAGGGCACCGTCCTGCCAGGTGACGATTCGATCGACCACATCTTGGGCCACGGCAACGACGGAGCTGCCGGTCGCGACCGCGTACGCCTCGAGGATCCCGAAGGCGTCATCGATGTCGACATGCGCCTTGGTCGCCATGAGGCCCTTGGCCTGCTCGATGGTGACCCGAGAGTGAAGGGCGTTCTCAAGCTGCTCGGCCACCACGCCAGACTCCCGTGCGAGCCGCTGCTGCACGAGGCCGACCGCGGCGACGTCCGCCATGGCTTGGACCGCATCCATGTCCTGGGCCGACACTGTCCAGGGAGTGGTCCAAAAGACGTTGAGGGCGCCCACGACTCGTGCCCGCAAGCGCAGGGGTACCGCCGCCGCCGAGACGAACCCGAGGGTGCGGGCCTCCTTGACGAAACTGGGCCAGCGGTCGCCAGCCAGAATGTCTGGAGCAGTCACCACGGTGCCCGAGCGCCAGCACTCGTAGCACGGCCCTTCCTCACGCTGAAGCTCGAAGATCTCCAGAAGGCGCGTGTCCTCGTCCGATGCGGAAAGGACCTGCAGGCGGCCGGCCGCGTCTTCGAGCATGACCCCCGCAGCTCCAGCACCCAGCAGGCTGACCGTAGAGACAGTCAACTGGTGGGCAAGGTCCAGGAACTCAAAGTCCGATGCGAGTGTGCGCACGGCCTCCGCCATCACATGGGCGAACGCCGCGTCGTAGCCGCCGGAGCCCTTGATTTCAGTCATGACACACGCCCCTCACGTGTCAAAGAACAAAGCCCTTGAGTCCTCACGGTTCCTCAAATCTGACTTCGCCCGCCACGATGCGCGAAGAAAGGTCGTAGAGGGTGACTCCATCGACAAATGCACGCGCGCGCATGCGCGCCAGGGCATCCTCGATGGTGCAGTCCAGCATTCCTGCAATCATTCCGGTGGCTTGGTGGACGCGAAGTCGGTCCACGTCTCGATGCGCCAGGAGGGACTCGAATTGCGAGCCCTGGAGTCCCGCCTGGACATAGATGAGCGCGTGCGTTGCGATGTCGACTAGGGCCAAGCAGTCGAGGTACTGGCTGTCGTCCAACTCAATCGGCTGGGTCCTCAGCAAGCTGAGCGCACCCAGTCGCGCCCTGCCGATGCGCAGCGGGAAGCAGAAGACTGCGGCGACGCCCATCTCGTGGGCGATGCGGGCGTACTGAGGCCAGTGCTGGAATTCGATGGCATCGGCACTGGATGCCTCGACGTGCTCATTGGTCGCCGCCACATCGAAGGTGGGCCCCTCCCCCAGTGCGTACTCAGCCTTGGCTACGTCGAGCGCCCAACTATCGGAAGAAGCGAGCGGACCCTCCGGCACTCCCGCCACCTGGAGTCCGATCACGGCACCGTCGACGGGCACCTCCGTGACGGCCAGGCGGCACAGTCGTTGGAGGAGGGATTGAGGATCGCCCGGCCCCAGCCGCGCAACCAGCCCCGCTCGGCGGTCCACGTCATCCGGCACCGAAGAGCCCCTTCCATGGGATCGCCTGGCGTAGAGCCGGGGTCAACCTATACGCCGGATGACTAGCCATGCGGGATGTCTTCGGGCGCAAGCAACTCCCCCGTGAGCCGTGCTGCCTCCACCGCCTCGAGGCGCGAGTGGACTCCGAAGTAGCGGTAGATGGCCATCGACTCGACTCGCACCGTCGATTCGCTGAAGCCGATACTGCGGGCGATCTGACTATTGGTCCGTCCTAGCGACATTGCCTTGAGGATCACGTGCTGTCGAGGCGTGAGGACAACCACGTCATCATCAGTGACGTCATCAGCGAAGTCCAGGTCGTCGGCGGCGGCGGCGGACTCAGGGTGAGCCGTGGACCACAGGTGCCGGACGAGGGTGAGTCGAGACACCCACTGGATCGCATCCTCCGCATCGAGGGCTTCAAGGGAGACCGCGACTACCTCCAGCGGAGCCGACACATGGGAGATCGGGAGACACACGTGGACACTCGTGGACCCGTCGGTCCCTCTGTATCGAGCCATGGGGATGCCCTGGGCCAGAGCCGAGGTGACGGTGTCCTGCCCCCAGATGCAGCCAACCGCCCACGCGAGCAACTCCACATCGGGGCTTTCGGTGGAACCACGCCTGAGGCTTCCCTGCACTGACACACCGACCGTTTCCGCGGAGCGCAATCGCGCACTCGGGACGATTCGACGCACCAGGGTCTTGGCTGAGGAAAAGGGCGCCGCGTTCGAGCCTGCTGTCTCCAAGAGCGCGAAGAGGACATCGCGATCCCAGATCGTGTCCTCGCGTCGCCACGCATCGACTTCCACGTCAATGGAGCGCCACGCAGATGAGCGCCTCTCGACAAACATCGTGGTGATCCCCAATCCCTGCTTAGGTGGATCACTGCCCCGGAGTTTCAACCCCGACACGTCCCCCGACCCACATGCGACTATACGCCGCACTTCCTTCCCGACACGGTCATCAAGCATGGGAATAGCGGCTGAATCTCCGGCCATCCGGGGTTCTTGACCGGTCAAAATGCACCTTGACCAGAATGTGGTCATGTCCATTCGCGAAGCAACGCCCACTGATGTCCCGGAGATACTCGCGATGATCCACGAGCTCGCCGCCTACGAGAAGGCACCGAATGAGGTCATCGCCACCCCAGGCCTGCTACGCGAGGCACTCTTCGGCCCGGATCCCGCAGTCTTCGCCCTGATGGCAGAGGACGACCGCACCGGGGAAGTCGTCGGATTCGCGCTGTGGTTTCGCAACTTCTCCACGTGGCTCGGGCGCCATGGCCTCTATCTCGAGGACCTCTACGTCCGTCCCTCGCACCGCGGGCACGGCTACGGCACAGCACTCCTTTCAGCCTTGGCGCGCATTGCGGTCGAGCGCGGTTACGGGCGCTTCGAATGGTGGGTGCTGGACTGGAACGCACCCGCCATCGACTTCTATCGCTCACTCGGAGCAGAGCC
>CAZLZC010000007.1:4953-10292 GCA_964563825.1 uncultured Actinomyces sp.
TAGGAGTCGGCGACAGCAGCCGTCGTGCTCGGCCAGAACGCCGCGACGATGCCCGCGACGGCAAGCACGACGAGGGCGATCCCCGCGCCGCGCTCGACCCCGCCTTCTGCGGTGGCCAAGGGCACGCCCACGACCAAGGCGAGGAACTGCCCGACGACGAGAAGGCTGCGCGCCCAGCGACGTGCGCGCCACAGGCCACGCGCGGCAACCACCATGGCGGCTCCGAGGAGCCCGAAGATCGTGATCTCCAGCGCGACCGCCACCGGACTGGAGACCGCGGCAGGCCCGGTGATGCCCAGACGGGCGACCTGGACGGCGATGTAGGCGGCGTAGACCAGCAGGGCGACGCCCTCGATCGCCGCCACCCCGGCACCGATGACCAGTGACGTCACCGGTCTCGACCTGCCATCGACCATGTGCCCAGACTAGGACGACTAGGGTTTCCTTGTGCGTGGCCTCCTCATCGTCAACCCCCACGCCACCACGACCTCGCCCCGCGTCACCGACGTCCTGGTCCACGCTCTGGCCGACGAGGTCGATCTCGAGATCATCCGCACCGAGCACCGGGGCCATGCTGCCGAGATCGCCCGGCGTGCCCGGGCTGAGCATGCCGATCTTGTGTGCGTCCTCGGCGGGGATGGCACGGTCAACGAAACCGTCAACGGCCTGCTCGGCGAACGCCCGGGCACTGCTGACGGGGGCGACTTGGACGGCCCCATGCTCGCGATCATCCCGGGTGGCAGCGCCAACGTCGCGGCGCGCGCACTCGGGCTGCCCGCCGATCCCGTCGAGGCGACCGGCGAGATCCTCCAGGCGCTGCGGGAGGGTCGCTCACGTCGTATCGGCCTCGGCATTGCCCGCGTGACGCCGTGGGAGGGCGAGCCGTGGCAGCCGCGATGGTTCCTTGCCAACGCCGGACTCGGGCTCGATGCCGAGATCATCGCGGCCATGGAAGAGGACCGTGCCGAAGGGCACGAGGCCACCCCCACCCGCTACCTCACCACCACCATTCGCCAGTTCCTCTGGCGCACGAATCGCCGCGAGCCCGCACTCGACGTCGAACTGCCCGGTGACGGCTCCGACAACGTGCCCGGCGTCTTCGTCGCCATCGTGCAGAACACCTCCCCGTGGACCTACTTCGGCGCCCTGCCCATCGCTCCGTGCCCGGACGCCTCCTTCTCCACCGGGCTCGACCTCTTTGCCGTACGCCGGATGGCTCTGGGCACGGCCTTGCGCCTGGCCCGGCGGATGGTGGCGGGGAGTCGGGCGGGGTCCACGACCCGCAGCCTCAGGGTCGCCCACGACCTGCCTCGGCTGACGGTCCACGCCCGCCGCCCCACGGCATTGCAGATCGACGGGGAGGGCCTGGGCGACGTCCGGCGGGTGGACTTCGCCTCGGATCCGGATGCCCTGACCGTGGTCGCCTAGGGCGGGATGAGACCGTGCCAGCACGGTTGTACGCCGTCCTATAAACGGACGGGTCCGGAATTCCGACCGATTTTGTGACCAAGCAAACAGTCACAAGCTCGATCCGGTGTGTCGTTTCGCCTTGTGGGAGGCCCTCGTCTCTGCGACCCTTAGATGCCGGGCACGCCCCGGCCGCGTTCGTGACACTCGCACCCTGGCCTCACGGCTGCACCCCCCGGGAGCGTGCGTGAACGTCGTCACAAGCAGGGACGAGGCGAGGAGGAGACATGGACTGGCGCCACGATAGTGCCTGCCGTGACGAAGACCCCGAGCTGTTCTTCCCCATCGGCAACACTGGCCCCGCCCTCCTCCAGATCGAAGAGGCCAAGGCCGTCTGCCGTCGCTGCGACGTCATCGACGAGTGCCTGCAGTGGGCCCTCGAGACCGGTCAGGATGCGGGCGTCTGGGGCGGTCTGAGCGAAGACGAGCGCCGCGCCCTCAAGCGCCGCAATGCTCGCCTCCGCGCGCGCAGCACTGCCTGACCCCTACCCCACGCTGGGTACGCTCACGCAGGCGACGCAACCACCCGACTCAGGGCTTGTGAACTCCAGCTCACCGCGCATGTCCTGCTCCACAAGTGAGCGCACGATCTGAAGGCCCAGCCCCTCATCGATAGGGTCGGGCAGACCTCGACCGTCATCGCACACTTCTATCCGCACATGACTCGCTGTGCGCGATGGCGTCACGGTGATGCTCGAGGCACCCGCATGCTCGACCGCGTTGTGAAGCAGCTCGGAGACCGCCATCGCAAGTGGGCTGGCAAGCTCCGTCGCAATGACACCAATCGATCCCTCTCGCGTGATCGTCACGCCGGGCGCGTAGGCGCCGGCGAGATCACGCTCCACGGCGAGGATCCGATCCATGACGGCATCGAAGTCGATCCGGTCACCGGGCTCCTGCGCGAGCACCTCGTGGATCGCGGCAATCGCTGCCACGCGCCGCCCCGCCTCGGCCAGTGCCTCGCGCGCCTCATCCGCCTGCACTCGGCGCGATTGCAGGCGCAGCAGGGCACCCACGGTCTGCAGGTTGTTCTTCACCCGGTGGTGTACCTCGCGAAGGGAGGCATCCTTGCTCAGTAGCGCTCGCTCGCGCCGCCTGAGGTCAGTGATGTCGCGAACCAGGACGATCGCGCCCTCAGACCGGCCACCGGGCACAAGGGGAAGCGATCGAAGGGTCACGCATGCCGATGGGTTCTCGACCTCGGCGTCCGCGGCGATGCGACCACCGGCTGCAAGCGCGAGGGACTCATCCACGGGTCCGGGCCGATGCCACAACCGCGTGACGATCGCCGCGAGGTCAGCATCCTCGAGCGGACGTGCAAGACCCAGTCGTCGGAACGCCGACACCGCATTAGGACTAGCGAATCGCACGCGTCCCTGTGCATCGATGAGCAGTAGCCCGTCGCCCACGCGTGGGGGCGCTGACCCCGACGCCCAGTCGGTGTCGCGCGGAGGGAAGTTTCCTTCACTCGCCATCACCAGAAGGCGCTCTGCGAGATCGTGGTAGACCTCCTCGAGTCGCCCCGAGCGCCGCGTGGCTGCGTGACGTTCGATCACCGCCACGACGCGCTCACCGACACGGATGGGCACTACCTCGCCGCCGCCGGGATCGGCCGCGATCCGTCCCGAAGCCGCGGCGCGGTCGAGCATCCCCTGGCGCCCCCGAGGGATGAAGGTGCCCACGACATCTTCGGGAACTCCCGTCGGAGCGGTCGCCGGTCGCACGAGGGCTGCCGCGATCCATCCACCGGCATTCCAGGTAGGCAGCCACAGGACCAGGTCGCTCATGGCGAGGTCGGCCACAAGCCCCCAGGCTCCCACCAGAGCCTGCAGATGCTCCACCTCCGCCGAGGCCAGGTCGGTCCGCTCCTCAGCGATGCGGTCGAGGCTCCCCATGCTCGCGCAGGCTAGGCGGTCGGCCGAGCGGGCCCGCTACCGGGCCCGATAGCCTGCCGGCATCGAAGGGAGCACCGTGCAGAACAAGACGCTTATCACCGTCACCGCGATCGTCGCGCTCGTCGCCCTCGGCGTGAGCGTCCTCGCGCTCGCCATCCTGTGACCGCTGACGACAGCGCCCCTCAGCCTGAGCACGGAGGAGCCCAAGCCGTTCGCGCTGCAGCGGGTCACGGTGTGCAGCACCTCTTCACGCTGTCGGGGGCACACATCTTCCCGCTGTACGACGCGGCCGTCGGAGGCGTCGCAGCGGTGCAGTCCGGGGGCACCGGACCCATGCGACTCATCGACGTACGCCACGAGCAGACCGCCGTCTTCGCCGCGGAAGCGATGGGCAAGCTCACGCGCACACCGGGATTCGCCGCCGTCACGGCCGGTCCCGGCGTCACCAATGCGGTGAGCGCCGTGGCCGGCGCCTGGGTCAACGGTTCACCTCTCGTCCTCATCGGTGGCCGTGCGCCCGATGGGAGATGGGGCTCGGGGGCGCTGCAGGAGATCGACCATCCACCGCTCCTGGCACCGGTCACCAAATCCGCGACCACCGTGCACGACCCTGCGGCTGTCGCAGCATCGGTCGATGCCGCCTTTCGACTCGCGGGCTCGGCTCACCGCGGACCGACCTTCGTCGACGTGCCCATGGACATCCTCTTCACGCCGGCGGTGCCGACTGCCCTCGACGCACCGCCCACGCCCGCGGCCGTGGAGGGCGATCTTGCGCATATCGCCGATTTGCTGCGCGCAGCCGGGAGGCCCGTGCTCGTGCTCGGCAGCGATGTCTGGGCGGACGGCGCCGACACCGCGGCGCGCGCCTTCGCCGATGCGACCGGGATCCCGGTCATTGCCAACGGCATGGCGCGCGGCATTCTGCCGCCCGACCATCCCCTGCTCGTCACCCGAGCGCGCGGCGCTGCGTTCGCCGGCACCGATCTCGTCATGGTCGTCGGCACGCCGCTGGACTTCCGCCTCGGCTACGGCAACTTCGGTGATCCCGCAGCGCCGGTCATCCACGTCGCCGACTCCCCAGGCCAGGTCGCTCACCACCGTGAGCTGGCCGCGAGCGCCGCCGGCGACCTCACGGCGTTCTTCCTCGGCCTCGCCGGTGAGATCGGTGATCCCCTGGTCGTCGAGGAATGGGCGGCCAGCCTGCGGGGGCGCGCCCTGGCCGCCATCGCGGCGGATGCTGCCGACCTCGCCAGCGATGCCGACCCGATTCATCCCGCCCGCATCTACGGCGAGCTCCTGCCCCGACTCGCGGACGACGCCGTCGTCATCGGTGACGGTGGGGACTTCGTGTCCTTCGCGGGGCGCTACGTCGAGCCGCGACGCCCGGGTCACTGGCTCGACCCCGGACCCTACGGGTGCCTCGGCACCGGCCCCGGCTACGCCATGGCCGCTCGCCTCGCGCATCCCTCGTCCCAGGTCGTGCTCCTGCTCGGCGACGGCGCCGCGGGATTCTCGCTCATGGACGTCGACTCACTGGTGCGCCACGACCTGCCGGCCGTCATCGTCATCGGCAATAACTCGGGATGGAATCTCGAGCGGCACCCGATGCGATTCCTCTACGGCTACGACGTCGCCGCCGACCTGCGCCCCACGCCGTACGACGAGGTGGTGCGCGCACTCGGCGGTGCGGGAGAGACGATCACGCGTCCGCAGGACATCGGCCCAGCGCTGGACCGCGCGTTCACTGCTGGAGTGCCCTACGTCGTCAATGTCATGACGGACCCGGACGTCGCCTACCCGAGGTCAACAACCGGCGTGTAGCGCTATGCGCAGAACGCCCCACCCGACCAGCCCAAGACGCCGCCGACCCGCGTTTCCCGGAGAAGAAGCACGGATTCGAGGCGTCTTGAGCAGAGGAGCAATCCCAGGGTCATGCGCAGAACTGATGCTGCTGTAGCGCTTCGCGCTATGCGCAGA
>CAZLZC010000007.1:10392-33261 GCA_964563825.1 uncultured Actinomyces sp.
ATGCGCAGAACTGATGCTGCTGTAGCGCTTCGCGCTATGCGCAGAGCTTCCGGATGATCGGCTCAGCATCCTGCGCCGACCCCGACCAGCCCCGCGGGCGCAGCTCGATGTGCAGGTGCACAGCGCCGGGCGATCCCGTGTCACCCATGGTGCCGATGAGCTGACCGGCCTTCACCGTGTCCCCCTGGCCGACGTAGATCTTGTCGAAGTGGCCGTAGAACCACATCGACCCCTTCTTGTCAGTGATGTCGAGGACGAGTGCGCCATTGCCCTGGTAGCCGCTGCGGGTGACGCGACCCGCATCCACCGCGTAGATCGGGGTGCCGCGCGTACCGAGGAGGTCGAAGCCCATGTGGTTGCGGCCGGCGCCCAGACCTTCGCCCCAGCGGAAGTCGACCGCGGGGCAGTAGCGACCATCGATCTGCTTGTCACCGAAGGTCTCATCGGCCTGCGACGCCTCGCGCGCGATGTCACGCCCGAGAACGGACCAGGTCTCGGGGCCGACGACGCCGGTCACCTCGAGACCGTTTTCGGCCTGCAACTCCTCGACCGCGATACGCGTGACTGGACCGAAGTAGCCGCTTGCCGGCTTAACGCCGAGGGCCTTCTGCAGGACCTTGACCGCCTCGCCCTTGCTTCCCGTGCGCAGCTCGGGCGCATCCGCCGCGAAGGCGGGGGTGCGGGGCGAGTGAGGCGCCGCCTGGCTGGCCACCGGGACGGCGGCGAGGGTGACGACGGCGACGACGAGAGTCGTCGCAAGTGCGAGCGATCGACGCAGACCTGCGGTCATGAGTCCTCCGTCGCCTGCGGGGTCAGCTGTCGGGTTCGGCAGGCCTCATGCGCCCGCCGGCTGCTCGGTCCGGCGGTGCCGGGCCGAGCTGCTTCACCCCAAGACCGTTCGGTGGTGCTGACCGGTCAGTGCCGGAGCCTGCTGGCCCCGGCGGTGGGTCCCCCGCTCCTGCCCGCGGTGGTGCGCCCTGGGCGGGCAGGACTCGGCGTGCCCGGGCGGCCGGCCTGGGGGGCCGACTGGGGAAATGTAACAGAAGGATCACGAGGCCGCCCCCGGGACTCACCCGGCTGGGCGGGTGAAGACCCTCAGGCGCACCTCGGGCACGGGGACGTGGTCACGGGCCGGGACCGGGATGAAGCCGTGGGAGAGATAGAGCCCGGCGGCGGGGTCATTGCCCTCGATGACGCTGCACACCAGGGTCTGACCGGCGGATCGGTCGATGACCGCTGCCATGAGCGCCTGGGCGATGCCCTGGCGCCAGGCGTGCGGGGCGACCGCCATGAAACGGAACTCCACCTCGCCGGGCTGGGCCACCTCGGCCAGTGGGCGCCCGGCTTGCACGATCGCCACGGTGCCCACGAGTTCGCCCTGGCGCAGGGCGACGAGGACCTGCGCCTGGGCCGCCTGCCCCGGTGCGTCGCGGAGGACGGCGGCATAGCCCACCTCTTCTGTAGCCATGCCGTAGCCGGCGACGTAGGCGGCCACTCGGAGGTCACCCACGGCGGGGAGCTCCTCGGGCAGCGCTTCACGGATGATGAGGTCCGGTGCGACGCGCGTGAGGAAGGGCTCACGGCGTACGACGACTCGCGTGACCTGGCCCTGGGCCACAAGCACAGGTCCCTGACCCAGGTCATGCTGCGCGGTCACGGCGAAGCGCAGGAGCCGACCGTCGCGATGGACGAGCTCCGCGGCGGCGTCGACGCGGGCGCCGAGTGGGGAGGCGACGAGATGCTCGATATCGACGCGCGTGCCGACGCTGGTCTCGTCAGACGCTAGGTCAGGGCTCGCATCGACCGTCGCAGCCTCGAGCCAGGCGATGAGGCGGGGGGTCGCCAGCACGGACACGTCGCCACTGCCCAGCGCGATCGCGGTGTCCTCGCGCGTGACGACGTATGACCGCGGCATCAGCCTGCGGTGAGGGCAAGGGTGACGAGGAGGTCACCCTCGTGCACGACATCACCCGGTCGCACCGGGATGTCGACGACGGTGCCCGCCACCTCGACGATGACGGGGATCTCCATCTTCATGGACTCCAGGAGCAGCACGGTGTCGCCGACGGCGACGTCAGTGCCCGGCTCGATGAGAATCGAGTGGACCTGGGCGACCATCTCGGCGCGGATCTCCGCGGCCATGGCCTAGGAGTTGGGGCGCTTGCCGTGGTTGGCGCCGCTCTTCTTGCGAGCCTTCTTCTTGCGGCCACGCTTGCTCATGATGACTCCTCCATGGTCCTGACCGGGGTCGTTCCTCCCGGGGCCGCAATCGTGGCATATGGGCGCCTCAGGGCTGGCGGCGGTAGGTGATCCTCACCTCGGAGATCCGGGCCACGATCCGCACGCGAAGCTCCTCGGGAGCGCGCTCCTCGCAGCACGTGCGCTGGATGAGCGTCTTGACGACCTGCTCGAGTCGGTACTGCTCGGCGCAGTCCGGGCAGGCCTGCAGGTGCCCGGCGATAGCGACCGCCGAGGTCGCATCGAGCTCCTGGTCGAGGTAGTCGTAGACGCGCGAGAGGGCCTCTCCGCAGGTGCAGGGCTCGCACTCGCTCATGACGCACCCCCCTCGGGGACGAGGTAGCCCTCGGAGATGGCGTAGTCCTCGAGTGAGGAGCGCAACTGCTTGCGGCCGCGGTGCAGGCGCGACATCACGGTGCCGATCGGCGTGTCCATGATGTCCGCGATCTCCTGGTAGGAGAAGCCCTCGACGTCGGCGAGGTAGACCGCCATGCGTCGTTCGTCAGGCAGATCACTGAGCGCGTTGTTGATGATGTCGTTGGGCAGTCGATCGAGCGCCTCGGCCTCCGCGGAGCGCAACTCCCCCGTGGCGTAGGCCTGGGTGTAGCGCATCTGCCAGTCGTCAAGGTCGTCCGTGTCGGTCTGAAGCGGCTGGCGCTTCTTCTTGCGATACGTGTTGATGAAGGCGTTGGTGAGGATGCGGAAGAGCCACGCCTTGAGGTTGGTGCCCTCGGTGAAGGACTCGAAGGCCGCGAACGCCTTGACGAAGGTCTCCTGCACCAGGTCCTCGGCATCGGCCGGATTGCGGGTCATCCGCATCGCGGCGCCGTAGAGCTGATCGAGGTAAGGCAGGGCATCACGCTCGAAGCGCGCGGCGCGCTCCTCGTCGGTCTCGACCTTGACGTCGTCCATCACTGCCGAGGGTACGCCGACCCCCGCGGGCCCGAGATCGGCCCGCACGGCAGGCAGCCCCTCCACGGGGGGTATCGACGCCTGACCGGTCAGCACGAAGATGTAAACGCCGGGGCCGACGGTGTCATTCCCCGATGGGATTCACCAGATCCGGCCCCTGGTTGCGCACGGAGTTGACCGCGGTCGACACCGGGTAGATGTCCCAGAAGCCTCCTGGCGTCGGGGCCAGCAGTTCGGCCAGCACCTCTGGTCCCGGAGTCTGCGGATCTAGCCACGCCGCGCGCTGCTCGGGCAGCACCGCGATGGGCATCCGGTCATGGATCTGCCCGACGTTGTCGCGCGCCGCCGTAGTGATGATCGTCGTCGAGAGCAGCCACGCACGCGGATCGTCGTCGTCCTCGATCTCCTTGTCGCGCCACCATTCGTAGAGCCCGGCCATCGCGAGACCGGTGCCGTCGGCGGGATGCAGGAAGAAGGGCTGCTTCGCCGGCTTCTTGCCCGCAGCGGTGAGTGCACCCTCCGGGGGCGCCTGCCACTCGTAGAAGCCGTCCGCCGGCAGCAGGCAGCGGCGCGAGGCGAGCGCGCGTTTATACGACGGCTTCTCCGCGAGCGTCTCGGCGCGTGCATTGATCATCCTGTTGCCGATACTCGGGTCCTTGGCCCACGACGGCACCAGCCCCCAGCGGGCAACGTCGAGCCGCCGCGGGTGGTGGCCGCTCTCATCGGGCTTGCCATCGCGCACGACATAGACCTCATTGGTCGGTGCAATGTTGTAGCGGGCAGGCAGGTCGGTCGTCGGGGGCACCTCGACGCCGAACTCCTCTACGAGCGCCGCCGGCTCGCGCGATGCCGCATACCTCCCGCACATGGGAGAAGACTGCCCCATGCCCTCCCCCGATACCCTCGCAGCGTGAGCGATGTGACCGACGCCTGGCCGGCCCCCACCGCGGCCGAGCCTGTCTCGGCCACCGTCGCCGTGCCCGGATCCAAGTCCGCCACCAACCGCGCCCTCGTGCTCGCCGCCCTGGCCGACGGCCCGTCGACCGTGTCGGCGGCGCTCGCTGCACGCGACACCCGGCTCATGGCCCAGGCGCTCAGCTCGCTCGGCGTCGACATCCGCGAGGTCGGTACTGACGCGGTCGGCAACGTCGACTGGCAGGTCACACCCGGCTTCTTGCGCGGAGGCGTCTCGATCGATGTCGGCCTCGCTGGCACGGTCATGCGCTTCCTGCCGCCCGTCGCTGCGCTGGCGACCGGCTCGGTCGACTTCGACGGCGACCCGCGCGCACGCGAGCGCCCGCTCGGCCCGATGCTCGATGCCCTGCGCGCGCTCGGCGTCGCCGTGACCGACACAGGCGGCTTCCTGCCGCTGCGCATCGATGGCACCGGAGCCGTGCGCGGCGGTGTGGTGGACATCGATGCATCGGCGTCGAGTCAGTTCGTCAGCGGGATACTCCTGTCGGCCGCACGTTTCGACGACGGGCTCACACTCACGCACACCGGCCGCGACCTGCCGAGCCAGCCGCACATCGCCATGACGCTCCACATGCTTGGCGAGCACGGCGTGCACGTCGCCTTCGACGCCGGCACCGCCACGTGGTCGCTGGCCCCGGCGCCTATCCGTGCCGTCGATCGCCGCATCGAGCCCGATCTGTCGAACGCCGGCCCCTTCCTCGCCGCGGCCATGGCGACGGCGGGCACGGTGACGATCCCCGGCTGGCCCCGTCACACGACCCAGGCGGGCGATGACCTGCGCGGCCTGCTGGCCGAGATGGGCGGGCACGTCGACCTGCACGCCGACGGGCTCACGGTGAGCGGGCCCGGCGCAATCCGCGGCATCGACGTCGACCTCGGCCAGGTCGGTGAGCTCACCCCTGTCATCGCCGCGCTTGCCGCACTCGCCAAGACGCCCTCGCGACTGCGCGGCATCGCACACCTGCGCGGCCATGAGACGGACCGTCTCGCCGCACTCGCCGAGATGCTCACTGCATTCGGCGGATCCGCGACCGAGACAGAGGACGGACTCTTCATAGAGCCATCGACCCTGCACGGTGCCACCGTGTCGTCCTACGGCGACCACCGCATGGCGACAGCCGCGGCCGTCATCGGCCTTGTCGTGCCCGGCGTGTGCATCCTCGACATCGGCACGACCGCCAAGACCCTCCCCGACTTCACCGGCATGTGGCAGCGCATGCTCACGGCGGGCGCATGAGCAGGTCGGGTCGGGATCTGGACGAGGACGACGTCCGCGTCCGCCCCTCCCGCGGCAAGTCACGCCCGCGGTCCAAAGACCGCCCGGCTCACGCCGATGCCACCCCGGCGATGGTGGTCGCCGTCGACCGCGGTCGCTTCACCCTCGCCTCTGACGAGGGCGCCACTGTGCTCGCGGTCAAGGCACGCGAGCTCGGGCGCAAGGGCGTGGTCGTCGGTGACCGGGTCGCCTTCACGGGCGGAGGAAGCGGTGTCGATGACCTCGCGCGCGTGGTGCGCATCGACGATCGCGCCACCGTGCTGCGACGCACCGCCGATGACTCCGATCCTGTCGAGCGCGTCATCGTCGCCAATGCCGATCAGCTCGCGATCGTCACCTCGCTGGCCGACCCCGAGCCGCGGTTCGGCTTCATCGATCGCGCGCTCGTCGCGGCGTACGACTCCGGGATCGCACCGCTGCTCATCCTCACCAAGGCCGACCTTGCCGATGCGCAGCCGGTGATCGATGCCTACGCCGCCCTCGATGTGCCGGCCGTCGCCGTCGCCCGCGGAGAGGGTAGGGCTCCCCACGCATCGGACCTCGACGCCGTACGCGACTACCTGCGCGATCAGGTGACTGTGCTCGTCGGGCAGTCCGGCGTCGGCAAGTCGACTCTCGTCAATGCCCTTGTGCCCGGGGCCGATCGCGCCACGGGCCGGGTCAACGATGTCACCGGCCGGGGCCGCCACACCTCCACCTCGGCTGTCGCTCTCGCGCTGCCGGAGGGCGGCTGGATCGTCGATACGCCCGGCGTGCGTTCCTTCGGCCTCGCACATGTCTCACTTGCGACGGTCGTGCGGGCCTTCGACGACCTCGCCCCTGGGCTCGATGCCTGCCCCCGCGGCTGCACGCATGATGAGGAGGAGTGCGGCCTCGACGCCTATGTGCGCAGTGACGCGCATCTGCAGGCGCGCCTGGATTCCCTGCGACGACTACTCAACTCACGTGGCGGATCGGATGACCCGACCACACATGAAGAGTCGGGCGCCGACCCGATCTAGTCCGCGCGGCGATCGGTGCGATCGAGGTCTGGCTCGAGGAAGACGTAGGCGGCACTGGGCACCGCGGCGCGCAGCCGCGCTTCCGCATCGTCGATTCCTGCGGCGATCTCCGCGCCCGTGTCGGACTTGCTGATGGCGATCTTGGCTCCAACGAGCAACTCGTCCGGCCCCACATGCAAGGTGCGCACATGGATGACGCGGTCCACGAGGGGCGATGAGGTGAGAGCCGCACGGATAGCGGCATCCTCCTCCGGCAGCGCGCTCTCGCCCACCAGCATCGCCGCCATCTCGAAGGCGAGGAAAATGGCGATGACGACGAGGAGCGTGCCCACCGCCATGGCACCCAGGCCGTCCCAGCGCCCATCACCGGTCACCACCGCCATCGACACTCCAAAGAGTGCGAAGACCAGGCCCACGAGCGCACCGAGGTCCTCCAGCAGGATGACGGGCAACTCCGGCTGGCGCGCATCACGGAGGAATCGAAAGAGGGAGCGCTTCCCGCGCGCACGATTGGCTTCGCGTACGGCGGTGCGGAAGCTGAAGCCCTCCAGCACGATGGCGATGCCGAGGACAAGGAAAGCGATCCACGCATCCGAGAGATCCTCGGGGTGCTGGAACTTGTGGAAGCCCTCGTACAGCGAGAAGAGACCACCGACAAGGAAGAGCACGATCGACACGATGAAGCCGTAGACATAGCGGCGTCGGCCGTAGCCGAACTGGTGCTGGGCATCGGGTGCCTTCTTGGACCGCTTGTTACCCACGAGGAGGAGTACCTGGTTGCCGGAATCGGCGACGGAGTGGATCGCCTCCGAGAGCATCGACGACGATCCGGTGAAGGCGAAGGCGACGAATTTGCTGATGGCGATGCCGACATTGGCCAGCAGAGCCGCGACGACGGCCTTCATGCCGCCTTCGGTGCTCACTGGACCTCCCCTGCGCACGCACTCCACAGGCCCGCCCCTGCGTCGCGTGCCGCATTCTCGGCGGCACGGAGCTCATCCGCGTGGGCGTAGCCGTCGGTGTAGGTGACCTCCTCCGCGAAGCCCTCGCGGATGAGGAGTTCGTTGAGCATCGTCTGCTGGTCGAGCCAGACGAAGGCGAGCGTGCGGTCGTACTTGTCGGTCAGGCCCGTCACCTCGTCGTACTCCAGCCAGACCTGCCCGCCCTCCACCAGCGCCGCGGTGCGAGCCGATGCCTCCGGGCCGTAGCACTCGACGGGGCGGTCCGGGGCGACCGTCTCAGGGGTATCCAGTCCGATGAAGCGGACGACGATCTCCTCACCGTCGCGGTCCACGCGGATGGTGTCGCCGTCCACCGAGCGCACGACCGGGTAGGGACCGTGGAGCGTGCCAGCCTCGGTCGCGGACGGAGCCGACGAGCAGGCGGCAAGGACGCAGGGAGCGGCGATCAGGAACAACCCGGCGCGCAGGCGGGGGATCATCGGCACGTCAGCCGGGCTGCGTGTTCTCGATGATGGACTTCCAAGCCGCTTCCGCTCCGGAGTGCCCGGTGCGAATGGTCCACCCGGTGAGGACGAGGGCCGCGACGATCACGGCGACACCGACGACCTGAGTGAGCAGGTCGCGGCGACCGCGGCGGTCCAGCAGCCACAGCAGGAGCAGGACCACGAAGAAGCCCACGGCAATGAAGGGCAGCAGCTCGCCCGCCTCGGCATGCTCTTCGGGATTGCCCACCCGCTCAGCAAACTCCTCGCCCGTGATCCGACTGACGAACGCCGACACGGTGCCTACGGCAGCCACGGCGACGACGACCGGGCCGAAGCGAAGGGAGAAGCGCTGCGAGAAGCCCATGATGATGCCGCCGAGGGCCGCCAGCGGTAGGAGCACGATGGCTGCATGGACGACGAGGACGTGGGTGGGCAGTCCGAAGATCGTGTCCGTCACGGGCACAGGCTACGACGCCGAGGCGAGCTGACCCGGCTACCGTGTGGGCGTGGCGACTCCCCAAGAGACGAATGCTGACCTGGCGCTAGCCCTGACCATGGCCGATCAGGCCGACGCCATCACGCTGTCCTACGCCATGCGGCACGACCTGCGCATCGACACCAAGCCGGACATGACACCGGTCACCGAGGCCGACCAGTCCACCGAGCGGCTGCTGCGCGACATGATCGCCGCTGAGCGACCGGACGATGCCGTCGTCGGGGAGGAGTACGGCGGGGACGCCGTAGCCGGCCGCCACTGGATCATCGACCCCATCGACGGGACCAAGAACTACGTGCGCCGCGTGCCCGTGTGGGCGACGCTCATCGCGCTCGCCGACGATGACGGAGTCGCCGTCGGCGTGGTGAGCGCCCCCGCCCTCGGCAGGCGCTGGTGGGCGGCCCGCGACCACGGCGCGTGGACGACCGGACCGGAGTCGCCGGAGCCGCGACGGATCCACGTGAGCGCAGTCCCCGCTCTCACCGACGCGTCGTTCTCCTACAGCGACCCGGAGGGGTGGGACCCTCGGGCCTTCGATGCGCTCATCGCGGGCACCCTGCGCACACGCGCGTACGGCGACTTCTGGTCGCACATGCTCGTGGCCGAGGGCGCCGTCGATATCGCAGCGGAGGTGGGACTCAGCATCTGGGACGCCGCCGCGCTGATCCCCATCGTGATCGAGGCCGGTGGCCGATTCGACAACGTGGAGGCCGGAGCGCCCGGTGGCACGGTGTCGCTGTCGACCAACGGGCTGCTGCACGACGACGTCATCACGATCCTGCGGGGCTAGCCCGCCAGGACCACATGGCCTCCGCGCCCGGTGGCTCGAAACCGCACCGGCGCAGCACCGCGATACTCGGCGCGTTGCCCGGATCGCACTCGGCGACGACTTCGCTCACGCCTTGCTCGGCCAGCCAGTCGAGCAGGCCGAGGACCGCTTCGGTCGCGTAGCCCTGACCGCGCGCGGACTCCGCGAGCCCGTAGCCGATCTCGACGCGGCCCCGATCGTCGGGAGCGCCCTTGCATCCCACGCCGCCGATGGCCATGCCGTCCGCGAGTCGGCGTACCTGCAGCGGCCCCCACTGGCCATTGGGCCAGTCACCGGCCGCGATGAGTCGAGCCACGACGAGGTCGCCTTCTGTCGGGTAGTCCGGTGCCGCGTTCGGCACGTCGCAGTTAGCGACCTCGGCCCACTCGTCGGTCGACAACATCGAGAGCGCCAAGCGCTCCGTGGTGATGCGCACGACGCGATCCCATCACGGACTCCCGCCCAGCCAGACGACCGGTGCCCCGGAGGGCTCGATCAACCCCGCGGACGCACGACAAGCGGAAGAGCGTCGGCCGGCCGCAGGGTGACCAGCGCGGCCGGGCGCGGCACCACACCGGGAATGCGCGACACCGCGACCTGCCGCAGGAGCACGGAGAGCACCGCCATCCCCTCGACGTAGGCGAAGTCACGACCGATGCACATGCGCGGCCCGAGACCGAAGGGCCAGAAGATCGCATCACCCGCAGCACCGCGCCGATGGCCGTCGAGAAAGCGCTGCGGCCGAAACTCCGTGGGGGCCTCCCATAGCAGCGGATCGCGCTGCGCGATGTACGGCGTCATGATGATCAGAGACCCGGCGGGGATCTCACGGCCCGCGAGTACGTCGTCCTCCTTCGCGTGACGCGACACCAGCCACACGGGGGGATAGAGCCGCATCGCCTCGTCGAAGACCGCGCGCGTCCACGGCAGACGATCAAGGTCGGCGTACGTCAGGGCCCGCTCACCCAGCACCTCATCGAGCTCCCGCGCCACCTCGCCCTGTACCTCGGCATCACCGGCCAGCAGCCACAGCGCCCACGTGAGAGCGCTCGCGGTCGTCTCGTGCCCGGCGACGAGGAAGGCCACCAGCTCATCGCGCACCTCGGAAGCGGGAATGGGCGGATCGGCCGCGGCCGCTTCGACGAGCAGGTCCAGGAGAGTGGAGGGCTCATCCGCTAAGCCCGCGCGCTGTCGCGAGGCCACCATCGAGGCGACGGCATCGTCGAGTTGCACGAGCGCCGCGCGGAGTCGGCGCGTGGGTCGCGTCGGCAGCCAGTCGGGTGGTTGCACGGGCACCTGGGCACGGGCAACGACGACATCGAGTGCCTCGATGGTGGCGCGCGCAAGCCGATCCGCATCCCCTGACAGATCAGTACCGAAGAGGGACGCACCCACCGTCTCGAGCGCGACACGCATCATCGCCTCATCGATGTCGATGACCGCCCCGCGCGAGAGATCCCCCCAGCGCGAGATCAACTCGTCCGCGGCTCGCACCGCATACCCGACGACCCCTTCGAGAACCTCATGGTGGAAGGCCGGCTGCACCATCCGACGCTGTCGGCGCCACACCTCACCCGATGTAGTGAGCAGGCCCTCGCCCGTGACAAGCGAGAGCGACCGGTACTGGATCGTCTGCTTGTCGTAGTCGCGCGCATGGGTGACGAGAACCCGGCGCACGGCCTCCGGATCGGAGACCAGATAGGTCGGCGGTGACGGAATCGGGAACTGCACGACCGGGCCGTAGGCGCGGGCCATCTGCTCGAGGAAGCCGAGTGCATCGGATCGGATCGTCCGGATGGCGCGCAGCATCTGCGGGCCGCTCGGCCCGGGTGCCGTGGCGGGGGTGCGGAAGTAGCGGCGGTCCGGGACACCCTCGCGCGAGATCACCGCCACCTCATCGCGCGCCACACGTCGAGCCTATGGCCTGCGGCCCACAACCGGGACGGGGCAGGATGGCCCCATGACGACGCACCCGCGCGCCGGACAGGTGGCCCAGGATTCCGATCTCATCGACATCGCCGCCCTTGTCACGGCGTACTACACCGGGCATCCCGACGTGGCGGATCCCGCGCAGCGCGTCGCCTTCGGCACCTCCGGGCATCGCGGATCGTCGTTCGCCCAGGCATTCAACGACGACCACATCGCCGCCACGACACAGGCGATTGCGGAGTATCGCAAGAAGCAGGGCATCAACGGTCCGCTCTACCTCGGTCGCGACAGTCATGCCCTGAGCCAGCCGGCCTGGGCCACGGCACTGGAGGTGCTCGCCGCTCATGGCGTGACGGTGGCCATCGACTCCCGCGACGGACTCACGCCCACTCCGGCGGTGTCGCACGCGATCCTGCGGCACAACGCGGGGCGCTCAGCCACCGATCCCGGGCGCGCCGATGGCATCGTCGTCACGCCGAGCCACAACCCGCCCCGCGATGGCGGCTTCAAGTACAACCCGCCCGATGGCGGCCCCGCGGGCTCCGAGATCACCTCCGTCATCCAGGACCGCGCCAATGAGTTGCTCGCCACGGGTCTTGAGGGCGTACGCCGAGTGACCCTCCCCCGCGCCCTGGCGGCGTCGACCACTCATCGCCATGACTACCTGCGCCACTACGTCGACGACCTGCCTTCCGTGGTCAACATCGACGCGATCCGGGTGGCCGGAGTGCGCATCGGAGCCGACCCGCTCGGCGGGGCCAGCGTCGAATACTGGGCGGCGATCGCCGACGCCTACGACCTCGACCTCACCGTGGTGAACCCTCGCGTCGATCCCACCTGGCGTTTCATGACGCTGGACTGGGATGGCAACATCCGCATGGACTGCTCCTCCCCCCACGCGATGGCCTCGCTCATCGAGCGTCGCCTCGACTACGACATCGCGACGGGCAATGATGCCGACTCAGACAGGCACGGCATCGTCACACCCGATGGCGGGCTGATGAATCCCAACCACTTCCTCTCCGTCGCGATCGACTACCTCTTCTCGCGGCGAGAGGGATGGAGCGCGGATGCAGCCGTCGGCAAGACCGTGGTGAGTTCGTCGATGATCGACCGCGTCACCGCAGCACTTGGCCGGCGGCTCTGGGAGGTGCCCGTCGGCTTCAAGTGGTTCGTGCCCGGCCTCATCGACGGCAGCGTCGGCTTCGGCGGTGAGGAATCGGCCGGTGCATCGTTCCTGCGTCGCGACGGATCCGTCTGGACCACCGACAAGGACGGCATCATCCTCGCGCTGCTCGCCTCGGAGATCCTCGCGGAGACGGGCGAGTCACCATCGGCTCGCTACCGGCGCCTCACCGAGGTCCACGGCGACCCGGCGTACGCGCGCGTGGATGCACCCGCCACGCGCGAGCAGAAGGCGGCTCTCGCGGCACTCTCCCCGGAACAGGTCACCTCGACCGAACTCGCCGGCGAGCCCATCACCCGTGTCCTCACGCGCGCGCCGGGCAATGACGCACCCATCGGCGGTCTCAAGGTCGAGTCGGCAAGCGCCTGGTTCGCTGCGCGCCCGTCGGGCACCGAGGATGTCTACAAGATCTACGCCGAGTCCTTCCGCGGCCCCGAGCATCTCGCCGAGGTCCAGCAGGCGGCACGGATCGTCGTCGACGCGGCGTTGAGCACTTCATGAGTGTCGCCACGTGGTCAGAGGCCACCGATGCCGGCGATGTCACCGTCATCGAGATCACCTTCCCCCGCATGCGAGTGCAACTCCTCTCGTTGGGTGCGGCGATCCGTGAGGTCGACGTACCCGACCGTGACGGCACTCTCGGAGGCGTCCACCTCGCCCTGCCGACGGTGGCCGACCACGCGATCCGCCCGCTCAATCCTCACCTCGGCGCGACCCTGGGTCGCTACGCCAACCGGATCGCCGGCGGCACCTTCGTACTCGACGGAGTCGAGTACCCACTCGACGTCAACAACGGTCCCAACACCCTCCACGGCGGCAGCATGGGCTGGGATCGGCTCAACTGGAACGTCGATGAGATCTCCGACGATGACAGCAGCGCGACGATCGAGTTCTCGCTGATCAGCCCTGACGGCGACATGGGATTCCCGGGCACGGTCTCGGCGCGGACGACCTATGTCGTGAGTGAGGGGCGGATCGAGACGCACTACGAAGCGATCACCGATGCGCCGACCGTCATCAGCATGGCCAATCACGCCTACTGGAATCTCGCCGGCTCACACTCCATCGCCGATCACGAACTCCAGGTCCCGGCCGGCCGCAAACTCGTCTACGACGAATTCCAAATTCCCACCGGCATCGTCGACGTGGAGGGCACGCCGTACGACATGCGCGCGTCTCGCGCACTCGGGCCGATCCTGGAGGCCACGGGCGGACTCGATGACTGCTACCTGCTCGAGGGTGCCGCGGGGGACATGCGCCTCGGCGCTGTCCTGACTCATCCCGGCACCGGACGGGTGCTCCGCGTATCCACGGATGCGCCGGGCATGCAGGTCTACAGCGGCAACAACCTTCGGCCACCCTTCGAGGTGCACCAGTCGATGTCGCTGGAGACACAGCGCATGCCCGACGCGCCCAACCAGCCCGAGCTCGGCCCCTGCGTCCTGCGACCGGGCGAGCACTATGCGACGACTACGCTTCTGGAGTTCAGCACCTCAACGACCTGAAGGAACACCATGCAGGCACGTGCCTACGCCGCAGCGGAGGCGGGCGCACGCCTGGCCCCGACCACCATCGAGCGCCGCGAGGTAGGGCCGCGGGACGTCCTCATCGAAATCGACGCCTGCGGAGTCTGCCACTCCGACATCCACCAGGCAGAGGCTGACTGGGGCATGGACATCTTCCCCATGGTGCCGGGCCACGAGATCGTCGGACGCGTCACCGAGGTCGGATCCGAGGTCACCAAGCACGCGATGGGCGACCGAGTGGGCGTCGGCTGCTACGTCGCCTCTTGCGGCGCGTGCGACGCGTGCACGGCCGGCGATGAGAACTACTGCCCGGACTGGTCCACGACGTACAACGGCTACGAGCGCGATCGCGTCACGCCGACCTATGGCGGCTACTCCGACAGCATCGTGGTCGATCAGCACTATGTGCTGCGCATCCCGGAGGGCCCGGACACCCAGGCCGTGGCCCCGCTGCTCTGCGCCGGCATCACCGTCTACCCGCCGCTCAAGGACTACGCGGGCCCCGGCAAGGAGATCGGCGTGATCGGGCTGGGCGGACTCGGTCACGTCGCCGTGCGCATCGCCAAGGCCATGGGAGCGCGCGTGACGGTCTTCAGTCATTCACCGAGCAAGGAGGCCGACGCGAAGCGACTCGGTGCCCATGCCTTCGCGTCGTCGACGGACACCCGCGCCTTCAAGGCGATGCGCATGTCCTTCGACATGATCCTCAGCACGGTATCGGCTCCGATCGACGTGGATGCCTACCTCGGCCTGCTCAAGACCCGTGGCACCCTCTCGATCGTGGGACTGCCCGTCGAGCCGCTGACCTTCGAGGCAGGCAATCTCGTGGGTGAGGCGCGCACCATCGTCGGAGCGAAGCTCGCCGGCGTGGATGCCACCCAGGAGATGCTCGACTTCTGCGCCGAGCACGGGATCGTCGCCGACGTCGAGGTCATCGACATCGCTGATATCAACGAGGCATGGCAACGCATCAAGGACTCCGATGTGCGCTACCGCTTCGTCATCGATGTCGCAGGATCGCTGCGCGGCTGATCGACACCGTCACAGGCCCTGCGCGAGAAGCACCTCGGCCACCGCCAGCGGTGCACCGTGCACGAGATTGTGGGATTCGATCATCCATAACTCAGCGATGACGCAGCCTACGAATCCCCAGGCACGCAATCGATCCACGTCGTAGCCGGTCGTCTCGGCGTAGATGTCTGCACGTCGTCGAGCCTTGACCGCAAGCTCGTGCCCGTCCATGCCACGGGCATCACCGCCCTCGACCAGACCGCGCGGATTGGCCAGGAGTGCCGCTGCCTCGAACGCTGGATCTCACACCCACCCGTGCGGGTCGATCACGCACCAGGGCCCGCCAGCGTTGAGCACATTGAAGTGCTGAAGATCCCCGTGCAACACGACCATCGCAGTGTCACCCGCGACAAGGTCGGTGAAGAGGCCTTTCGCTGCATCGACGGTGGGGGCCGGCAGTCGGGCGTCGGCTGTCGCATCGAACGCCGATCCAATTTCCTTGAGCGCGGGCAAGCCGTGCATGGGGCTCTGGTCCCTGTGGATCTCAGCGGCGAGTAGCGCGATCTCCCGCGTCGCCGCATCGTCATCGCGACGCGCGAGGGGGCGGATGTCATCGCCCGGCAGGACGCGCCTGGTGACGAGCAGGCCCAGGTCCTGATCGTGCGCGAGGACCCCCGTCGCACCGGTGCCGAAGGCGCGCAGCGCAAGCGCCTCGCGATGACGCTCGTCAGCGTCACCCGCCTTGACGACGACGTACTCCTCGCCGTGCATCGCCCACCAGGCGAAGGGATGGTCGTCGACCTGCTCGAGGGAGTCGATTCCCCACTCCGCGATGCGCTCTGCCTGGGAGGGCGTGAGAGTCATGCGCGGCGCTCGCGCAGGGCGGCGCCGGCCAGGGGGATGATCGCCAGTGCCGCGACGACGACGATGCCCACACCCCAGCCGATGCCCGCACCCTGCGCGATGAGGCCTACGGCGAGCGGTGAGATGACGAACCCGATGCGGGAGAACCACGTCACCAGGGCAACGCCGGTCGCGGGCGTCACGCCGGGCAGCCTCGAGGCTGCACGCATCGCGGCGGGGAAGAGGGTGGCGACGCCGAATCCCGACACCGCGCTCGCGATCACGAAGGCGAGCGGCGTCCCGATGATGAGCGCCGCGGCCATGGCGATAGCCACTGCCGCCATGGACCAGCGGATCCAGCGGACCTCGCCGAAGCGCTCCACCAGCCGGTCACCCGTGAACCTGCCGACGGTCATGGCGCTCGTGAGGACGACGTAGGTGACAGCGATCCAGGCCTCAGGGTTGTCCATGCGATCCGTGAGGTAGACGGACCCCCAGCGTGCGGGCACATCCTCGACCAAGATCGCCGCCATGATGAAGGCTGCGAGCAGCGCCCCACCGGAGCCCATCATGACGGCGAGGGCGCGGCGACGGCTCAACTCATGCGTCTCACCCGACGCGCCTTCGTTGCGGGTCTGCTCGCTCTCCGGCACGGCACCCGTGCCTGCCACCCACAGCACGATCAGCGCAATGCCGGAGATTCCCGCGAGCACGGCGAGGAAGGGACCGAGTGCGATCCCCGCAAGGGCACTGAGCCCACCGAGCGCGCTGCCGATGATGGATCCGAGGGACCACCAGGCATGGAAGCCATTGATGATCGATCTGCCGTATGCCGACTCCACCTCGAGGGCGCGGGTGTTCATCGCCGAGTCCATGACGGCGTCCGCAGCCCAGAAGAAGAAGAACGCGAGGGCAAACACCGCGGGGACGGTGGCCCATCCCATGACGACGAGGAACGGCAGGGATACCAGGCCGACGGCCGACGTCACAGGCACAGCGCCCCAGCGATGGATGAGCGGGGCCGCGAGGGGACCCACGACGAGCCCACCCGCGGTACCGATGGCGAGCACGACCCCCAGGCCGGCATCGTCCAGCCCCAGGCTCGACTGGATCTCGGCCAGGCGTGGCACGAAGGCGAAGCCGAGGACGCCGTTGATGGCGAAGAACGCGGTGGCCCCCGCACGGGACCTCTGGAGCGACGTCACCGCTCGACCGCGACACTCATGCGGCGCACGGCCTCGGCGAGAATCCCCGGAGTGGTCGCGAGATTGAGCCGGGCGAAACCCGCGCCCTGCGTGCCGAAGTCGAGTCCGGGATTGACGGCCACGCGGCCGCGCTCGAGGAATACCGCGGCGGGGTCATCGCCGAGCCCGAGTCCACGGCAGTCGAGCCAGGCAAGGTAGGTGGACTCTCCGGCGCGATAGCCGACCTCCGGCAACTGCTCGGCGAGCAGGCGACCGAGGAGCTCAGTGTTGGCAGCGATGCGCTCACGCGTGGCGTCGAGCCACGCGTCGCCCTCACGGTAGGCGGCGATGGAGGCGATGACACCCAGTTGCCCAGCCGAGTACGTCACCTCGATGGGGATGCGCTCGGTGAGACGTCGCATGGTGTCATCGGAGCCAGCAATCACCTGAGCGGCCTTCAGGCCGGCCAGGTTGAAGGCCTTCGATGCCGCCACGAGCGCGACATCCGGCCCGGTGAGCTCCTCGCCGAGGCTGAGATAGGGCGTCATGCTGCGACCCGGCATGGTGAGGGGTGCCCAGATTTCATCGGAGATGACGATGACGTCGTACCGCCGCGCGAGGGTCGCGACCTCCACGAGTTGCTCCCGTGACCAGATGTCACCGGTCGGGTTGTGGGGATTGCAGAGCAGGAATGCCGTCACCTCCGGCCGCGCGAATGCGCGCCCGAGACCCTCGAGATCCAGCCCTACTTCCGGCAGGAGCGGGACTTCGACGAGTTCGCGATCCACGATGGTCGTCGCCACGTGGAAGAAGGGCGGGTAGACCGGTGGGGTGATGACGAGGGCTCCGCTCGACATGCGCCGCACCGTCTCCGCCATGCCCACGAGCACGTCGCCGAGCAGCATCACGCGCTGGGGATCGGGGGTCCAGCCGAGACGACGTCCGCTGAATTCCGCAAGGGCCACCGGCAGATCCCCCACCCAGCGGTAGCCGGTGTCGGATCGGTCGATCGCATCGTGCAGCGCGGCCGAGATGGGAGCGGCGAGCGGATAGTCCATCTCCGCCACCCACAGCGGGAGGACGTCCTCGGGATAAGCGCACCACTTGGCACTCGTGCGCGCCGGCCGCTCGATCGTCACGCCCCGAGCCTAGGGGTTAGGGGGTGTGGGCTCCGCTGCGCTCCGTGTGTGTGCGCACGGCCGCGCGTGAGGCGAGCCAGGTCCAGCCCGGCTCACGCTCGGGTGCCGGGGTCGATTCGATGGCAAAGCCCGCCGATGCGGCGTTGCCGAAGGCATCGTCGACGAGTACGACGTTGTCGAAGCCCTCGTGCTGAAGCAGCGACGTGACGGCTGCCGCGCGATAGCCCGAGCCGCAGTAGACGTAGACCGTGTCATCACGGGGGATCTCGGCGAGCCGGTCCTGGATCTCATAGAACGGGATGAAAGTGGCGCCCGCGAGGTGACCTGACTCCCACTCGAGGATCTGGCGCGTGTCGATGACGCGGGGTGCCTGCTGGCCGCTGACCTCCTGGGCGAGGTCCTGGAAGGACAGGCGACGCAGTGTCGCCGCCTGCGCGGGATCGTCAAGCCAGGTCTCTGGTCCGCCGATGGCCGCGCCGGTGAGCTGATCGATCCCCACACGGACAAGCTCGCGCTGCGCCTGCGCCACCTGCTCGGGCGTGGAGCCGAGGAGCGTGATCGGAGTGCCCCACGGCATCATCCAGGCGAGGTAGTTGATGAACGATCCGTTGAGATCGAAGTTGACCGCGCCGGGGAGATGACCTGAAGCGAACACCTCGCGCGAACGCAGGTCGACGATCCACTCCCCTCGCTGCACGCGGGCGCGCAACTCCGCGGGATCCACGAGCTCGGGCTCGCCGAGGTCGACGGCACTCGGACCAGCGACATTGGCCGGTCCCATGTGCGCGTAGTACGCGGGGAAGACATCGAGGCCGGCCAACGTCATGTCGACGAATGCCTCCTCGGCCACGGTGAGAGCCGGGTTGATCGTCTTCTCGTGACCGATCGTCGAGGACACGCCCTGGGTCTGGGTCGCGGAGCAGAAGGATCCGAACCCATGAGTGGGGAAGATCGCGGTGTCGTCGTGGAGCTTGTCCGCAAGTCGCTGGGCAGAGTGCCACTGGTCGTGAGCCTGCTTGACCGTCAGGTCGGGCGAGACGAGGTCAGGACGGCCGACACTGCCGTAGAGCAGCCCACCGCCGGTGAAGACGACGGAGTTGTCGCCGATCCGCACGGCGTACGACATGTGATTCGGCGTGTGTCCGGGAGTGTGGATGACCTCGACCTCGAGTCCGCCCACCGTGAAGGCATCACCATCGTCGACCTGGGTCGCGGCGTACTGAATATCGAATCCGGACGGCACGATGTAGGCGGCACCGTGCTTGCGCGCGAGCTCGATCCCACCTGAGACGTAGTCGTTGTGGAAGTGCGTCTCCGCGACGTGGGTGATGGTGAGGCCGTGCTCGGCTGCAAGCCGCTCCACACGATCGATATCGCGCTGCGGATCGATCACGAGGGCGGTGCGACCGTCATGCACGACGTAACTGCGATCACCGAGCCCGCTGGAGTCGAGTGTGAGGACGTGCGGGATTCCGGGTGCGGTCATGGGCGGAGCCTCCTCGTGGTCTCGGACGAGACTATACCCCCAGGGGTATCTGACGCAAGGCTTCCGCGGCAGCCCGCGACATGAGCACGGCCGCCTCGGGCGTGGGGTGGAGGCCGTCGTTGGTGTAGCCCAGGCGCCAGCCCCCCGCCGGGTCGCGGAGCGGCTCCCCCGTGTCAAGGAGTACGACGCCCTCCGCGGCGGCCCACTCGCGGATTGCCGCGTTGACGGCCAGCGCGCGGGCATCGGCCGCAGGATCATCGCGAGGCGGAATCGTGCACACGGCCATGGGCACCCCCACGGAGTCAGCGGCGTCCTTGATCTGCTGAAGGTTGCCGACGACATATGCGGGATCTACTTCACCGGAGACGTCATTGGTGCCGCCGTGGACGATGAGGATGTCGGGGCTCATCGCGAGCGCGTTATAGGCCTGGCCCACCATCCAGCTCGTGGACATGCCGTTCTCCGCCACCATGCCGCCGTACTGCACGACACCTTCGGTGTCATCGAGTAGCCGGTAGAACCACGACCACTCCGTCACGTCACCCCACGTGGGATCGATCGTGGCGCCGCGCGTGATGGAGTCGCCGAGGAAGACGGCCACCGGCCGGTCTTCGACGGGCACGAACGCCATCGGAGCGACGTCGGTCGAGGACGGGCTCGGCTGCGCGGACCCGGTGGGCAGCGGCTGGGCGGCGGCATCCTCCGACGGCGATGGCACGGGGTCAGGCTCTGGCGTCGCGCTGGCACTCAGCAGGGGCGCAGTGGAGGTCGGGCCGGTGGCGGCAGCGACGCCGATGCCCAGGAGGACCAGCACGGCCGCAAACGCCGCGAGTGCCCGCCATACCCAAATCACTCCCCCATTGAAGCCCGAGGATCGGCCCGAGGCGCGATGGGCCCAGGGTGACGCGCGCCACTCCCCCAGGGGACCCCCTCAAGGGGGTGTCCCCCAGGGCGGCACAGTGGAGTTCAGGTCGGGGAGATCCCCCGCACCGTTAGGGGACGCCACACACCCGTGGCCGCCCCACTAGGGAGTGATACCCATGTCGCCGTTCGGATCAGTGTGGTCCTCGATTCTCACGAGGCAAACCCCTGAAGAGCGGCGTGCCGGTGACCGAGATCGTGCGGAAGCACACTGGGTCGCCCGCCGCCACCGCGGCTAGAAGCGGGGAGCCTTCTAAGGTTCCCCCGTGACGATGGACGCCTCACGCTTGCGCGTTCATTACCCCGCGGACCTGCCGGTCTCGGAGCGTCGCGACGACATCGTCGCTGCGCTCCGGGACCACCAGGTCATCGTCATCGCCGGCGAGACGGGATCCGGCAAGACAACCCAGGTGCCCAAGATGGTCCTGGAAGCGCTCGGCCATGAGCGCATTCCCCGCATCGCGCACACTCAGCCACGCCGCATCGCTGCGCGTGCGGTCGCGGAGCGCCTCGCGGAGGAGCTGGAGACACCACTGGGCGAGGGCGTGGGCTATCGCGTCCGCTTCACCGACCGCACCCGCGCGGATACCGCCATCACGGTCATGACCGATGGCGTGCTCCTGGCCTCGATTCGTCGCGACCGCATGCTCAAGAGCTACGACGCGATCATCATCGACGAAGCCCATGAGCGTTCGCTCAACATCGACTTCCTTCTCGGCTATCTCGCCTGGCTGCTTCCCCAGCGCCCGGACCTGCGTGTCGTGATCACGTCGGCGACATTGGACACCGAGCGATTCAGCACTCACTTCGCCGGTGCACCCGTCATCGAGGTGTCAGGTCGGACCTTCCCGGTCGAGATCCGCTACCGGCCGTACGACGACATCGACGAAGTCGACGCCGTATGCGATGCCGTCGCGGAGCTCCTGGCAGATAGCGATGGCGACATCCTCGTCTTCCTCACCGGTGAGCGCGAGATCCGTGACGCCCGCGAGGCCCTGGCGGATCGCCTCGGGGATGCGGTGGAACTCACGCCCCTCTATGGGCGCCTGTCAGCCGAGGAGCAGCACCGGGTCTTCGCCCCACATGACAGGCGCCGGGTCGTGCTCGCCACCAACGTCGCCGAGACCTCCCTCACCGTCCCGGGCATCAGGTCGGTTGTCGACACCGGGCAGGTCCGCATGTCGCGTTTCTCGACGCGCCTCAAGGTGCAGCGCCTGCCCATTGAGCCGATCTCGCAGGCCAGTGCGGCGCAACGTGCAGGCAGATGCGGGCGGCTCGGTCCAGGCATCTGCATTCGGCTGTACGACGAGTCGGACCTGGGGTCGCGCCCGGCGTTCACCGATCCCGAGATCCTGCGGACCAACCTCGCCAGCGTCCTCCTGCAGATGGCCACGCTCGGCCTGGGCGAGATCGCGGACTTCCCCTTCCTCGACCCGCCTGACCGTCGAGCGGTGGCCGCAGGGATCGCGATCCTCGAGGAGGTGGGCGCACTCCGGCCGGGCGGCGGCTCTGAGCCGCTGGCACGACGCGTGACCGACGTAGGCAGGCGCCTCGCCCGACTGCCCGTTGACCCCCGACTGGGCCGGATGATCGTGCAGGCCGAGGAGGAGGGCTGCCTCGACGACGTCATCATCGTGGCCGCCGCGCTGGCGATCCGTGATCCGCGTGAGCGGCCCGAGGACCGCGCAGCCGCTGCCGACGCCGCGCACGCGCGCTTCATCGATCCCACCTCGGACATCCTCACCCTGCTCACGCTGTGGGATCACCTCGAGCAGGCGCAGGCATCGCAGTCCTCCACGCGCTTCCGCGCTCAGTGTCGTGAGGAGTTCATCCACTACCTGCGCGTGCGCGAGTGGCAGGACCTCGTCGGCCAGCTCCGCGCAGCACTGCGACTCAAGGCGCCCTCGGCAGGCACCTCGCGCGATGGCGATGCCATCCACCGCAGCGTGCTCTCCGGCCTGCTGTCGCACATCGGCATGCGCGCACCCGAGCCAGGGACTAAAGCCACGCGCCTTCCGCCGTACCGCGGCACCCGGGACTCGCGCTTCGCCCTGTGGCCCGGCTCCGTCCTCGCCAAGGCCCGCTCGAAGGGAGCTGCACCGGACTGGGTGGTGGCGGCGGAGTTGGTCGACACCGGACGACTGTGGGGACGCATGGTCGCGCAAATCGACCCGGCCTGGATCGAGCCACTCGCCGGCTCGCTCGCCCAGCGGTCGTACTCGGAACCGGTGTGGTCGTCACGACAGGCACGTGCCGTATGCGTCGAGCGCGTCACCCTGCTCGGACTCCCCATCGTCACGGATCGGCGCATCGCCTACGACCGTATCGACAGCGCGGAGTCCCGCCGCCTCTTCATCCTGCACGCGCTGGTGCGGGGTGAGTGGACGCATCGCCACACCGAACTCGACGCCGTCGCCACGGCACTCGATGACATGCGCGAGCGGCTCAGCAGGGCTCGGCTGCCGGAGGACCGGATCGACGAGGACGGCCT
>CAZLZC010000008.1:0-10236 GCA_964563825.1 uncultured Actinomyces sp.
GGCTCGCGGACGTCGATGAGCATGAAGTCGCGCTCACCACGCTCGCGCTCATCGAGCATCTGCTTGAGGTCGTGCACGCTGATGGTGCTCTCGCGAGCGGCCTCCGCGGCGGCATCGGAGATCACTCCGCAGAAGGCGTCGTAGTCGATGAGCTCCGTGACCGTGGCGTTGGGTCCGCAGATGGCGCAGTTGGGGTCCTTGCGGATACGCACCTCGCGGTAGTCCATCTCGAGGGCGTCATAGACCTTGAGGCGCCCCAGCAGCGGATCGCCGATGCCGGTGAGGAGCTTGATCGCCTCGGTCACCTGGATGGAGCCGATGCTCGCGCACAGCACGCCGAGTACGCCGCCCTCGGCGCACGACGGCACCATGCCGGGGGGCGGGGGTTCGGGGTAGAGGCAGCGGTAGCAGGGGCCGTGCTCGGACCAGAAGACACTCGCCTGTCCGTCGAAGCGGTAGATCGAGCCCCAGACATAGGGCTTGCCCAGCAGCACGCAGGCGTCGTTGACGAGGTAGCGCGTGGCGAAGTTGTCCGTGCCATCGACGATGAGGTCGTACTGAGCGAAGAGCTGCATGACGTTGGAGGAGTCGAGGCGCTCGTCGTGGATGACGACGTCGACGTAGGGATTGATCTCCTTGATGGAGTCACGCGCGCTCTCGGCCTTGGATCTGCCGATGTCGCTCTGGCCGTGGATGATCTGGCGCTGCAGATTCGACTCATCGACCGTGTCGAACTCCACGATCCCGAGGGTGCCGACGCCGGCCGCCGCGAGGTACATCAGTGCAGGGCTGCCGAGGCCACCCGCACCCACGCAAAGCACCCGCGCGTTCTTCAGTCGCTTCTGACCGATCATCCCGACGTCCGGGATGATCAGGTGGCGGCTATAGCGGCGGACCTCATCGGCCGACAGGCTGTCTGCGGGCTCCACGAGCGGGGGCAGGGACATCAGGCTCCTCCAGGGGACAGGCTCAACGGTCAACGCTCGCGGAGCCTGGAATCTTCCCCTCCATCATGGCGGCTGGCGGCCGCAGGCGCTCCCCCAGCCCTCGGGCGCGGGTGCCTCGCGGGACACTGGCGCCATGGGACGTCCCGTCATCGGCCTGTCGACCTACGTCGAGCCCGCGCGCTGGGGCGCCTGGGATGTGCCCGCGGCCCTGCTCCACACCTGGTACGTCGACGCGGTGCAGGCGGCTGGTGGTCGCGTCGTACTCCTGCCGCCGGACACAGCAGACGATGACGTGCTGGATCGGATCGATGGCCTCATCCTCATCGGCGGAGCCGACGTCGGACCGGCGAACTATGGCGCAGAGCCGCATCCATCAGTCGATGTGCCGCGCGTCGAGCGCGATGCCAGCGAGCTCCTGCTGTGCCGTGGAGCCCACGCCCGCGATCTGCCGCTGCTCGGGATCTGCCGGGGCATGCAGGTCATGGCGGTGACACACGGCGGCTCGCTCATCCAGGACCTTCCCGATGCGGGTTACGGCCTCGTGCATCGAGAGCGACCCGGGACCTTCACCGAGCACGACGTGCGCCTCGCGGATGGGTCGCGAATCGCCGACATCTACGGGACGTCGACCCTGAGCACCAACTCCTCCCATCACCAGGGTGTGCAGGATCCCGGCACCCTCACCGCTACCGGCTGGACTGACGACGGCCTCATCGAGGTGCTAGAGGCACCTGATGCGCGCTTCGCCGTCGGCGTGCAGTGGCACCCGGAGCATCCCGATCGCCGCTCCGCCGAACTCCCGCTCTTCCGAGCGTTCATCGGCGCCGCCACCACCACCTAGGAAAGGACACCGCCATGCAGGTTGATGTCAGGCACGGTCCGTCATTCGCCCTCGCTCGCTGCACACTCGCGACCGGCGAGCACGTCAAGGTCGAGTCCGGCGCTATGGCCGCCATGAGCGATGGCGTAACGCTGGACGCCAAGATGGAGGGAGGATTCCTCAAGTCACTGGGGCGCAGCGCGCTCGGCGGCAACTCCTTCTTCGTGACGTCGTACACCAGCTCGGTCGATGGCGGCTGGGTCGATGTCGCCGCTGTCTTGCCTGGTGACATCACCGTCATCGACTCCACGCCCGAGCGACCACTGGCCGTGACGCGCGGCGCGTGGCTCGCCAATGAGCAGAGCCTCACGATGGACACGAAGTGGGGTGGCGCCAATAACCTTTTCGGTGGCGAGGGTGGCTTCGTCTCGCGCTTCGATGGCGCAGGCAAGGTGGTCGTGGCCTCCTTCGGCGCCCTGGACATGCACCCGTTGCAGGCGGGCGAGCGCATGGTGGTCGACTCGGGCCACATCGTCGCGTACGACGCCTACATCGCCATGAAGGCTCAGACCACGGGCGGCGTAATGAAGTCCCTGAAGTCCGGTGAGGGCATCGTGCTGGAGATCACCGGACCGGGGCTGGTGTGGACTCAGTCGCGCAACCCCAACGGCCTCGTCACCTGGCTGACCGCCGTACTGCCCTTCTCGCGCAGCTAACGCATCCGGGGCCGAGTGCGCAGTTGCGTGCACCGAATCGGGCGCACACACGTCCGCATATGCGCAGTCGGCGAGCCCTTCCGGCCACCCGGGTGACGCGCGACCCTGCTACAGCGGGGTGACGTAGGCGCCTGAAATGCCTCCGTCGACGAGGAAGTTCGATGCGGTGATGAACGACGAGTCGTCGGAGGCGAGGAAGGCCACAGCTGCCGCGATCTCCGCAGGCTCACCGAAGCGGCCGAAGGGGATGTGGACGTAGCGCCGCGCGGCACGCTCGGGGTCCTTGGCGAAGAGTTCCATGAGCAGTGGGGTCTTCACGGGCCCGGGCGAGATGGCGTTGACGCGCACTCCCTGACGGGCGAACTGCACACCGAGCTCGCGCGACATCGAGAGCACACCGCCCTTGGACGCGGTGTAGGAGATCTGGGAGGTCGCCGCGCCCATGGTCGCGACGAAGGAAGCAACGTTGATGATCGAGCCGCGGCCCTGCTCGAGCATGTAGGGCAGCACGGCCTTACACCCGAGGTAGACCGAGGTGAGGTTGACATCCTGCACGCGCTTCCACGCCTCGAGGCCGGTGTCGAGGATGGAGTCGTCATCGGGCGGGGAGATACCGGCATTGTGGAAGGCGATATCGATCGAGCCGTAGGTGTCGACCGCGACCTTGTACATCCGGTCGTTGTCCTCGGGCGACGTCACGTCGACCTTGACGAAGATTCCCCCCACCTCAGCCGCGGCAGCCTCACCGGCCTTGTCGTCCATGTCGGCGATAACGACATTCGCACCTTCGCTCGCGAGGCGCTGCGCTGAGGCTAGGCCGATACCGCTCGCGCCCCCGGTGATGAGAGCGGTGCGGCCCACAAGGCGGCGGCAGACGACGTCGGACATGGAATTCCTCTCGATCGGGGATCAGTCGTTGGCGATGAAGACGTTCTTGGTCTCAGTGAAGGCCTCGAGAGCATCCGGGCCGAGTTCGCGCCCGAGCCCGGAGCGCTTGAACCCGCCGAAGGGGGTCCAGTAGCGCACGGACGAGTGCGAGTTCACCGACAGGTTGCCGGAATCAACGCCCCGTGCGACGCGCAGCGCACGACCCACATCTCGGGTCCAGATGGATCCGGACAGACCGTAGTCGGAGTCATTGGCCATGCGGATCGCATCGGCCTCGTCCTCGAAGGGCACCACGACGACAACGGGCCCGAAGATCTCCTCGCGGTACGCGCGGTCGGACTCCGATGCCGCCAGCACAGTCGGCGGGTACCAGAACCCGGGACCGTCCGGGCATGCACCGCGGAAGGCAACCTGCGAGTCGTCGACGAACGACGCGACCGTCTCGCGATGAGCCGCCGTGATGAGCGGGCCCATCTCGGCGGAATCCAGCGAGGGATCTTCGACGCGCACACCGGCCACAGCCGGCTCGAGCAGGCCCATGAACCGATCGAAGACCGAGCGCTCCACCAGGATGCGCGAGCGCGCGCAGCAATCCTGGCCCGCGTTGTCAAAGACGCCGTACGGCGCGGTGGCAGCCGCCCGCTCCAGGTCGGAGTCGGCGAAGATGATGTTGGCGCTCTTGCCCCCAAGCTCGAGCGTGACGCGCTTGATCTGCGGCGCGCACCCCGCCATGACGCGCTCACCGATCTCGGTGGACCCGGTGAAGACCACCTTGCGCACGAGCGGGTGGGTGACGAAGCGCTCGCCCACCACCGATCCCTTGCCGGGCAGGACGGTGAAGACACCCTCGGGGATACCCGCCTCGAGGGCGAGTTCGCCGAGCCGGATGGCGGTCAGGGGGGTGACCTCGGCGGGCTTGAGGACGACGGTGCACCCCGCCGCGAGTGCGGGCGCGAACCCCCAGCCGGCGATGGGCATCGGGAAGTTCCACGGCACGATCACGCCGACGACCCCGATGGGCTCATGGAAGGTCATGTCGACACCACCGGCCACGGGAATCTGACGACCGAAGAGGCGCTCGGGTGCACCGGCGTAGTAGGCGAGTACGTCGCGGACGTTGCCCGCCTCCCAGCGGGCGTTGCCGATGGTGTGCCCGGCGTTGGTCACCTCGAGCTGAGCGAGCTCCTCGATGTGGTCTTCGACGACCTGGCTGAATCGGCGCAGGAGTCGGGCCCGGTCCCCAGGAGACACCGCTCGCCAGGCCGGGAAGGCGGCGTGCGCGCGGACGATGGCGGCGTCGGTCTCCTCCAGCGAGGTGGAGGGGACGTCGGCGATCTGCTGCCCGCTGATCGGGCTGATGACAGCGGTCACAGTCGCTCAAACCCCCTGTAGCGCTCCCAGTCGGTGACGGCACGGCCAAAGGCTTCGAGTTCCACGCGTCCCATCCTGGCGTAGTGGTCTTGGACCTCTTGCCCGAAGGTCTCGCGAATCCACTCGGAGCCCTCCCAGAGTTCGACTGCGCGAGCGAGGCTGGTGGGCACGCGAGCGGCGTCGGCGACGTAGGCGTTGCCCTCGAATGCCGGCTCGAGATCCAATCCGCGATCGATGCCGTCCAGCCCCGCCGCGATGATGCCCGCCACCGCAAGGTAGGGGTTGACATCGCCACCGGGCACGCGATTCTCCAGTCGCAGCGAGGGACCATGCCCGACCAGGCGCAGTGCGCATGTGCGGTTGTCGCGTCCCCACTTGATCGCGGTCGGTGCAAAGGAGCCCTCGACGAAGCGCTTGTAGGAGTTGATCTGCGGCGCGAAGAGCAGGGTGAGCTCCTCCATGTGAGCAATTTGGCCCGCGACGAAGGAGCGTCCCAGCGGTGACATGCCGTCCGCTGCTGCGTCGTCGGCCATCACCATCGATCCGTCGAGTCCACGGAAGGACAGGTGGATGTGGCAGGAGTTGCCCTCACGCTCGTTGTACTTGGCCATGAAGGTGAGGGAGACATCCTCCTGAGCAGCGATCTCCTTGGCGCCGGTCTTGTAGATCGTGTGACGGTCGCACGTGGTCAGCGCCTCGTTGTACTTGAAGGCGATTTCGTGCTGGCCCAGGTTGCACTCCCCCTTGGCGCTCTCCACCTCCAATCCGGCACCGGCCATGGCCAACCGGATGCGGCGCAGCAGCGGCTCGACCCGGGCGCCACCGAGGATGGAGTAGTCGACGTTGTAGAGGTTTGCTGGCGTGAGATCGCGATAGCCCGCCTCCCACGCCTCCTCGTAACTGTCGAGGAAGACGATGAACTCCAACTCGGTGCCGACGAATGCCGCCATGCCGGCATCGGCAAGGCGATCGACCTGGCGCCGAAGCACCTGGCGTGGTGACGCGACGACGTCGGAGCCGTCCTCCCAGAGGACGTCGCAGAGCACTCCCACCGCGCCTTCCTGCCAGGGGATGCGGTGCAGAGTGGAGAGGTCAGGGCGCATCACCATGTCGCCGTAACCGGAGTCCCAGGACGACATGGCGTAGCCGGACACCGTGTTCATGTCGATATCGACCGCGAGGAGGTAGTTGCATCCCTCCGTGCCGTGCGCCAACGTGTCGTTGACGAAGTGGTCCGCATGGATGCGCTTGCCCTGCATGCGTCCCTGCATGTCCGTGATGCCGACGACGACCGTGTCGATGAGGCCCTCGTCGACCTCACGCCGCAGGGTGTCGACGTCCAGGGGCACCGGTCGAGCCATGTCCACCTCCCGAGTCGGGCAGTACGCCGGACGATCGGGTGTCCGGGGACGGGACTTTATCCCGCCCGAGGACCCTACTCAGCCGGGACGGACACCGGGGCGAACTTCCCCGACCACAGGTCCGCGACCAGGTCGGGGTGCTCCATCTGCGCCACATGGCCGCAGTCGTCGAGGAGGACCACGTCGGCATCGGGAAACTCCCGTGCCGCCCGAGCAGCTCCCCGGGCATCGACGAGTACGTCGTCCTCGCCGTAGATCGCCAGGACGGGCTTGCGGACCTGCCGGGCAAGTCGCCATGGGCGACGCGGACCCCGATCCGCGTAGGTCGCAAGGAGACCGCGAAGCGATCGCAGGAAGGCATCGGTCGCGTAGGGCAGGGAGTCACGTTGACCCGTCTCCGCAATGAGAGCCTCGCGCAGCGAGAGGGGGATACGGCCGGGGTCGGTCGTGCACGCATCGAGCGTTGCCTGGACCCGCCGCTCGGCCGGGACCGCTGCGTAACGACGCACAAGCGCCTCTCCGACCCCCGGCACCGCGACGACAGGCAGATGCGCATTGCCCCGGCCGACCCGCGTCGACGGCAGTGCGGGTGACACCAGCGTCAGGGACGAGACGAGGTCGGGGCGATGCGCGGCAAGCTGGAGAACGACGGCACCACCCATGGAGTTGCCCACCACATGCACGGGACCCGTGACACCGCGGCGGCGGCTCCACGCCTCGATCGCCGCTGCGACGGTGCGCGCGTGTCCGCGCGGGGAGTAGTCACCGTCCCGCGGGGGCGGTGACATGCCGAAGCCCGGCAGGTCGACGGCGAGCATGGCGGTCTGGCCGCCGAGTCGCTCCATCAGCGGCACCCAATTGAGCGCCGAGCCCCCCAGCCCATGGACGAGCACCGTGGCCACGGGGCCCTCCCCGGCCTCACGGACATGAACCTCCCCGGTGGGAAGGGACCAGCGCTCGCCCGAGGGGATCGTCACCCGCTTATGGGACCACGGCATCGGGGTTGAAGCGCGTTCGGGCACTAGCATGGCCACGTGACCGCGGCCGATGATGTGCACCCATCTGAAGCCGCTCCCCCTGGCCTGGGTCGACTCCCTCGTGAGGAACGCCGCGCTCAGGTGCTGCGTGCCGCTCGGGAAGTCTTCGTCGCCCAGGGCTACCACACCGCGGCGATGGACGACATCGCCGAGCGAGCAGGGGTGAGCAAGCCGGTCCTCTACCAGCACTTCCCCGGCAAGCTCGATCTCTACGTCGCACTGCTCGACGACGGCATCGCCGTGCTCCTCGACACGCTTCGGGCGTCTCTTGAGGCCACCACCGACAACAAGCAGCGCGTTCGCGGCGCGATCGCGGCGTACTTCGCCTTCGTCGATGATCCTGACGGTGCCTACCGACTTGTCTTCGAGAGCGACCTGACCAATGAGCCTGCGGTCCGCTACCGCGTCGAGGCCGCTGACGATGCCTGCTCCCTGATGCTCGGCCGGGTGATCGCGGAGGACACCGGGCTCTCTGCCGCCCAGGCCGAGCTCCTGGCCGCCGGACTCCTAGGCATGGCCCAGATCGCTTCCCGGCGCTGGTTGCGCGAGGAGCCGCGCATGACGCGCGAGGCCGCGGTCGATCTCATCGCCGGTCTGGGCTGGCGCGGCATCGGCGGCTTCCCGCTGTCTCACCCCCCGACGCCCTGATGCGGCTTCCGCGTTAGCCTGGGGACGAAGGAGGATCCGTGGAGATCAAGATCGGCGTTCAGCAGACCGCACGCGAGATCGTGCTCGAGTCGGACCAGACTCCCCAAGACATCGAGGCCGCAGTGCGTGCCGCCATCGCTGACGGCGGGATCCTCAGCCTCGAGGACGACAAGGGACGGCGCGTCATCGTGCCCGGTGACCGCATCGCCTACGTCGAGGTCAGCCCTGCGACATCACGCCGCGTCGGCTTCGGCACCTGACCGACCCGCACTCAGGACGACAGGCCGAGCGCGCGCATACGCCGCGAATGCTCATCGGTGAGTCGCGACAGCATCGCGCCGATGGCCGTGAGGTCCATGCCGCCGCTCTGCGTGCCAACCTCTCCGACGAGCAGGGCCGTCAGGGCTTCGCGTTCCGCGGCGACGTGCTGGGCCTGCGACAGTGCCTCGCCCACGAGTCGACGTGCCCAAAGGGCGAGGCGTCCCTCGACGCGGGGGTCCGCAGCGATGGCGGCCCGTACTCGATCGACGACGAAGCCTGATTGCCCAAGGTCCTCGCAGACGTCAAGCACAAGCGCCTGCGTCTGTGGGTCAAGGTAAGCGGCGATCTCGCGATAGAAGTCGATGCCGATCCCATCACCGACATAGGCCTTCACCAAGCCCTCGAGCCAGTCGCTCGGGGCTGTCATCTCGTGGAAGCGCTCGAGTGGTTGCCGGAAGGGCTGCATCGCGACCGCGGGATCCGCACCGATTTCGACGAGGCGGTCACGCAAGCGAGAGAAGTGACGGAACTCCGCTGCGGCCATGGCAGCGAGTTGCGCTTCGTCTTCGATTGTCGGAGCCAACGCAGCGTCGGCGGCGAGTCGCTCGAAGGCCATGAGCTCGCCGTAGGCCAGCACGCCGAGGAGGTCGACGACGGCGGCGCGATAGTCCGCGTCATTCGTGAGCGCGTTACCGTCTATCGATGCCATGGCCGAAGGTTAGTGCCCGCGGGGTACCATGAATTCATCGCGTGAGCGATGCGGGCGCCCGGCCGGGCCCCCGAGGGGTGTGAGCCCCATCCGCCCCCCGTGTGTGGCGCCCCCGATGAGGATCGGGTGCGGTGCCCGCGGAATCGCACTGGAGCACGTCAATGACCGATTCAACCGTGACGCAAGAACCTTCCACGGATTCGCCGCCCCTCGCCCCTACGTTCGCGGAGCTGGGCGCATCGCCCGAGATCGTCGCCTCGCTGGCTGCCGCCGGCATCGAGCGCGCCTTCCCGATCCAGGCCATGACACTTCCGCTGGCCCTCGAGGGCCGCGACCTCATCGGCCAGGCCAAGACCGGCACCGGCAAGACCCTGGGCTTCGGCATTCCCCTTCTCCAGCGGGTGGAGCGCGACGACACCCCCGGGGCCGCACCTCAGGCGCTCGTGGTGGTGCCGACGCGCGAACTCTGCGTTCAGGTCGCCGGAGACCTCGAGCAGGCCGGTGCGCGCCAAGGAGCACGAGTGCTCAGCGTCTACGGCGGTCGTTCGTATGAACCCCAGGTCGAGGCACTCGCGACAGGTGTCGAGGTCGTCGTCGGCACGCCGGGGCGACTCATCGATCTCATGCAACGACGCTCGCTCGACCTCTCGCGCGTGCGCGTCCTGGTCCTGGACGAAGCCGACGAAATGCTCGACATGGGCTTCCTACCCGACGTCGAGCGCCTCGTCGCGGAGTTGCCCGCCGCACGACAGACGATGCTCTTCTCGGCAACCATGCCCGGGCAGATCGTCGCCCTCGCACGCCGATACATGACGCAGCCGACCCATATCCGCGCCGCTGATCCGGGTGACGACCGCGCCACCGTCGATGCCATCGAGCAGCACGTGTGGCGGGCGCACCCCATGGACAAGGTCGAGCTGCTCGCCCGCGTCCTGCAGGCCGATGGCCGTGGACTCACAATGATCTTCACGCGCACCAAGCGCAAGGCACAGAAGATCGCCGATGAACTCACCGAGCGCGGTTTCGCCGTCGGGTCCGTCCATGGCGATCTCGGCCAGGGAGCGCGCGAGCAGGCCCTGCGCGCCTTCCGCAATGGCAAGGTCGATGTGCTCGTCGCCACCGATGTCGCGGCACGCGGCATCGACGTCGACGGAGTCACCCACGTCATCAACTACGAGTGCCCTGACGATGAGAAGACCTACCTCCATCGCATCGGACGCACCGGACGAGCGGGCGCCAGCGGTGTCGCGGTGACGTTCGTCGACTGGGAGGACATCGCACGCTGGCAGATGATCGACAAGATCCTCGGGCTGCCCTTCAAGGATCCCCTCGAGACCTACTCCACGTCCGACCACGTCTACACCGGACTCGGCATCTCCCGCGACGTCACGGGCAGGCTCGCCAAGGACAAGCAGACGCGCGCGGGGCTCCAGGCCGAAGAGGTCGAGGACCTCGGCGAGACAGGCAAGCGCAAGCCC
>CAZLZC010000008.1:10336-22058 GCA_964563825.1 uncultured Actinomyces sp.
CCGGATCCGCTCGCGCGCTCGACCAGGCCGACGAACTCCGGTGCCGTCACCTGGATCCCCGTCTCCTCCATCACCTCGCGGGCCGCAGCGCCATCCCACGACTCGTCGCCGTCCACGCGGCCACCCGGGATGGACCACAGGCCTCGAGCCGGCTCCTGTCCCCGGCGAACGAGCAGGATGCGGCCCTCCGGGTCGCTCACGATGCCCCCGGCGCAGGGAATGCTCCACGACACCGGGGAACCAGCGGGCGGGGTGGTTCCCCAGGGCACGTCGATGCCGGGCGGCAGCCCATCGAGACCCGGCCACGTCGTCATCGCCAGCGTGAAGCGATGCTGGGCGGCTGGCTCCTCCGCAACGGGCTCGAGGGAGAGGTGCACGAGTGGGCTCTCGGACGTGGCTTGCCGACCGAGACGATCCAGCGCCGCTCGGATCTCGGCGCGCACCGCAGGCGCCAGGTAGAGCCACATGGCCGAGTGCCATACGACGAGAGTCGTGCCCCGCTGCAGCTCGAGGCCACGCACGTAGTCCAGGGCGTCCGCGGTCACGAGCGACACGTCGATCCCATTCGCCACGTCAAGCGCCCCGCGCAACCGCTCGAAGCGGGCAGGGTGATCGGGCCAGATGAAGGACGTGAGCGTCAGCCGGCCATCCGTGCTGGTCGCGTCGACGGGAGCGAGGTCGCACCCGACGCGTTCGACGATGACGGGCAGGGCTCCCCATGCGGTGTGGTCCTCGGCCACGACAGCCTCGGCGATGAGACCGTCGACCCTGAGCGAAAGCCCCGCCGAGCAACCGATCTCGTGGAGGCGCACCGGAAGTCCGAAGCCCCGCGCGACTCGGCGTAGGAGCGCCGCGAGGCCCACCGTGCGGCCCACCTCATTGGTCTGCGGGACTCGAGTGAGGGCCGCTTCCACCACGTCGCGGTGGGAGTCGATCGTCGCGAGGAACGCGCGCCTGAGGCGCTCGCGATCGGCCTCGTCGCGCGGCGGAGTCCCGCCGGTAGAGGGTAGGTAGATGCCGATCTCCGGAGCCTCCCGTGCCAGCGCCAGTCGATGGACGGCGGAGAGAAGCCGCAGGGGGATCATGTCGGCCACGCGCGCGTCCGCGTAGGGCGCGAGCAAGGAACTGAGGGGTTGCTCGTCCGCCCACTCAGCGACGCATCGCGCGAGATCGGCGTACACGGGCGCCTCCAGCCGATCACACGAGGCCGCGATGTCGAGGAAGATCTCGCGAATCCCCGGACGGCTGTCGCGGCTGGGCCCCATGCCGTGAGGGTAGGCGTGTCGTTGCCCGAAAGGCCACCGGGAGCGCGCGTGCGGCGTAGCCTGACCGCCCATGAGCCAGACCACGACGCGGTCACGCATGACCGGCACACGCATCCTCTTCGGGATCAATGGTCTCGTCGCGGGATTCGGCGCCCTTTTTTCCTTCACGCTGACGGTTCTCGGCACCTACCCCAGCGAGAACACCAATCCGACCGCACTGGGCTTCGCCGACCAGGGACTCCTCGGTCGAGTCTTCGACTGGTTCACCTACTTCACCCTGTGGTCCAACGTCCTGGTCGCGATCGTGATGCTCATGCTCTTCGTGCGACCCGACCGCGACAGTTTCTGGTTCCGCGTCTTCCGGCTCGACAGCGTGCTCATGATCGTCGTCACGGGCATCATCTACAACGTCGTGCTCGCCGCCACGGCCAAGAATCAGGGCCTAGAGGTCTGGACCAACTTCTTCCTCCACGTCCTTACGCCGCTCCTGACGTTCGTGGTGTGGCTGATCGCCGGGCCGCGTGGCTGGATTTCGTGGCGCATCATTGCGGCGAGCCTCATCCTGCCGATCATCTGGCTCGTCTTCGCGTTGGTGCGCGGCGCCTTCATCGGGGCCTACCCCTATGGGTTCCTCGACGTCGCCACCTACGGCTACGGCACCGTGTTTACCAACGTGGCCGGCATCGTGGTCTTCGCGATCGTGCTCTGCCTCATCCTCTGGGGCATCGACTGGGTGATCCGTCGCGTCAGTCAGCGCACGTCAGCCGCGTAGGGCGTACTCCTCCAGCAGACGCCGCGCGATGATCATCTTCTGGATGTCTGCGGTGCCCTCACCGATCATGAGCATGGGTGCCTCGCGATAGAGGCGCTCGATCTCGTACTCCTTGGAGTAGCCGTAGCCGCCGTGGATACGGAAGGAATCCTCCACGACCTCCTTGCAGTACTCGCTCGCGATGAGCTTGGCCATGCCGGACTCCAGGTCGTTGCGCTCGCCCGAGTCCTTCTTGCGCGCGGCCATGACCATCATCTGGTGGGCGGCCTCGACCTTGGTCCCCATGTCGGCGAGACGGAAGGCCACTGCCTGGTGCTCCGCGATGGGCTTGCCGAAGGTCACGCGCTGCTGCGCGTAGTCGACGCCCAGCTCGAACGCGCGACGAGCAAGTCCGCAGGCGCGGGCAGCGACGTTGACGCGGCCCACCTCGACCCCGTCCATCATTTGATAGAAGCCGCGACCAGGATCCCCACCCAGGATGGTCGACGCGGGGAGGCGCAGATCATCCATGATGAGCTCGGTCGTGTCGACGCCCTTGTAGCCCATCTTCTCGATCTTGCCGGGGATCGTGAGGCCCGGGCGCACCTCGCCAAAGCCCGAGGGCTTTTCGATGAGGAAAGTAGTCATGCGCTTGTAGACCGAGGCGCCCTCGGGTGCCTCGCCATCCGTGCGCACGAGCACGGCGACGAGCGTGGAGCTCCCACCGTTGGTGAGCCACATCTTCTGCCCGTTGAGCACGAAGTCGTCGCCTTCGCGCACCGCACGGGACTGGATGGCAGCGACATCGGAGCCGCAGCCGGGCTCGCTCATCGAGAAGGCACCGCGCACCTCACCGGTCGCCATGCGCGGGAGGTAGTGAGCCTTCTGCTCCTCGGTGCCGTGATGCATGATCATCCAGGCGACGATGAAGTGCGTGTTGATGACTCCGGAGACGCTCATCCAGCCACGCGCGATTTCTTCGACCACGAGGGCATAGGTGAGCAGCGACTCCCCCAGGCCGCCGTATTCCTCGGGAATCATCAGGCCAAAGACACCGAGGTCCTTCAAGCCCTCGACGATGTCGGCCGGGTATTCGTCCTTGTGCTCCAGGTGCGTCGCATAGGGCAGGATCTCGTTGTCGACGTACTCTCGGACTGCCTTGAGGATCTCGACCTGGACGTCCGTGAGTCCCTCGGTCTGCGCCAGTCGCGCCATCGTCCCTCCCCATCTGCGAGCAGGGGGTCAGGCTAACGCACGTTAACCGCGCGCGCCTCTCCACAGACCGGCCGCGGGATTGACCGCGGCGATCACGGCAACGAAGGGCAATGCAAGTAGCGGCAGCACCTCGATGAGGGGGATGCCGACGATCACGGCAAGTGACACCTGCGCGACAGTCACCGCGCCCCAGGCGAGCGATCGGGTGACGATGACATGGCCGTGGTCACCACCGCGCAGGATCGCGCGCGACACCGCGACGCACCACGCTGCCGAGGCAAGGGCGGCGGGCACGGCGAGGAGCGGAGACGGTCCCGCGACGAGGACGGCGGCGACAGCTCCCACGTACGCCAACGCAAGCAGCCCCGCTATGAGCGGGGAGGGATGCACGAGCACCTGACGCCACCCCTTGCGGGGACGCGGTGCGGTGGGCGCACCGTCGTGGGACGGGCCCGACGCTTCTGCTGCGCGACTTCCGGGCGGACGTGCTGCAGTTCGCGGCTCGAGCAGCAGGTCGCGGGCCGCGCACAGATCCGTGAAGCGCTCAGCGGAGCCACCCTGATCGGGGTGGGCCCACACGGCCCAGAGTCGAAAGGCACGCTTGACCTCGGTCGGATCCGCATCGGGTGAGACACCCAACAGGCGCGCGGCTTGCGCACGATCGGGTGCGCGTCCAGCGAGCATGTGATGAGGCTACGCCGAGTTGGCCCGATCAGCAGCGCTCAGGCGGGTGGCGTGAACGTCTGGGTGCGGGACATGCCTGCCGCGCGTCCCTTGGCCGCGATGACGATGGCCATCTTGCGGGATGCCTCGTCGATCATCTCGTCGCCGAGCATGACCGCGCCCTTGGCGCCGCCCTCAGCGGACGTGAAGTAGGCGTAGGCGTCGAGGATGAGCTCGGCCTGGTCGTAGTCCTCCTGGCGGGGGCTGTAGACCTCGTTCGCGGCATCCACCTGACCCGGGTGCAGTACCCACTTGCCGTCGAAGCCCAGTGCCGCACTGCGCGAGGCCACGCGCCGGTAGCCCTCGACATCCTTGATCGCTAGGTAGGGCCCGTCGATCGCGAGCTTGTCGTGCGCGCGTGCGGCCATGAGGATGCGCATGAGGATGTAGTGGTAGGCGTCGCCTACGTCGTACCCCGGAGGTTGCTCACCCACGACAAGGGACTTCATGTTGATGCTCGCCATGAAGTCGGCCGGGCCGAAGATGATGGTCTCGACACGAGGTGACGCGGCCGCGATGGCATCGACATTGATGAGGCCCATGGCATTCTCGATCTGGGCTTCGATCCCGATCCGCCCCACCTCGAACCCGTTCGACTTCTCGATCTGGGTGAGCAGGAGATCCAACGCGATGACCTGGTCCGCCGTCTGCACCTTGGGGAGCATGATGCAGTCAAGGTTGGGGCCCGCGCCCTCGACGACCTCCACCACATCCGCATAGGTCCACTGGGTTGTCCAGTCATTCACCCGGACAGTGCGCACCTTCCCCTCGTAGCCACCTTCATTGAGCGCAGCGACGATGTGGGTGCGTGCCTCGGGCTTGGCGATCGGGGCGACAGCATCCTCGATGTCCATGAAGACCTGGTCGACGGGCAGTCCGCGCGCTTTGTCGAGCATCTTGGGGCTGGAGCCAGGCACAGCCAGGTTGGACCGACGCGAACGACCGGGCCGCGCGACGGCGGCCGCGCCTCCCGAGGTCACGGAGGTGGACGTCATGCCTGGACCCTACCGAGGCCTCGCGGGAAGCCTGCGCGAGTACCCTTGGGACACGTGACCTCCACCGGCCGAGTCTTCGTCGCCCGCCTCGCGCGGGCAGAGGTCTTCGACCCCAAGGCCGACCAGGTGGGGCGCGTCCGTGATGTGGTCGTTGGGCTTCGCGCGGATTCCCAGCCGCCGCGCGTCGTCGGACTCGTCGTGGAGGTCGTGGGCCGGCGGCGCATCTTCGTCCCGATGTCGCGCGTCACCGCGATCGACAGCGGCCAGGTCGTCGTGAGCGGTGTCGTCAACCTCCGTCGCTTCCAGCAGCGCAGCGGCGAGACGCTCGCCCTCGGCGAGCTCCTCGATCGGCGCGTGACGCTGGTCGACCCCGCCAGGTCATCGTCACCGAGCACCGTGACGATCGTCGATCTCGGTATCGAGCAGCAACCCAGCCGGGATTGGTTCGTCACCCAGCTCTTCATCCGCGAGGGAGGCGGCCTTCGCCGCAAGGGGCAGACCCGCATCGTGGACTGGGCAGCGGTGGACGGACTCACACTGCCGCAGGAGCAGGGCGCCGAGCATTTCCTCGCCGCACTTGCTGACATGCGCGCACCCGATCTGGCGCTGGCACTTCAGGAGATGCCGGCGAAGCGCCGGCTTGAGGTCGCGCGCGAACTCGACGACGACCGTCTCGCCGACGTGCTCGAGGAGCTTCCCGAAGAGGAGCAGGTCGAGATCATGCAGTCGCTCGGCATCGAACGCGCAGCCGACGTACTCGAGGAGATGGATCCCGACGACGCCGCCGACCTGATCTCCGAGTTGCCTCCGGAGCAGGCTCAGGACCTGCTGGAGCGCATGGAGCCCGATGAGGCCGACGACATCCGACGCCTGCTCGTCTACGGCGACTACACCGCCGGCGGCATGATGACGACCGAGCCCGTCATCCTGCCCGCAGATGCCACCGTCGCCGAGGCTCTGGCCCGTGTGCGCAGTCCGGAAATTGCCCCATCCCTGGCCGCTCAGGTCTACGTCACGCGAGCGCCGACGGATACTCCGACAGGGCGCTACCTCGGCACATGCCACTTCCAGAGGCTGCTCCGTGAGCCTCCCGCTGCCCTGGTCTCAGGCATCCTCGACACGTCGCTCGAGCCGATCTCGCCTGACACCGACCTGGCCACGGTCGCGCGTTACTTCGCGACCTACAACCTCGTGTCCCTGCCAGTGGTCGACTCCGCCGACCACCTGCTGGGCGCCGTCACCGTGGATGACCTCATCGACCACATGCTGCCCGAAGACTGGCGCGACAGCGGGAACACGCCATGAGCCCCTCGCGTCGCAGGCCAGAGCTGCGGATGGACCAGCCACTCGACCGGGGTCGCCTCCGCGGACCGTCCTACGACCCCGAGCAGTGGGGTCGCCTGAGCGAGCGCATCGCCCGATTCATCGGCTCGTGGAAGTTCATCGCGTGGATGACGGGGGCCATCGTCGCGTGGCTCCTGTGGAACATCTTCGCGCCCGATAACCTCAAGCCCGATCCCTATCCGTTTATCTTCCTCACGCTCATGCTCTCGCTACAGGCGTCCTACGCCGCACCCCTGATCCTGCTCGCCCAGAACAGGCAGGCGGACCGCGACAAGGTGCAGTACCTCGAGGATCGAGAGATGACCGATCGCCTCGTGGCCGATACCGAATACCTCACGCGCGAGATCGCCGCGTTGCGCATGGCACTCGGTGAGGTGGCGACGCGCGACTACCTGCGCGCCGAGCTCCGCGACCTCGCAGACGACATCGCCGAGAGGCTGTCGGAGGAGCGGACCTCGCGGTCCCAGGAGGACGGGCCTAGCATCGGGGCATGACTTCCATCGATCGGTCCTTGGTCGACGCTGCCCTCGCCCGGGTCGAGGACCCCGAGATCCACCGCCCCATAACCGATCTCGGGATGGTGAAGTCGGTCGATATCGAGGGCGACCGGGTCCGGGTGGCGATCTACCTCACGGTCTCCGGGTGCCCCATGCGCGACACCATCACGCAGCGCGTCACCATCGCGGTCGGCTCGGTCCCCGGTGTCCGCCACGTCGATGTCGAGCTCGACGTGATGAACGACGACCAGCGGGCCCAGTTGCGCCGCACCCTGCGCGGCGGCCAGGAGGAGAAGTCCATTCCCTTCGCCGACCCCGCCTCGCGCACGCACGTGTATGCGATCACCTCGGGCAAGGGCGGCGTCGGCAAGTCGTCGGTCACCGCCAACCTCGGCGTCGCCATGGCCGCACAGGGTTTCACCGTGGGCATCGTGGATGCCGACATCTACGGTCACTCGATCCCCGGCCTGCTCGGCATGACCACCCCGCCTACTGTCGTCGAGGGCATGATCATGCCGCCGGAGGCGTACGGCGTACGCGCCATCTCGATCCTGCCCTTCAAGCCGGGTGGCAGCGCCGAGCCGGTCGCCTTCCGCGGACCGATGCTGCACCGGGCCCTCCAGCAGTTCCTCGCTGACGTGTGGTGGGGCGACCTCGATGTCCTCCTGCTCGACCTTCCCCCGGGGACGGGCGACATCGCTATCTCGACCGCGCAGTTGCTCCCCGGTTCACAGGTCGTGGTTGTGACCACACCCCAGGCGGCCGCAGCCGAGGTAGCCGTCCGAGCCGGCATGCTGGCCGGTCAGACCCACCAGAAGGTTGTGGGCGTGGTCGAGAACATGAGCGGTTTCCCCTGCCCCCACTGCGGCGAGCCCATCGACCTCTTCGGCATCGGCGGAGGCACGCGGGTTGCGGAGGAACTCAGTGCGGGACTCAGCACCCAGGTGCCACTACTGGGACGCGTCCCCTTCGACGTCCGTCTGCGCGAGGGCGGTGACCAGGGCGCGCCACTCGTGCTCACCGACCCGTCATCGCCGGCTGCGGCATCGCTCATCGAACTCGCCACCACACTCGCGCGCAAGCCGCGTGGACTCACGGGAGTCCCGCTCGATATCTCGCCAGCCGGTCGCGCCTAGCGGACGACTAAGTCGCGTCTGGATCAAATCGCGCGGGGGCCGACCCCGCACCGCCGGACGCGCCACCTGACGACGTGCCCGAGGACGGCTTGCGCGTGGTGTCTGTCGCGTCGTCGTCGAAGATTCCCGCCACCATGCGCTTGGGGTGGAGATCCTGGAGGTCGCGCAGCGCATCTTGCGCGCCTGAGAGATCGACACCCGCCGAGTCGGCAAGATCCTTGCGCGCATTGCTCGCCATCGCGCGCACATTGCGTAGCGTGCGGGCGGCATCGGCGGCAGCGCGAGGAAGCCGCTCGGGCCCGAAGACGAGCAGGCCGAGCACCGCGAGGATGAGGATCTCGCCCAGCCCGATGTCGAACACGTAGGTCAGGGTACGCCGAGCCCCCGGGGTCCCGCGCGGCCCGCGGTCAACGGTCCTCCCGGCTCCCCAGAATGACGGTCGTGTCGAAGACCCGGGCGGCTCGGCGCGCCTCCACGGGCACCTCCTCGCCGGGGAGCCGGTCGCGGATCGCCACGACGAGCTCGTCGGCATCCCCCACGGGGCGGCCGGCAAGTTCCAGGATGACGTCGCCCGGGCGCAGCCCGGCCACCTCGGCGGGACCGCCGGAGGTCACCGTGTCGATCAGCGCCCCGGGGCCGGTGAAGGACGTGTCGATGGTGATTCCCATGATCGGGGTGCGCGAGGAGCCGGTCGCGATGATCTCCTCGGCGATGCGCACCACCGCGCGCGCAGGAATCGCGAACCCGAGGCCGATGCTGCCCGCCCCGGGTGCACGGGCGAGGGTTGCCATCGATGACGCCATGCCGATGAATTCGCCGTCGCCGTCGATCACCGGTCCGCCGGAGTTGCCGGGATTGATCGGGGCGTCGATCTGGATGGCGCTGATGTAGGAGGCATCGTCGGCTTCGCCCACGGTCACCGGTCGATCGACGGCGCTCACGATTCCCGTCGTCACCGTGAAGTCGTACCCCAGAGGAGCACCGATGACCACAATGGAATCCCCCACGGCAGCTACGGCATCGCCTGCCGCCAGCGGCGGGAGCGACTCGTCGTCGACGCGCAGCACGGCGACGTCGTAGCTCACATTGCGTCCAATGATCTCGGCGCTCTGGCGACGACCGTCACTCAGCACGACCTCGACGGTCCCGTCGTTGGCGACCGCGGCATCGATGACGTGATTGTTGGTTACGACGTAGCCGTCATTGCGCAGCACGAAGCCCGATCCCGAGCCGGATTCAGCACCCGCGTCGACGACGACGGACACGACCGAGGGCAGCGTGACACGCACCACGCCCGCGATCGTCTCGGGACCGCTGAGCACCGGGTCTCGGTCAGATCCGGACCCGGGCACCACGACCGCGGGGTCCTGCTCGCGGTCGGCCAGGGCCGCGACGCTCAGGCCGACGGCGCCGCCGAGGAGGCCCAGGACAAGGGCAGCGACGAGGCCGACGGCCGCGAGGATGGCGATGTGAGCCCCCCTGAGGGGACCGCGCCGGGCCGTGGTCACGATCCGATGGTCCCATCCCGGACGAGCAGGAGGCGGGTCAGCCCGACAGGGGCCGTCCCTGTCGGTCGCCGGGGCCATAGGCTGCCCACGTGACCGATGCCAGCCTGCCCCCCAGCCCGCTCACCTGGGCCTACGCCGACGAGTGGGCGGAGGAGCCCCCCGAGGTCGCCGAGGCCCGACGCCGCGCCCGCGAGATGGGAGCACCCGTCCCGAGCCGCGCCGTAGGAGCCCTGCTTCGATCCCTGGTCGCAGCCACGCGAGCCCAGTCCGTCGTAGAGGTGGGGTCCGGCACCGGTGTGACCGGCGGCTGGATTCTCGCGGGGCTCCCTGCCGAGGGCGCGCTCACCACCGTCGATCCGGACTCCGCGCTGCAGACGGCCGCGCGGGACACCTTTACGCGGATGGGCGTGAGCCACACTCGGGTGCGCACCATTGCGGGAGCGCCCCGACAGGTGCTCCCCCGGCTGAGCGATGGCGCCTACGACGTTGTCGTCATTGGTCCCGGCACCGAGGCCGACGGCGAAGACGGTCACGCACTGCTTGCCGAGGCGCACCGGCTGCTGAGCCCGGGCGGAAGTCTCGTCATCACACCGGTCTTCGGTGCGGAAGGCATGCTTGCCAGCCGACATGATCTGATCCAGCACCTGCGTGACGATCCGGAGTGGACCGCCAGCGTCATGACCGTGGGCGAGGGAGTGGTCCTCGCCGTGCACCGGCCGTAGGCATCACGCTCTCCGCGCATGACAAGGGCCCCGGCTCCACAGGAGAGCGGGGGCCCGGGTGAGCGGGTTAAGGGATAGCGGCGATCAGTTTTTCGCCCAACTCCTTGACCTCGGCTGCATTGAGCTCGACCACGAGGCGGCCACCACCTTCGAGCGGCACGCGCATGACGTAGCCACGGCCCTCCTTGGTGACCTCCATAGGACCGTCACCGGTCCTCGGCTTCATGGCAGCCATGGTGTCCCCTTCCGTACATCAGAAGGCCCCATTATCTCCTACCGGATGATTCCCCTGACGGCCGGGTCGCACTCCCGCGGACATGACATCCCTCGAGGTGATCATCGACGACACCCATCGCCTGCATGGCGGCGTACGCGGATGTGGGACCGATGAAGCGCCAACCACGCCGGCGTAGCAGCTGGGTCAGCCGTAGCGACTCTGCCGTCTGCGCGGGCACATCCGTCAAGCTGCGCGGCACGTGATTCGGCGTCGCGCACGACCACACCAGGGTGTCGAGGACCCCTTCGCCTTCTTCCCCACGCCACTGCCTCAGTAGGCGCGCGTTGCCGACGACGGCTTCCACCTTGCCCCGATGTCGGATCAATGCAGGATCACTGGCTAGGCGCTCGATATCGGAGTTGTCGAAAGCGGCAACCACCTCGATGTCGAAGTCGGCGTACGCCGCGCGGAAGGCCTCGCGTCGGCGCAGGATGGTGAGCCACGAGAGTCCGGCCTGGTAGGCCTCGAGGGACAGCCGCTCGAAGATCGCACTGTCACCGTGGACGGCGCGCCCCCACTCGGTGTCGTGGTAGGCGCGATAGTCCTGCGGCGCGTCACCCCAGGGGCAGCGAGCCAGCCCGTCGTCCCCGACGACGGGACCGGTCACGGTGCGGCGGGGCCCTCGTCGGCCCTCGTGCCGCGGAGGCGATCGATCTCGGCGTCGCGCGCCTGGATCTCCAGGGTGAGCCTGTCGACGAGCACGTCGACGTCCTCCATCCGGTAGCCACGGAGCGCTTGCTCCAGACGGACATCCTCGACGTCCGAGGCGCTCAGGGCACCGACGGGGACGTCGGGGGCGACACCGACAGGCCCCGTGCCCTCCGGGGCAACCTCGGGCAGGCCGTCACGCCATCGTCCCGAGATAAGGAGCGCGGCACCGCCGATCACTGCCACGCCCACCACGAGGAAGAGCAACCCCATCACGCCTCCGGCCATGGCTCCCATCCTTACCTGTCCCGAACATCACCCGCACGGGGACCTCACAAACGGCCCACAGGATGACTGTGAGCCGACACGTGACAGGCGAGACACGCCTGGGCCGCCGGCTCGCGAGAGGGAGGAACCGAGATGACGAAGACCAGGATCGCCGCCATCGTCGCGGCTGCCACGTTGGGGGCGGCTGCCTTCACCGGCGCCGCAGTCGCTCTGGCCGCGAATGACACGTCCACTCCGGCGGCAAGCAACTCGGCGCCGCCGCGCGGCATGGACGGCCCGGCTCGCGGCGACCAGCGTCGGGGCGAGTCCGGCATGCGTGGACCGGGTGGACACGGACCGGGTGGATTCGGACC
>CAZLZC010000008.1:22158-26956 GCA_964563825.1 uncultured Actinomyces sp.
GAGGGCGTAGTCGAGTCGGCTGACGGCTCCTACATCACCGTCCGCATGCAGGAGGGCGAGGTCACCGCATCCTCAGCCACGTCGATGACCGTGAAGAGTGAGGACGGCTACTCCTCGACCTACGTCATCGATGACGCAACCGTCGCCGAGCGTGACGGCACCGAGGGGGCACCCCAGATCGGCGACACCGTCCACGTGCGCGCCCAGGTCAAGGGCGGCAGCGCGATCGCGGAGCACGTGCATGCCCTCTCGCCCGAGAAGGCGAAGGAACTCGAGGAGCAGCGCAGTGCCATGGAGGACTGGATGGCCGAGCGTCCCGAGGGGCCCGGCAGAGCCTGAGCGGATGAGCGATCCCCCCGATCACCCGGGAAACAGCCCGAGGATCGGGGGGATCGCGCCCCCGCCTTGGAAGGGGTTGCTCAATTCCACGGTGAAGTAGAAGAGGAGACCGTAGGTGCCTCCCATGATCGCGATCAGCGCCAGGTTGATGCGGAGACGGGCTGGCTGGAAGGCCGCGGTCATCGCGAGGCTGACAATCCCGAGGAAGATGACGACGAGCACAAGGCTCTCTGCGTTTCCGGTCGGAACATCGCTCAGTCGATCATTTCCCGCGATGAACATCTCGTCGACGGATGAGGAGAGGGTCTCCCACAGCGCAGAGTCGCCCGCGCCGAGCATCAGGGCGGTTCCAAGCGCGTCAGATACGCGCGCAGATGACTCCGCCTGCGCCATGAAAGCAGCGGGCCCCTCGCCGCGTTCCATGAGCGGCCACTCCACATCGACCACGGCCGTGCGGTACTCCTCGAGCGCAGCCACCACGCCGTCACCACCAACTTCTGCCGGGAGCTCACTTGCGCTCGCCAAGGCTCGACTGAAGTACTGCGCCTCGAGGTGAGTCGCCGCATCAGCACTGCGATGGTTCAGGACGAATTGGCCGACCGCGAAGGTGAAGAGGAAGACGAACCCGAGACTGGTGACCTGGATGATCCGCCCGCTCAGGTAGTGGGACTCCGGCGGTTTTGGCGACGGATCCTCGTCGTCTCGCGCCGGCTCCTGGGCCAACTCGAGCAGTTGACGATGGAAGACCCACACAAGAAGCACGCTGATACTTGCAGTGACAGCGACAGCAAGCGCCAATTGCACGGCGACGGGTGCGCTCATCGCGAAATCGGCGTAATTCACGGCCAAAGGATGACAGACACGATTCGAGGCAGAAGTCGCTTCGTTGCCGGGGTCGGCTCGTCGGCGGTCCGGTGATCTGGTTGAATACTCAACTACATCGCCGGTCCGCCGGCCCGACCGTCCCTGGAGGACCGACATGAGCACCGACCTCGCCGCCACGACCGGCACCTGGGAGATCGATCCCACGCACTCGACCATCGGTTTCGTCTCCCGCCACGCGATGGTGGCCAAGGTGCGCGGAGGCTTCTCCGACTTCACCGGCACCCTCACCCTCGATGGCGCCGACCCCGCCAAGTCCTCGGCCTCTCTCACCATCGTGGCCTCGAGCTTCAGCACCAACAACGCCGAGCGCGATGCACACGTAAAGTCCGCCGACTTCCTCGACGTAGACCAGTTCCCCACCATCAGCTTCACGAGCAAGGCGGTCACCCAGAAGGATGATGACGAGTTCATCGTGACCGGTGACCTCACGATCCACGGGGTGACCAAGTCCGTCGACGTGAAGTTCGAGCTCCTCGGCACCAGCCAGGACCCCTGGGGCGGCACGCGTATCGGCTTCGAGGGCAAGGCGGAGATCAGCCGCAAGGAGTTCGGGCTCGTGTGGAACGTCGCCCTGGAGACCGGCGGCGTGCTCGTCGGCGACACCATCAAGCTCGAGATGGATGTCGAGGCCGTCAAGAAGTAGTAGCGCGATCCTTCGAGGCCGATCCTGGCCGTCCGATACCGTCCCACCATGACGACATCGGCAGCCGGGATCGGCCTCGCGACGTTCAGCGCGGGCGCGACCCTCGACGTCTGGTACCCCCAGCCCACCCTGGGTGACGACGCTCCCCCCGTCCCCGGGCTCGACGCAGCCACGCGCACCGATGACGTGCGCGGCGTCGAGATCCGACCGGTCCGCACCGTCATCGCGGACCTGCAGGCGCCTCCCGTCGATGTCGCCGATGCCTACCTGCGGCTGCACCTGCTCTCCCACCGCCTGGTGCAGCCGCGCACGATCAATCTCGACGGCATCTTCGGAATCCTGCCCAACGTCGCATGGACCACGCGCGGACCCGTCTCCCTTGATGAGCTCTCCGCCGCGCGGCTTCGAGCGCGCACCCACGGAGAGCATCTCGTCGTCCTGGGAGTCGACCGGTTCCCGAGGATGATCGACTACGTCGTCCCGTCAGGGGTGCGCATCGCCGATGCTGACCGCGTGCGCCTCGGCGCGCACCTTGCGGAGGGCACCGTCGTGATGCACGAGGGCTTCGTCAACTTCAACGCAGGCACACTCGGGACATCGATGGTCGAGGGACGCATCTCCGCGGGCGTCGTCGTCGGGGACGGCTCGGACATCGGTGGTGGGGCGTCGATCATGGGCACGCTTTCGGGAGGCGGCCAGGAGGTCATCAGCGTCGGCCGCGGATGCCTCATCGGCGCCAACGCCGGAATCGGCATCAGCCTCGGCGACAACTGCATCGTCGAGGCCGGCACCTACGTCACGGGCGGCAGCCGCGTCACCCTGCCCGATGGCGAGGTCGTCAAGGCACGGGAGCTGTCCGGCGTCACGGGGATGCTCTTCCGTCGCAATTCGGTGACAGGTGCGCTCGAGGCGCTCCCCCGCACCGGCACCTGGGGCGGCCTCAACGCCGCCCTGCACGCTACCGACTAAATCCCCCGGCCTGCGCCCTCAGGCGGTGCGGTCGTCGATCGGGACGTAGTCGCGTAGCGGCTCGCCAACGTAGATCTGACGCGGGCGACCGATCTTGGTCTGCGGGTCGTTGATCATCTCGCGCCACTGCGCAATCCACCCGGGCAGGCGCCCGAGTGCGAAGAGCACCGTGAACATGCGCGTGGGGAAGCCCATGGCCTTGTAGATCAGGCCCGTGTAGAAGTCGACGTTGGGGTAGAGCCTGCGGGAGACGAAGAAGTCGTCTGCAAGGGCGACCTCCTCAAGCCTGAGGGCGATATCGAGGAGCGGGTCCTTGACGTCGAGGGCGGCGAAGACGTCGTACGCCGCCTTCTTGACGATGGCCGCGCGCGGATCGTAGTTCTTGTAGACGCGATGACCGAAGCCCATGAGCTTGACGCCGTCCTGGCGGTCCTTCACCTGGCGGATGAAGGTGTTGACACCACCGCCCGAGGCGTGGATCGACTCCAGCATCTCGAGGACCGCCTGATTGGCGCCCCCGTGAAGCGGTCCGAAGAGCGCGTTGATGCCGGCCGAGACGGATGCGAAGAGATTCGCGTGCGACGAACCAACAAGCCGCACCGTCGAGGTCGAGCAATTCTGCTCGTGGTCCGCGTGGAGCAGCAGCAGCATGTTGAGGGTCTTGGACACCACGGGATCGACGACGTACTCCTCGGCGGGGACCGCGAAGGTCATCCGCAGGAAGTTGTCGATGAAGCCGAGGGAGTTGTCCGGGTAGATGAAGGGCTGACCCACGGACTTCTTGTAGGCGTACGCCGCGAGGGTCGGCAGCTTGGCGAGCAGGCGCACGGTGCTGATCTCGACCTGCTCGGGGTCGAAGGGATCCAGCGAGTCCTGATAGAAGGTGGACAGCGCGGACACCGCGGAGGAGAGCACGGGCATGGGATGCGCGTCGCGAGGGAAGCCATCGAAGAAGAGCCGGAGCTCCTCGTGCAGCATCGTGTGCCGCTTGATGCGTGCCTTGAAGTCGCCCAACTCGTCGATGGTGGGCAGATAGCCGTAGATGAGCAGGTAGGCGACCTCGAGGTAGGACGAGTACTCAGCGAGCTGCTCGATCGGGTACCCGCGGTAGCGCAGAATCCCCTTGTCGCCATCGATGTACGTGATGGCCGAGGAGCATGCGGCTGTGTTGACGAAGCCATGATCGAGCGTGACGTCGCCCGTGGTCGCGAGAAGGTGGCTGATGTCGAGCCCGGATTCGCCGATAGTCGACGGCACCCGCTCCAGGGGAAGCTCTCCGCCCGGATAGTGCAGGACCACGTCAGACACGCAGGACCTCCCGTGCCGGTGGGCCCTTCGTGGGGGCCCTTCTTCGCGCTGTTGGCGGCCCCACCGTATCCCGCAGCGGCAGTCGCCGAACTCGCGGGTAGGTCAGGCCCGGAGGCGAGCGGCTGCGCCTGCGATCACGTCATCGGGCGCCGTCAGGGCGAGGCGCACGTGGCGGGCCCCGCGCTCGCCGTAGAAGTCACCGGGCGCCACGAGGATGCCCCGTTCGGCGAGGGCCGCGGCGGTCGCCCAACAGTCCTCGTCGCGGGTCGCCCAGAGGTAGAGCCCCGCCTCGCTGTGGTCGATCCGGAAGCCCGCCGCCTCCAGAGCCGGGCGCAGGACCTCCCGGCGGCGCAGGTATCGCTCGCGCTGCTCTTCGACGTGAGCATCGTCGGCCCAGGCCGCCTCGGCCGCCCTCTGCACGGGTAGCGGGGTCATGAGACCGAGGTGCTTGCGGATCTCGAGCAGGCGCGCGACCACAGCGGGATCCCCCGCCAGCGCGCCGTAGCGGTAGCCGGCCATGTTGGACCGCTTCGAAAGGGAGTGCAGCGCGAGTACACCGGTCTGGTCATCACCGGTGACTTCCGCGGCGAGCGCCGACACCGGCCGCGCATCCCATCCGAACTCCAGGTAGCACTCGTCGGATGCGACCAGTGC
>CAZLZC010000008.1:27056-28875 GCA_964563825.1 uncultured Actinomyces sp.
GCCCCGGCGACGGTGGGATAGCCCGGGGAATCCGCCGCATTCGCGAGCGCTTCACGCACGAGCGTCGGCGTCGGATCGATCGGACTGCCGATGGAGAGGTCAGCCGGTTGCGCGTGCTCGCGCACTCGGGCCGCCAGTGGCGCGAGACGATCCCAGGGGAAGTCAGGCAGCGCCAGCAAGCCTGTGTCGGTCTTGCTCAGCTCTCCGGCTCCTTGCGCGGCACGGCGGCGAGAAGTGGAGCATCGAACTCCTGCGGGCCGAGCTTGGCAGCGCCACCGGGCGAACCCAGGTCGGCGAAGAATTCGGCGTTGGCTGCGGTGTAGTCCGACCACTCCTCGGGGACGTCGTCCTCGTAGTAGATGGCCTCGACCGGGCAGACCGGCTCGCACGCACCGCAGTCGACGCACTCGTCGGGCTGGATGTAGAGCATGCGATCGCCCTCGTAAATGCAATCGACGGGGCACTCCTCGATGCAGGACTTGTCCTTGACGTCCACGCAGGCAAGGGTGATGACGTAGGTCACCTCACGGCCTTTCGAGCTCAGGCGACGCCGGCGCGCCGCTCGCCTCGGGCCGGTCGGCTGACCGGCGCCGCCCACACCGTATCGCCCGCTCGCGAGAGCGAGGGTGCCGACGTCCCGCGGATGGGACCGAGAGTCCTCGTGGAGGCTCCCTCCACCGTCTCCGCCGTGGGCTCGGGGGTGGGCTCGACGGATGGTGACGGCGAGGGCGAGGGATCCCCACCCTCCTCGTCCTTGTCCTTGTTCTTGTCGGGCTTCGCTCCGCACACGACCTGCGGGGCCGGCGAGTAGGTGGTGGTGAAGGTCTCGCGCTCGACTTCTTCTTCCCCCTCGTAGAACACGCGGTCGACATCGATGGTGAAGCCGGGCCCTCCGGTCTGCGCCGAGCACGAGGCGGACTCGTTGTAGATCTTGCGGTTGGCGGTGACGCCGTAGCGCTCGCCCACCTCAGCATCGATCTTCGTGTAGATCCTGGTGCTGTACATCCGCACCGTCATCGACGTCTCATCCGACGTCGCCGTAATGAAGACACCGTACGGAGTGTTGTTGCGGAACTTCATGTCGAAGCCGTCCCACGCGATCGTCGCTTCCAGGCCCGGCACGTAGCGCGAGATGTAGATCGAGTGCGCCTGGACCTCCACGGGCTCGAGTCCGGCGTAGAACGCCGCCGACCAGACCGTGGTCGTCGCCGCTGAGAGGCCGCCTCCGAGAGCCTTCTGGAAGATGCCGCCGGGCCCGATGACCCAGCCCTCCATGTAGCCGTTCTCGGGGTCCCTGTTCTCGGTGGTCTTGTTCATCGAGAAGACATCGCCCGGCAGGAGGAGGGTGCCGTTGATGTATTCCGATGCCAGGGCGAGGTTGTGCGCCATGTAGTCGACGTAGGAGACCTGCTGCGTGAAGCTCGAGATCTCCTCGATGACGCCAAGTTGAGCCGCGTCCTCGGTCGTGAGTACCGGGTCGCGCACGGTGACCGGCGCTGGGGCCACGCGGCCGTCGCCCTCCGCGAACATCGCGTTTCCGACAGCGGCCGCGAGCACCTCATCGCTCACGCCGCGACCCACCCGAGACGGCACGACGACGGGCACATTGTTGGAGTCGATCTCGAAGGTCGCGTTGTTGCCGGGCTCCTCGACGGGCTTGAGCTCCGGGGCGATCCACTCGTGCAGGAACGCGCCGTCGATCTGCGGCGCGAGAGCGTCGCCCTCGACGAGGTAGTGCGTCGCCTCGGCGATCGCCTCCGGGGGCACCTGCGGCCTGATGTCTTCGACCTCGACGGTCACGGGCGCTGACACCGCAATG
>CAZLZC010000008.1:28975-31403 GCA_964563825.1 uncultured Actinomyces sp.
GCGTCGTCGATGACGACCACGGGGTCGATCTCGCGGGACCCGAAGAGTCGCATGACCAGGGAGTACGGGTTGAGCAGGCGGCCCTCCGCGGCATCGACGGTCGCGACCGGATCGAAGGACATGCCGGCGTCGGAGGGATAGAGCTCTTCAGACGTGTCGAATGCAGCGATGCCGATCGGCTCCTGGGAGATCGGAGTGAGCGTCTCCTCGAGCGTGGCGACTGCCTCTGCCCGCGTCATCCCGCCGATCTGTACGCCGAGCACGGTGGTGTTGGCCGGGATATCGCTCGAGGAGCCGAGCACCATCCCGAGGTAGAAGGCAAGGGCGCCGGCCACGGTTCCGAGGACCACGAGCAGCGTGAGGCGCACCGACGCCGGGCCGGGGGCCGGGGTCTGCTCGTCTGCCGACACCTGCTGCTCTCCGCTCACGTGGCGCTACGGGACGCCGCTCATCGAGGAAATGCGCCCGGGCTAGCCAGACGCCTTTACATCGTAGGCACACGATGCACCGGAACGCCTCACGCAGCGGCACCCGTGTCGGGGGTCACATCACGGCAGCGGCGGCGGCACGCCCTCGGGGCGGCGTAGGCGATCTATGGGGGGCACGGTCGCGGCGGCCGCCCCGATGATGACTCCACCCAGGAGGTAGGCCATTTGACGCCCGCCCGCGGAGATGACGAGATCGCCCGAGGGCAACTCGGCCGCGAAGGCCACGGTGGCTGCGATCCACGCGAGGAGCACGATCCAGCCCCCCCAGCGGCTGCGCGTGATCTCGATTCCGGCACGCACCAGGACGAGCAGGGCGACCAGCGCTACGACGAGCCCCCAGGGGAGCGTGACGCCACCGACGAGGAATCGCGACCCCTGCAGGAATGCGCCGGCGATGCCGATCGCCAGGCCGACGAGGAGGCAGCCGAGGTAAGCGAGGACGCGCACGCGATCAGATGCCTGCGAAGAGGTCGGTCTCGCGCCCCGACTCATCGAATGGCCCCGCAGGGGTGCCACGCACAAGGCGGAAGTACTCCGTGCCGAAGGCTTCGGCTCCGACGTTGTCCGCCAGCGCAAAGAATCCGCCGTCCACCGTCACCTGGGTCGCGTGGGCGCGCAGGGCGTCCATCTTGCGATCCAGGTGCGCCGGCGAGCACACGGCCGTCGTGACCAGGGCGTCGTCGATCACGAAGGGCAGGTCCTCCGGATCCATCTCGGCGAACCCGGTCGTCTCACCCGCTGCCCGCAGTCGCTCGATGCCCTCGCGCACGACGCTGCGGGGGAACGCCGTCCAATAGACCTTGGGCACATCCCAGGCCGCGCCGAGCTCGGGGCGGAACGTCGGCGCAGCGGCGAGGACGACGGCGTACATCGCGACGCGATGCGCCTGAATGTGATCGGGGTGGCCGTAGCCGCCGAAGTCGTCGTAGGTGACGAGCACCTGGGGGCGCACCTCGCGGATGACGCCGACCAGGTCGGCCGCGCCATCGAGCAGATCGCTGCGCCAGAACGCCTCGGGGCGCTCGTTGGGCGGCGTCCCGATCATGCCGGAGTCGCGGTAGCGACCGGGACCACCGAGGAGGCGCCAGTCCTGGACGCCCAGGATGCCCATGGCCTCGGCGAGTTCGCCCTGGCGATGCTCTCCGAGGCGGTCCTCCCGGTCCGATGCCAGGTGCTCCAGCCCGGGGACCAGCACCTCGCCCTCCTCGCCCAGGGTGCAGGTGACGAGCGTGACGCCGACCCCCTCGTCGACGTAGCGCGCCATGGTCGCGCCCGTGCCGATCGTCTCGTCGTCGGGATGGGCGTGGACGAGCAGGATCCGCCGGTCGGTCATGGTGAGCAAGCGTAATGCGCCGTTGCCGCCCCTCCGCCGGGGGCGAGCGGCACGATAGGCCCGTGACCCCCACTGCGAGCGACGAGTCCTATCCACGCCAGCGCGCCCGGACCCGGGGATTCCGCCTCGGCGCACCACGCGGATTCGCGGTGGCCGATGACGGCAGGCTCGTGACGTTCCTGCGCTCGCGCGGTGGCTCGGATGCCATCACCTGTCTGTGGTCCCTGGACCTCGCGACCGGCGAGGAGCACTGCATTGCCGATCCTGCGGACCTGCTTGATGACGCCGAGTCTCTCCCCGACGAGGAGCGTGCACGCCGTGAGCGACTCCGCGAGGTCAATGCGGGCATCACGGAGTATTCACTCGACCACGACGGACGCGTCGCTGTCTTCGCGCTCTCGGGCACTCCTTACGCCGTGCGCATCAACGAGCGCGCACCGTGGGCCCTGAAGGCTCCCGGGCCCGTGATCGATCCGCGCGTCGATCCCACGGGCGCGCGGGCGGCGTACGTCTGCGATCGCGGGCTCCACGTCGTGGATCTCGCCGGGGGCGACCCTGTCGCACTGTGCCTTCCCGACTCCGATGACGTCAGCTGGGGCCTCGCTGA
>CAZLZC010000009.1:0-5921 GCA_964563825.1 uncultured Actinomyces sp.
CAGTTCAAGGCGCACGGCTTCCCCACGCGGCTCGCTCCGATGTACTCCCAGATGCTCGTGGGCATGACGGCGCTCACAGGTCAGTGGTGGCTCGACGTGCGCAAGCCGCGCAAGGAGGAGGTGGTCTCCCACCTCGTCAACCTCGCGTGGAATGGCCTGGCGCATCTCGAGGCGAAGCCCCGCTCCGCGCGGCACTGACCTCAGACGACGACGCGCGCGCCCGGCACGGGACCGGCGGCGTGACGGACTCCCCGGACCAGCCCGGTCCCGGCCATCTCGGCGGCCAGGGCGATGGCGGCCTCGCGGCCATCGGCAAGGAAGACGCATGTGGGTCCGCTCCCGGAGACCATGCCCGCCAGTGCGCCGAGTTCGATGCCGGCATCGAGTACGCCGCGCAGCGATGGCCGCAGCGCGAGGGCTGCGGGCTGCAGGTCGTTGACCAGATGGGCCGCGATGCCAGTGGCGTCTCCCTGCCGCAGGGCAATGAGCAGCGGCACGTCGAGAGCGTCGGCATCCTCCACCAGCTGGACCTTCCCCTCGCCAAGAAGCCGATCCCACTCGGCGTAGACGCGGGGCGTCGACAACTCCGCGTCGATGAGGGCCACGACCCAGTGCAACTCCGCCTGGGTGAGCACCGGTGTGAGCAGCTCACCGCGGCCGGTGCCGCGCGCAGTGCCGCCGATGAGCGAGAACGGGATGTCCGAGCCCAGCTCCGCAGCTATCTCGGCCAGCACGGAGTCGGCGAGGTCGAGGCCCCAGAGACGTCGTAGTGCGACCAGCGTCGCCGCGGCGTCGGCGCTTCCTCCCGCCATGCCCGCGGCCACGGGGATGGACTTGGCGATGCTGATCGTCACATCCGACGTGGCCATGCCAGCACGCCGCGCGAGTGCGATCGCCGCCTGGGCCGCGACGTTGTCATCGCCACCCGGCACGGATGTCGTCTGCTCCCCGGTCGTCTCGACGACACGACCCGAGCCCGCTGGCCCCGCGGTCACCGTCACCTCATCGGCGAGCGACACGGCATGGAAGATCGTGGCGATCTCGTGGTAGCCGTCAGGTCGCAGGGAGCGCACGCGCAGGCTGAGATTGATCTTCGCGGGCGCGACCGCACGGACGGTGACCACATCCCGACAGTAGTGGGTCGGGTGCACCCTCAGATCAGGGCACGCGCGCTCGCGATGCGCGCGAACGCGGCAACATCCAGGCTCTCGCCTCGCGCCCCGGGGTCGACACCCGCGGCCACGAGAATGCGTTCGGCCTCAGTCGCAGATCCCGCCCATCCGGCAAGGGCTGCGCGCAGCGTCTTGCGCCGTTGCGCGAACGCCGCATCGATCACCGCGAAGACCTCCTCGCGCGACGCTGTCGAGGGCGGGGGCTCGTGGCGCGTGAAGGCCACCAACCCCGACTCGACCCGGGGGACGGGCCAGAACACGCTCGCTGGCACAGCGCCGGCGCGCTCCGCACGCGCGAACCAGGCGAGCTTCACCGACGGCACGCCGTAGGTCCGACTGCCGGGCGGAGCAACCAGGCGATCCGCCACCTCGGACTGCACCATGACGAGCCCGCTGCGCAGCGAGGCAAAGGCTTCGAGCAGGTGCAGGACGACGGGGACGGCGACGTTGTAGGGCAGGTTGGCCACGAGGGCATCCGGTGGCATCGGGAGTTCGTCGATGCGCAGGGCGTCGGCACAAATCACCTGCAGGTGGGCGAGCCGGTCGGGTTGGAGTCGCCCCACCGTGTCGGGAAGCGCCTCGGCCAGGACGGGGTCGATCTCCACCGCGACCACATGAGTGCCCGCCGCGAGAAGACCAAGGGTGAGACTGCCCAGACCGGGGCCGACCTCGAGGACGACATCGTCGTTGCTCACACCCGCGAGGCGCACGATCCGGCGAACGGTGTTGGCATCGACGACGAAGTTCTGGCCCCACTGCTTAGTGGGGCGGATCCCCCATCGATCGGCGATGCTGCGCACCTCACCCGCCCCGAGCAGGCTGTCGGGCTGGCCCGACACGTCTACCACTCGCCGAAGGCGCGCATGGCGTTGTCCCACAGGTCGGAGCACACCTGCTCGAGGGGCTCCCCGCGCGTATCCGCCATCGCTCGCACGGTGAGCGGCACGAGGTAAGACGCGTTAACCGCCCCACGATGCGGCACCGGGGTGAGATAGGGGGCGTCCGTCTCGACCAGCATGCGGTCGCGCGGCAGCACACGGAGGGCATCCCTCAGTTCATCCGCGTTCTTATAGGTGACGACCCCGGCAAAGGAGCAGTACCAGCCGTGCTCGGCGCAGTATCGCGCCATGTCCGCGTCGCCCGAGAAGCAGTGGAAGACGACACGATCCGGTGCGCCCTCCTCCTCGAGGATGCGCAGGATGTCCGCGTGCGCCTCGCGGTCATGGATGACAAGCGTGCGATCGAGTCGCTTGGCGATGTCGATGTGCCTGCGGAACGACTCATGCTGCAGTGCCTGATCTGCAGCCTCGCGCGTGCGGTAGTAGTCAAGGCCCGTCTCGCCGACGGCGCGGACTGCCGGGTCGGTCGCGAGTTCCTCGATTCGCCCGAGGGCGCGATCGAGGCCTTCACGTCCCTGCCGCGCGACGATCCGAGGCACATCGTTGGGATGCAGGGCGACGGCGGCGACGACCTCCGGGGTTGCGCGAGCCGTCTCCACTGCCCATTCCGACGATGCGACATCGCATCCCACCTGGACGATGCGGGTGATGCCGGCCTCACGTGCCATGGCGAGGGCGGCATCGGGTGCCGGTGAGTCGCCGAGCTCGCGATCGACGACGTCGAGGTGGCAGTGGGTGTCGACGACCGGGCGGGGCAAGGGCTCGGTGGGACCGGGCCTCTCCCTCACGCGGGCTCCTCCTCCAGTCGGGGGAAGAGCACGGCACCCTTCGACACGCCCGCGCCGGCGGGGAGCTGGCCCCACTCGGCGACGCGGTCGATGCGCTGCTCCGCGATCGGCCCGAGGGTGGCGGCTGCCCCGATTTGCTCCCAGAGCAGTCCCATGGACTTGGGCATCACCGGGTTGTAGAGGGTTGCGATCGCGCGAAGGGACTCGCAGACGGTGTAGAGAATCGTGTCGAGTCGAGTGGAGAGCGCCTCGTCCTTGGCGACGACCCACGGCTCCTGCTCGGTGACGTAGAGATTGACGGCATCGATGAAACTCCGCACGGCCGTGATGCCCGAGGCGAAGTCCAGGGCGCAGACAGCCGCATCGGCGTCTGCGGCGACCTGGGCAAGGAGAGCGTGGAGGCGATCCTCGGCAGGCGTGGACTCCCCCGGAGCGGGGAGCACTCCGCCGCGATAGCGCTGCACCATGGCGGTCGCCCTCGAGGCCAGGTTGCCCAGGCCATTGGCTAGCTCGGCGGTGTAGCGGGCCGACATGTCCTCCCAGGAGAAGGACCCGTCCTGGCCGAACTGGATGGCGCGCATGAAGTAGTAGCGGAAGGCATCGGAGCCGAAATGGTCGACGATCTGCTCGGGAGCGATGCCCGTGAGCCGCGTCTTGCTCATCTTCTCGCCCCCGACGAGGAGCCAGCCGTGGGCGAAGACCTTGCGCGGCAGGGGCAGTCCGGCGGCCATGAGCATGGCGGGCCAGTAGACAGCGTGGAAGCGCAGGATGTCCTTGCCGACGAGGTGCACGTCGGCCGGCCATGTCCGTGCGAAGAGCTCGGCCTCAGCAGTGCCCTCCGGTGCGCCGTACCCGACTGCGGTGGCGTAGTTCAGCAGGGCGTCGAACCAGACGTAGACGACCTGGCGCTCGTCCCAGGGCAGTCCGATGCCCCAGGAGACACTGCTTCGAGACATCGAGATGTCGACCAGGCCCTGGCGTAGGAACGACATCACCTCGTTGTAGGCGCTCTGCGGCTCGACAGCGGAGGGATCTGCCTCGTAGTGCGCGATCAACGCGTCCGTGAACGCCGAGAGCCGGAAGAACCAGTTGGTCTCCTTGAGCATCTCCACGGGGCGCTGATGGACCGGGCAGAGCTCGTCGCCCTCGGGACCTGAGACAAGGTCACCCGCGAGCTTGAACTCCTCGCATCCCACGCAGTAGGGACCCTCGTAGTCGGCCTCGTAGACGTAGCCGTTGTCACGCACCGTCTCCCAGAAGAGCTGCACGCGCTCCTTGTGCCGCGGCTCGGTGGTGCGGATGAAGTCGTCGTTCGCGGCATCGATCGTGGCCAGCACGGGTCGCCAGGACTCCTCGACGAGCCGATCCACCCATTGCTGGGGGCTGACTCCACCGGCCTCGGCGGCGCGCTGCACCTTTGTGCCGTGCTCATCGACACCGGTGAGGTACCACACCTCGTCGCCGCGCTGCCGGCGCCAGCGCGTGAGCACATCCCCTGCCGTCGTCGTGTAGGCATGGCCGATGTGGGGAGCGTCATTGACGTAGTAGATCGGCGTCGTGACGTAATAGGCGGCCATGAGGGGCGATCCTACTTTCCGAACTGCTGGTTGCCGCTCTTGGCTTGGACCACCGCGTCATAGACATCACGCCGGGATACGCCGCGGTGGCGGGCCACCGATGCGATCGCGGTGCGGCGATCCACGCCCTGGGACTCGCTGTCCGCGACCTCTGCGGCCCAGGACTGCGGATCTCCGCTGCGACCCGGGGACTCGGCGCCTCCGACGACGAGCGTGATCTCGCCACGGACCTCACCGAGACCATCGCGTAACTCGCCGAGGCTGCCGCGGCGTACCTCCTCATAGGTCTTGGTCAACTCACGGCAGATGGCAGCGGGTCGCTCCGTGCCGAATCCCTCGACCAGTGCCGACATCGCCTCCGCCAGTCGGTGGGGTGCTTCGAAGAAGATCATCGTGCGCCGCTCGTCGATGAGTTCTTCGATGCGCCGACGTCGCTCTCCCGGCTTGCGCGGCAGGAAGCCTTCGAAGCAGAAGCGATCCACCGGCAGCCCCGACACGGCGAGCGCGGCGAGCACGGCACTCGGCCCCGGCAGCACCGTGACCTCGACACCCGCGTCCAGGCACGCACGCACGAGGCGATATCCGGGATCGCTCACAAGGGGCATCCCCGCATCGCTCACGACCAGGACGCGTTCCCCATGCTGGAGTCGCTCGACGAGCCTCTTGGCTCGTCCTCCCTCGACGGAGTCGTGAAGGGCGATCACCTCTGCAGAGACGGTCACGCCGAGGTCGCGAGCGAGACGATGTAACCGGCGCGTGTCCTCGGCGGCGATGACGTCCACCGATGCCAGGGCGTCCCTGAGGCGCGCGCTCGCGTCACCGACGTTGCCGAGGGGGGTAGCCGCGATCATGAGGATGGCGGGCCCGGTCACACGACCATCCTCGCAGTCCCTACGACTCCACCCTGAGGCGTGCCTAACATGGGGCGGTGACAACGCCCATCGCTCCCGACGCGGAGAGCTCTCCGCCGGGCAGCGATAGCGACTCTGTTGCCACCACGGCCGCGAGCCTCTTCCCGCCGCTCCCCGCGGGCGGCTGGCTTGGGTGGGCAGGGCCCGTGGCGGCGATGGTCGTCGGCGGGCTCCTGCGATTCGTCAACCTCGGCCGCCCCGATGCCTTCGCCTTCGACGAGGTCTACTACGCGAAGGACGCGCTCGCTCTCCTGCGCTACGGCCACGAGCAGCAGTTCGACGACAGCGCCAACGAGCTGATCCTCGCCTCGGATGGCAACTGGCGGACGATCGAGGTCTTCAAGGACGATCCGTCCTTCGTCGTGCACCCACCCTTCGGCAAGTGGGTAATCGCGGGAGGTGAGTGGCTCTTCGGCGTCACACCCTTCGGGTGGCGCTTCGCCGTCGCTGTGCTGGGCACCCTGTCGATCCTCATGGCCGCGCGCATCGCACGCAGACTCACGCGGTCGAACCTCATCGGCACCGTGACAGGACTGCTCGTCGCCCTCGACGGGATGCACCTCGTGACGAGCCG
>CAZLZC010000009.1:6021-20704 GCA_964563825.1 uncultured Actinomyces sp.
CTGCTACGCAGCGCCCCCATCGCCTTCATCGCCATGGTGGGCACGGCTGCCGTGACCTACGTCGCCACATGGTCCGGATGGCTCCTGACCGACGGCGGGTGGGGTCGGCAGTGGGCGGACGGCACACCGTCGGTGATCCCGGCAGCACTGAGATCGCTGTGGCACTACCACGCGGAGGCATGGCAGTTCCATGTCGGACTGACAGGCGACCACTCCTACCAGTCGAACCCGCTGAGTTGGTTCGTCCAGACCCGGCCGACGTCGTTCTACTGGTCGAGTCTGCAGAACGGCGAGTCGGGATGCGCCGCGGACTCCTGCGCCGCAGAAGTCCTCGCGGTCGGCAATCCGCTCATCTGGTGGATCGGCTCCATCGCGCTGCTCTACCTCGTGTGGCGTTGGATCACGCGCAGGGACTGGCGGGCCGGAGCGGTCCTCCTGGCGGTGCTCGCGGGCTGGGTGCCGTGGCTGCTCTACCTCGATCGGACCATCTTCTCGTTCTACTCCGTCGTCTTCCTGCCCTACCTCGCGATGGCTCTGGCCATGATGATCGGAGCACTCATCGGGCCGCCCGACGCGAGTCGCGATCGCCGCCGCACGGGCACGTGGGTGGCAGCGAGCATCCTCGTCTTGATCGTGATCGCGGCGTGGTGGTTCTATCCGATCTGGACCGCGGAGGTCATCCCCTACGACCAGTGGACCTGGCGCATGTGGATGCCCACCTGGGTCTGATCCCTCAGCGCTCCGGGCACCAGTCGCCCGCGTTCTCCGGCATGAGGCACGCGCCGTAGGTCACCACCGTCTTGCCGAGGGTGCGGGTCGTCCCATCGGGCAGCACGACATCACCGCGCGGCATCGTCAACCGCAGCCGGGTGGGAGTCATCTCGGCGAGCAATGCGCCAGGGACTGTGACCACAGTCCGATAGGGATAGGAGTCGGAACATCCCTTGCCCCCGCGCACGTTGACGGTGATCTGGGGATTGGCCACCCACCCCGCGTCGGTCTTCTGTCGGACGTAGGTGCGTGCCGGTGCCGGGTACTTCCAGCATTCGACGATCGCGAGCGACTCGACGACCTCGACCGGCTCCTCGCAGGTGTAGGTGGCGGAGAACTCACGGTCGATCCAGTGACATGCCGCGACAGGTCCCTCCGCGCGAGCAGGCACCGCAGCGAGCACGCCGCCGGCCATGAGCGCGGCTGCGACCACACCGACCGAGAGGGACTTTCCGGACATGACTCCTCCTTCGCCCCCACACGTTAGGGCGGCGGCGGGCGGGAGTCGCGGTGATCGACACGGCGCGGCAGGCGGCGCTGCGGAAATTCCCAGGAAGCGCCTCGGGCACGAGGGCCCCGCAGGGCGATTCGACGGTGTGTGGAGCTGAGGGGATTTGAACCCCTGACCCCCTCGATGCGAACGAGGTGCGCTACCGGACTGCGCTACAGCCCCGGGGGGCCGAGGCCCCGTCGGCCGAGGTCGCCCTCGGACAGGGCGTGACACTACACCAGCGGGTTGCGCGTCACGCGGTCTGGTCGAAGACCTCTTCCCATGCGGGAGGCGACACGCGAGCGCGCGTCATCGGCACCTCCGCCTGCGTGTGCGCGGGAATGTCTCGAGCAGATCGATCGGATCGCTCGGCACGCCGCGCGCGACGCCGCTCATCGAGAGCGCGCTCCGCGGACACACGCGCTGAACGACGCTCGGCAAGCACGGCAACGGGAAGGTAGGCGAGCAGCGGGAGCCACAGGAGGATGGTGATGACGCCGGGCACGAGTCCCGCGACCCAGCCGGTGGTGGCCAGGGCACCCACGGTGGCGGTGGCGGCCACGATGATGCGGCGACGTCGCGCCGCTGCACCCTGGGCGACATCAGCGTCATCGGCGATGCGTGCGAGGGTGCCCATCGCGACCCGGTGACGCTCGATGCGCCTCGCCTGGTCGTCGTCGTGGCGGCGTAGCCACATCGGGATGAGGACGGCAGCCCACAGGGCGACGATCGCCACATAGATCAATCCCGTCACATCAGTGAACGTTAGGTGTCACGGCCCCTGGAATGCGGGACCTCGCCGCTCGGCAGTCCCCGTGTCGCGCTAGGCCCCGGGACTGACTCGCGAGGACAGCCACCGGCCGAGGACGCCTTCGGGGACGTCATCCGCGCACAGGGCGAAGGTGAGGTGGTCTCGCCAGTCACCGTCGATGTGGAGATAGCGCTCGCGCAGACCCTCTTCGCGGAAGCCCAGCTTCTGCACCACCCGCAGCGAAGCGGCGTTCTCGGGACGGATGTTGATCTCGACGCGGTGCAGCCCGACCTCGCGGAAGCAGTGGTCGGTGGCCATCGCCACCGCGGTGGGCATGATGCCGCGCCCCGCAGCGCGCTGATCGATCCAATAGCCGATGTAGGCGCTGAGCAGCGATCCGCGGGCGATGCCGCCGACCGTCACCTGGCCGGCGAAGGACCCATCGACAATGAGCGCAAAGGGAAGGCCTCGCCCCTCGCGCGCCTCGGCGCGCAGCCGTCGCACCATCGCGCCGTACGTCGCGGGGGCGTCATGCTCGGCGAGCGGGAGAGTCGCCTCCCACGGGCGCAGCCAACGAGCATTGCGCGTGCGGACTTCACGCCAGGCGGTCGCGTCACGCAGTCGGAGCGGTCGCAACTCGATGCGTCCTTCGCGCAGCCGAGCGGGCCAGCCGTGGCTCATTCCGGTCGCACCCAGTGGCCGCGCTTGCCACCCGACTTCTCATCAAGGCGGATATCGGTGATGACCGCGGCAGGATCCACCGCCTTCACCATGTCGACGAGTGCGAGCGCTGCCACGGAGACGCACGTGAGGGCCTCCATCTCGACGCCCGTGCGATCCGCGGTGCGCACGGTCGCGACGATGGCCACGCCCCCGTCTTCGACCTGGAGGTCCACCTCGACGCCGTGAATGGCGAGCGGGTGGCACAGGGGCACGAGATCCGGGGTGCGCTTGGCCGCCTGGATTCCAGCGATCCTCGCGACGGCGAGTGCATCCCCCTTGGGCACGCCCTCTCCGCGCAGGAGGGCGACAACCTCGGTGGACACGGTCACCCGGCCCGAGGCGGTGGCGGTGCGCACGGTGATGTCCTTGCCGCTGACGTCCACCATGCGGGCGGCACCGCGGGAGTCCAGGTGCGTGAACTCGCTGCTCATCAGCCGCCTCCCCGAAGATCCATGACCGTGAGTTCGTCGCCCTGGGCCACACGCGAGACCTGCTCCGGCACGATCGCCAATCCATCCGCTCGCGAGAGGCCGCCGATGATGTGCGACCCCTGGCCGCCCTCGGGCTCTGCCATAAGCAGGCCGTCGCGCGTCTGCAGGCGCACACGCGCAAACTGCGTCTTGCCGTTGGGGGACGTGAACTCACGCGCACAGATCGCATGCAGCCGAGGTCGCAGGAGATCCGGATGGCCGAGCATCCTCCGGATGAGCGGTCTGACGAACGCCTCGAAGGACACGTAGGAGCTGACGGGATTGCCCGGCAGCGTGACGATGGGCGTGGATCCCACCACGCCCGCCCCCTGCGGCATTCCCGGCTGCATCGCGACCTTCACAAACTCGACACCGCCCAGCCGCGTGAGGACCGCCTTGACGGTGTCGTAAGCGCCCATGCTCACACCACCCGAGGTGATGATGAGATCGCTGCGCGCAGCCTCCTCGAGGAGCACGCGCTCCAACTCGTCTTCGTCATCTCGCACCGGGCCCACGCGCACGGCCTCGGCACCGGCCTCGCGCACCGCAGCCGTGAGCATGTAGCTATTGGAGTCCACGATCTGACCGGGGCCGGGCTCCACTCCCGGATCCACGAGCTCGTCACCGGTGGAAATGACGCTCACGCGCGGACGACGGTGGACCGGGATCGTGGCGAGACCCACGGCAGCGAGCATCGCGATCACCCGCGCATTGATCGGCGTACCGGGTTCGAGGACGACCTCCCCCGCCGCCACGTCCTCACCGCGGCGCCGAATGTGGGCACCGAGATCGGGTGCACGCGTGATCGTCACCTCGTCGGTGGCCCCGTCTGTCCACTCCACGGGTACGACAGCGTCCGTCCCCTCCGGGATGGGCGCGCCCGTCATGATGCGCACGGCTGTGCCCGGATCGAGCCGCTCCGCCGCCTCCTGACCGGCGGCAATGTCGCCGCGCACGGGAAGGCGGATGGCGCTTCCATCGGAGGCACCGGAGACATCGCTCACGCGTACGGCATAGCCGTCCATAGAACTGTTATCGAAGGAGGGCAGCGGCCAACTCGCCGTCACCGAATCAGCAAGCACGAGGCCGTCGGCCTCGAGTAGGGATACCTGCTGTGCCGGGAGCGCCTGGGCATCGCCGAGGACGATGAGCTGATGCTCGTCCACCGACCTCATGTCACGCCTCGCCTTCGAGCGCACGGGGCAGCCACGCGCGCAGGGCGGGGCCGAGATCGTCACGCTCAAGGGCCAGGCGGATCACGGCCTGGAGGTAGGAGAGCCGGTCGCCGGTGTCGTAGCGGCGCCCTGTGAAGAGCACGCCGTGCACGCGCCCGGCGAGGGCGAGTTCGCGGAGGGCATCGGTGAGCTGGATCTCCCCGCCGCGTCCCGGCTGCGTGCGCGCGAGCACAGAGAAGACTTCGGGGTCGAGGATGTAGCGACCGATGACCGCCAGGGTGCTTGGAGCAGCAGCCGCATCCGGCTTCTCCACCAGATCGGTGACGCTGACGACGTCGGCGGCGGAGGTGGGGACGACAGCGGCGCATCCGTAGAGCGAAATCTGGTCGCGGGGAACCTCCATCAGGCAGAGCACGGAGCCGCCGAGCTCGTCACGCACGGCGATCATGCGCTCGAGCACGGCATCGCGCGGATCGATGAGGTCATCGCCCAGGAGGACGGCGAAGGGCCGGTCTCCGACATGTCGCTCTGCCATGAGCACCGCATGGCCGAGGCCCAGCGCGTCGCCCTGTCGCACATAGTGGATGCGGGCGAGGTCGTTGGACTCGGTGACGCTGCGCAAGCGGGCGGTGTCGCCCTTGGCCTCGAGCGCCGACTCCAACTCCAGATTGCGATCGAAGTGATCCTCGAGCGGGCGCTTGCTCCGGCCTGTCACAAAGAGGACGTCGTCGAGGCCGGCTGCGACAGCCTCTTCGACGACGTACTGGATCGCGGGCTTGTCCACGACCGGGAGCATCTCCTTGGGTGTTGCCTTGGTCGCGGGCAGGAATCGCGTGCCGAGGCCGGCCGCAGGGATGACCGCCGTTGTCACGCGCATAGGGACACCCTAGGAGAATGCCCGGGTGAGCACCCCCGACACCGACTCATCGGCTGCCAAGGCGGCCGCGAGGGCTGAGGCCCGGGCCCGGCGACGATCCACGGAGCGCCCCGACCCGGCGGCCCTTGCCCGAGTGGCCCTGGCCCTGCTCGAGGAGTTGCCCGGGCCGCGTCGGGTCACGTGCTACGCGTCCTACGGCACCGAGCCGGACACGGGCACGATGCGCAGGCTCCTCGCTGAGGCAGGCTTCGAGGTGCTGCTACCGCGAGTGGACGGCGATGACCTGCACTGGGTTGTCGACGGTCCCGACACCGCCGTGTCCACCATGGGGATCACCGAGCCCGTGGGCGACGCCGTGAATCTCCTGCCCCTGCGTGCCCTGCTCGCACCTGCACTCGCCGTCACGCAAGCCGGGGATCGGTTGGGCAAGGGCGGTGGCTACTACGACCGAGTGCTCGCGGGTCTGGCCGAGGCGCGCCCGCCCGTCGTGGCCATCGCCGGTGACACCGACGTCGTGGATGCGCTTCCCACCGATGCACACGATCAGCGTGTGCAGATGATCGTGACACCAAGCGGTGTCATCCGCTGCTCGTGGCACTAGAGACCGAGCGCGCGCGCGAGCGCGAGACCGGCGAGGATCGCCCCCAGGCTGCCTGCGACCGATAAGGCGACGTTCGTGACCGATGCGCCACGTCGGCCTTCGCGCACCAGGACGAGCGTGTCGAGCGCAAAGGAGGAGAAGGTCGTCAGCGCACCGCAGAAGCCCACGCCGAGGAAGAGCAGCAGACCGGGACTGGCTGAGGCCAGGAGTACCCCCAGCACGAAGGAACCGGCGAGGTTGGCGATGAGGATGGACCAGGGGAATCGACCGCCCACCAGGAGGATGAGTAGGTAGCGCGCCGCGGCACCGAGCGCGCCACCGAGAGCCACGAGAAGGACGTCGATCATGTGACCGGCCTGCGTCGACGCAACGAGCGTCCGAGCGATGTGCCGCCCCACAGCGCGAGCAGCCCACCGGCAAGGGTGGCGACGACGTACGCCGCGCTCGTCGCCCCGGCCCCCTGGTCCGCGAGCAGCACAGCATCAGCGGCGAAGGCAGAGAAGGTGGTGAAGCCGCCGAGCACGCCTACGCCGAGGAAGGGTCGCCACAGCAGGTGGCGCGCCGGATGCGCGAGCACGTAGGCGACGAGCAGGCCCATGAGCGCGCAACCAAGGACGTTGACGGCGAGGGTGGCCCAGGGAAGGGCGATCCCCCACCGATCAGCGGCGACGTCCACGGCGTAACGAGCCGTGGCGCCGAGAGCGCCTCCTACCGCAACCGCGACGAGCGCCCGTGCGTCGTCGAGACGCTCAGCGCGGCCACGCGTGCGGGCCACGGATCAGGCGTCGCGTCGCACGAAGAGGATCCACGCGGGGATCGCGATGATCAGGAACCAGCCGCCGAAGACGGCCAGATGACCCCACGCCTCCGCGCCTTCCGTCGACACCGCAGCCGCTCCACCGGAGAAGGGAAGGAGCCAGTCGATCCACGTCCAGCCCTGGACGAAGGCGATGGCGCTCACGATCGGCTCGATGAGCACCGCGAGCACGATGGGCGCGATGATCCCGACCGGTTGGTTGCGCGTGAGCGCGGTGATTGCGAGGGCGATGAGGACGAAGAGCACGACGTAGAGCACGGCGCGCACTCCGGACGCGCCCCATGCCGTCTCATCCCAGATGGCGCCCGTGCCGGCGATCACGCCACCCAGCGCTTGCGCGAGCACGATCATCGCGATGGCGAGGATGGCCGCGACGACGATGACGATGGCGACCATGAGCGTCTTGGCGATGAAGACGGGAGTGCGTCGGGGGAAGGTCGCGAGCGTGATGCGGATGAGGCCGTGGCGGTACTCCTGGCCGAAGGCAGCCGCGCCGATGGCACACAGCACGGCAGCGGTCAGGGGCAGGAAGCCGGCGAGGCCGCCCGCACCCGAGCCGTCGGGCGGGCCACCAGCATCGGGGCCGAGGCTGCCGACAAGCCAGGACACGAAGAGCGCAAGACCCGCGGGCACGAGCATGGCCAGGCCGATGAGGGCCCACGTGGAGCGCACAGTGCTGATGCGGACCCACTCGTAGCGAAGTTCCCCGGTCATGACGTCTCCCCGAATGCGAACTGCTGGCCGTCTCCGGTGAGTTGCATGAAGGTCTCCTCCAGGCTCGCCTTGCGGGTTGCCAGCTCGAGCACGGCGACCCCACCGTCGAAAGCGAGGCGCCCGATCTCATCGGTGGTGAGTCCGGTCACTGCGAGCGCACCTGCCTCCTCGGTGACCGACCCGCCCGATGCACGGAGCAGGCCGGCGAGGCGAGCAGAGTCCGTGGACCTCACGATGACATCGCTGCGCTGTGAGACAAGTTCGTCGATGGTGCCGTCCGCGACGAGTTGACCGCGAGCGATGACGACCACGTGATCGGCCATGAGCTGCATCTCCGACAGCAGGTGACTCGAGACGAGTACGGCGCGCCCCTCCGCGGCGTAGTGGCGCAGGAACTCGCGGAGCCACTGGATGGACTGGGGGTCCAGACCATTGGCGGGCTCATCAAGCATGAGCGCCTGGGGCTCTGCCAGGACGGCACCCGCGAGACCGAGTCGCTGCGCCATACCGAGCGAGAAGCTCTTTGGCCGCTCGTCGGCAACCTCTGTCAGGCCCACCATGGCGAGGACGTGGTCGATGCGCGAGGCAGGGAGCTTGGCCTCCGTCGCGAGCATGCGGAGGTGATCGCGCGCCGTGCGCCCCGGCAGGAACGGACGTGCATCGAGATGGGTGCCCACGACTCGACTGGGATGCGCGTGATCACGCAGGGGCTTGCCGTCGAAGTCGGTCTGCCCCTCCCCTCGGTCCAGGCCCAGCATGAGGCGCATGGTGGTGGATTTGCCGGCGCCGTTCGGGCCCAGGAAGCCCGTGACGACGCCATCGGGGACGGTGAACGACAGGTCATCGACCGCGCGAAGGCTGCCGAAAGACTTGCCGAGATGCTCGACGCTGATAGCCACGTCGAGGACACTACCCGCGCCCCGTCCCACGTCGTGCCTCCCATCCCCAGGCCTGCCGACACGATTAGCACTCACTCCCAGTGAGTGCTAACATTTCCCGTCCCCAAGGAGGTTCGAGTGCCCACGTACCAGTACGCGTGCACCGCCTGCGGTCACGAACTCGAGGCGGTCCAGTCGTTCAGCGACGATGCGCTGACTACTTGCCCCGACTGCGGCGGCAATCTGCGCAAACTCTTCGGCAACGTGGGCGTGGTCTTCAAGGGCTCCGGGTTCTACCGCAACGATTCGCGCAAGTCCGGCTCCGACTCCTCGTCGGCGAGCGGATCGAGTGACGGCACAGCCAAGAAGGCCGACTCCTCGACATCGGGCGAGTCCACACCCTCGGGCGGATCGACGTCCACGGCATCATCGCCTGCATCATCGTCGAGCTCCACCTCGTCGACATCGGGCACGTCCTCGACGTCGTAGCTGTCGCTTCTTCGCGAGTCGACCAGCCCGAGGAGAACTCGGCCCTGTGGATGAGCGCAGACCCACCCGTGCGCAAACGCCTAGCGTCGGGGCGTGACTCCCGCGCGACTCTTCGTCTATCGCTTTCGCCGGCCGCTCGCTGCGGTGAGCGCCGGCCTCGCTGTCCTCCTGTTCGCCGTCACCCTCCGACCCACGTCGGCTGATCTCGTCGACGTCATCGTGGCCTCCGCTGACCTGCCGGCTGGCTCCACCCTCACCGAGCAGGACCTCGCCGTCGATGCGATTCCGGCCGACTATGTCCCACCCGGTGCCGTAACGAATCCCGCTGATGCCCTCGGCCGCATGATCGCCAGCGGCATCGCGATGGGGGAGCCCCTCACGCGCAGCCGCCTCATGACCACCGGCCCCCGCGCCGACGGGCTGCACACCGTGCCCGTGCGCCTGGCCGACGCAGAGGCCGCGACCCTGCTCAGCCCCGGTTCCGTCATCGACCTCGTCCTGGCTTCCGGGGACACCGGCGCTCGCATCGTCGCTGAGGGCGTGCAGGTGGTCACGGTGCCTCGAATATCCACTTCGGCGGGCCTCGGACGCGACTCACGCACCGCCGGTAGTCTCATCGTCGTCGCGACGGACCGCCGCACAGCGGTCGCGCTCGCTGCCGCGGGCACGCAGCCCGGCCTAGGGGTCGTCCTGCGCTGACATGCGGTGCATCGGTCCAGGGCAACGAGAACGGGAGGAACCCCCGCATGATCAAGGGATTCAAGGAATTCGTCTTCCGCGGCAACGTCATCGACCTCGCCGTGGCCGTGGCGGTCGGCACCGCGCTCGCTGCCCTCGTCGCGGCCGTGACCCAGGCGCTCATCGAGCCGCTCGTCGGCTGGATCCTGAGCCTCCTTGGGGGTTCGGACGGCAGCATCGGTGGCACCATCACGCTGGCCGAGGGATACGAAATCAACTTCGCGCTGCTCATCGGCGCGGTGATCACCTTCTTTGTCACCCTCGCCGCTTTGTACTTCTTCTTCGTCTTGCCGATGAACAAGTACCGGGCGATGACGGGGCAGGGAGGCGTCGACACGCGGCCCCCCGACGTCCAGTTGCTCGAGGAGATCCGCGACCTGCTCAAGCAGCAGGCCAATGGCACCAAGTCTGCGGACTAAGGGCCGCGGCGCTGGCGCTGTCTAGGACACGCGCTCGCAATAGGCGTCGTAGAGCTGGGCGAAGATGAGCGGGGGTACCAGCGGGAGCTCGCGGATCCGCACGCCCGTGGCATCAGCCACTGCATTGGCGATCGCAGGAGCGACCGGATCGATAGGCGACTCCGCGCACCCCTTGGCGCCAAAGGGCCCCACGCTGTCTTCGTCGTCGGCGAAGGAGACCTGGATGGGCGGAACGTCGGCGAAGTTGGGAATTCGATACATGCGGATACCCGGATTCAGCACCGTGCCCTCGTCGTCCATCTGCCACCACTCGGTCATGGCAAAGCCGATGCCCATGGCTACGCCGCCCTCGACCTGGCCGCGCAGCTGCTGCGGGTTGATGACCGTGCCCGCATCGATACCGTGCGCCACCTGTAGCAATCGGATCTCGCCGGTCACGCTGTTGACGGCCGCGCGCACGCCGGTGACGTTGAAGCCGACGCTCACGGGCGACCCGTATGCCTTGCGGGCCTGACTCAGGGCAACCCCTTCCGCATCAGCCCTTTGCCAGAGCTCCGCCAGCGTGATCTGCCGACCGTGGGAGACCACCGCATCCGCGAGCAACTCGACGGATGCGCCCTCGCCGAATACTCGCTCGGCGTATTCCAGGAGACGCTGGCGCAGCCCCTGGGCCGCGTAGGTCACGGCTCGACCCGCCACGAAGAGCCCGGTCTGCGCGAAGGCACCGGTGTCCCAGCCTGACTCCGCCGTGTCGCCGTATCGGATGGCCACGCGGCTCATCACGGTGCCTAGGGCGGCCGCCGCGAACTGCACGTGGCTGGTCGTCGTGCCATTGCCGAACTCGCAGGTGCCCACGCGCACGAGGTAGGTGCCATCGGGTAGCAGCTCGACGCTGGCCTCCGATCGGTGCTCGGTGGGCGGCGACGTGTCGTACATCGACATGGCGTAACCGATTCCCGTCGACCACTCGGGCCCCTCGGGCGCCGGAAGCGAAGGTCCCGACTCGATGGCGCTCTGCACCATGTCCAGGCACTGGTCGAGCCCGTAGCTGCCCAGGCACTCGTCGATCGGCGCACCCCCGACGGCGAGGTTGTCTCCTGGCTGCACCGCGTTGCGGCGACGGAACTCAAGCGGCGTCAGGCCGAGGAGGCCGGCCAGTTCGTCGATCGCCGATTCCATCGCGAACGTCGGCTGGGCGGCTCCATAGCCGCGTATGGCGCCTGCCGGGACCGTATGGGTGTAGACCGCGCGTCCACTGAACCGCTTGTTGCGGCAGCGGTACCACGCGAGTGCGGCCGAACTCGCGCCCAGCGTCTCACCGCCATGGTTGCCGTAGGCGCCGGTATTGGAGGTGATGTCAATCGCCATGGCCGTGAGCTCGCCATCCTTCGTGGCGCCTAGCGCGACCTCGATGATCATCGGATGGCGCGACGTGCCCCCGATGAACTCCTCCTCACGGGTCCACTCCCACTGCACCGGGATGCGCAGGTCGAGAGCGGCGAGGACGCACAGGTCCTCGGTGAGCATCTCCTGCTTGCTGCCGAATCCCCCGCCAACACGTCCGGTGAAGACGTGCACGAGGTCCCGTCGGATGCCGAAGACGTAGGAGATCTTCTCCTTGCAGATGAACGGTGCCTGTGAGCTCGTGCGCACGTGCAGGACTCCATCCTCATCGACCCACGCGACACTGCCATGGGTCTCGAGCTGAGCGTGCGACTGTCGGGGCGTGCGGTAGGTCGCGCGATGAACGACGTCGGCCGAGGCCAGGGCCTCGTCGACGTCGCCGCGGCCGAAGGTCATGTCGATGAGGAGGTTCTTCTCCGGCTTCGTTATCCAGGCGTCCTCACTGCGGTCATGCACGTGCGGTGCGCCGGGCAGCATCGCCTCCTCGATGTCGAGGACAGCGGGGAGCACCTCCCATTCGATGACGATCTGACGACAACCCTCCTCAGCTGCCGCGACTGTGTCGCCGACCACCGCCACCATGCGTTGTCCCTTGAAGCGGGCCACCTGATCGAGGACGAGGGTGTCATCGGGTTCGACGAGATGGTTCTCGTGCAGCGCCGTGGTGAACCTCTTGCGGGGCACGTCTTCCCAGGTGTAGACCGCGAGCACTCCCGGCACAGCGCGGGCCGCGGTCGTGTCGATGCGGATCGCCCGTGCATGCGGGTGCGGCGAACGCACCACCTTGATGTGGGCGGTGCCCGTAGGCACCTCGTCGAGGGTGTAGTGCACCGAGCCTGTGACGACGCCGTGGCCTTGGAGAGCCCCCACGCTGGCGCCGATCTCCTTGCCGGGCGAGACATCGGTCTCCACGTGAGCGATCCCGTCGATCGCGTCGTGGATCGCCCGGAAGCCCGTGCACCGACAGAGGCTGCCGCGCAGGGAGGCTGGCAGGTCGGCGCGCTGCTCGTCGTTGAGCGACGCGCACGTCATGATCATGCCGGCCGTGCAGAATCCGCACTGGAATCCAGGTGAGTTCAGAAAGGCGTCCTGCATAGGGTGCAGCGAGTCTCCATCCGCAAGCCCCTCGATGGTCGTGACGCTGCGCCCTCGCATCTGCTCGGCGGAGGTGATGCAGCTGTGTACGGGGTGGCCGTCGATCCAGACGGTGCAGGCGCCGCAGTCGCCGCTGTCGCAGCCCTTCTTCACGCCGGTGTGGCCGAGGTCGCGCAAGAAGGTGCGCAGACACTGGCCCGGGGCCGGGGAGCTTGTGAACTCCCGGTCGTTGACGATGAAGGACATCACGCCTCCCCAGCAAGGTCGGCGCGAATGACTTCGGCCAAGTGGTAGGTCATGTGCTTGCGATGTGCGGGGCTGCCGTTGGGGTCATCGAAGTAGTCGCCGTCGCGGACTCCGTTGTCGATGGCCGCGCGCAACTCGTCGGCCGTGGGGATCGCGCCGAACCGCAGGATGAACGGGCGCGACGTGGCGGCCGTGATGGTGAGGATGAAGTCGCCCTTGGTCGAATCCGACGTACCGACGAGGAACTCGCTCGACCGACCGTGCTTGGTGAGCGTGAAGCGCTGATAGGAGTAGCGACGCTTCAGCGACTCGAGGGGAACATCGATCGAGCGCAGGATCTCGCCGGGCTGCAAGGCATTGACGTGGTTGCCGAGGATGAAGTCGGGGACCTTCATGGTGCGGCGCGCTCCACCGGGGCCCCAGATCTCCAGGGTCGCGTCGAGCGCAGCGGCCATGGTGGTCATGGGCGAGGCGGGCAGCGAGGTGCAGATGTTGCCGCCCACGGTGGCGCTGTTCCAGATCTTGAAGCCAGCGAGGAAGGAATCGACGGCCTCACGAAGGAAGGGGCCCGCCAACCAGTCCGGCGGAGGAGTGAAGTTGTAGAGGTCAACCACGCGACAGGTGGCAGCGATCTGCAGGCTCTGCGGACCCACCACGAGATTGGGCCAACCCAGGGCGGTCAGATCGATCAGGCGTCGCATGTCGGGCAACGGCGTGGAGAAGAGGAAGGTGCCACCGGCAAGCCAGGCATCGCCGGGTTGCCACACCGTGGTCGGGTCATCGCCCGTGGGGCGGACGAATTCCTTGACGGTGCCCTGGTCCATCGGAATTCCCTTCGCTCGGGCCCGGCGGGCCGGCAAGCCCGCCTCTGTCAGGCTCACCCGAGGGAGACTACGACCCTCTCGGTCCCCACGACGAGGAAGTCAGGAAACCGGAACACCCAGGCGTCGTGCAGCGGGTTATGCCCACACGCGAGCGTCAGTGATGGGGAGGGACCTGCTGCAGGTAGTGGTGGTCGTCGAAGGCGTCCACTCCCTCATCGCTGGTGATGTCGGGCAGGAGCCCACTCGGCTGCACGCGTGCCCTGACCCCTCCCGCTGCTGACAGCGACTCCCCCACGGCCGCACCCAGCAGTTCGATGCCGGCATCGTCGATGACGAATGCGGGTGAGACCTGCAGGGCACCCGAGGCGAGATTGCGGGTGAGCACACCACGCTCACGCAAGTCCGTGAGGACCCTCGCCGGGACCCCATCCGCCTTGGCATCGGGCGTGTAGTCCACGGCAGCGAGCACGCCCACTCCCGCGCGCACCTCGCTGACGACGTCGTACGCCGCGAGCGGGCGTAGGGCTTCGGCGAGGCGATGCTGCAGCGCATCGGCGCGCGCCACCAGTCCCTCCCGCTCGAGGATGTCGAGATTGGCCATGGCGACCGCGCACGCGGTGGCATGCGCGGAGTACGTGTAACCGTGCCGCCACATCACGGACGCGGGACCGCTCGTCCAGAAGGGCGCGGCGACGCGACCGGAGACCAGGACCGCGCCCAGCGGGATGTAGCCCGAGGTGATGCCCTTGGCGCTCAGCAGGATGTCGGGGTCCAGCGACCAGCGCTCGCTGGCGAACATCGCAGCCGCGCGCCCGTAGCCGCAGATCACCTCGTCGGCCACGAAGAGGACCCCGTGCCGACGGCATATCTCGCGCACGCGAGCCAGGTAATCGCCGGGGGGAGCGTAGACACCGCCGGCCCCGATGATCGGCTCGCAGAAGAAGGCTGCGACATCCGACCGCTCACTCAGGAGCAGGTCAAGGGCATCGGCGTCATCCCAGGGCACCTGCACGACGGCGGGATCGAGGTCGCCGTGGCCCGCCCGATTGGCCTCGATGCCCGCCAGGCTCGTCCCCGCGAGGTGCATGCCGTGGTAGGCGTGCTCGCGCGTGACGATCACCGTGCGTGACGGCTCACCACACTCGGCCCAGTAACGGCGCACGAGCTTGACCGCCGTATCGACGGAGTCGCTCCCGCCACT